>JADZEF010000193.1 GCA_020850695.1 Planctomycetaceae bacterium | reverse complement strand
GGCCCGAAACTGTACTTTGGCCCGATCACTTGTTGGCCTTCTACTCTGGGGAATCGCGATCGTCGTTCTTGGATTTTTGATCGAACTCAATCCGATCCGCGACGGGTTGGTCTCAGTCGCCGACAACTTCGGCCGTGTGGTTTCCGTCGCCATGGTGGCATTGTCCACCGAATGAGGGGCGCCCTGATTGCAGTTCGGAGCATGCATGCTTCCGCATTTGTTGAGAGTAAAACACATGCTTCCCCAAAGTTGGACGCATGGCACCCCATCGTCCGGCTCGAAACGTGCGAGTCAGTCCGACGTCAACGGCTTCTGGCCGCTCGGGCTGAGTTCGTGCATCAGAAGTTCCGCGAGAGGCCGCCGCCGACTTTGACGACCATTTTTGTATCGTTGGCCGTCACTTCGGCCGACGGGTTCGAGATGCGGACCTTGAAGTGCTCGGTCGCCCGGCTGCCGATGTCGCCGGGCAGGTACTGGCTTGTCTCATCCAGGAAACGGCCGCTCGGATCGTAGAATTCGACTTCGATCGTCACACTGGTCCAACGGTTGGTTCCCTCGTTCGTGAGGAGACCGAGGACTTCGAGGGAGTCTCCCGCACGACGCTGCTCGATGTTGCTGATGGTCAGCTCTTTTGTCGGGTCGGCACGGTCAAGCCAGGTGCGTGCCAGCAGCGGAATCACCACAAGCAGGGGGATCAGGACGGCATGACGTAATACCACTTCGGCTGGCCGAAGTTGAGGTTCGAGATTTCCGCCCCGCAGTTCGAGCACTTGAGCTTCGCCAGCATCGATCGCTCCTATCGAAACTCTCGTCCTCGGTCTTGCTCTCAATCAAGTCCCGGAGAGCATCCTCTCGAACACATCATAGCCGGCATCGGTGAACTGAAGCTTTCGATAAACGGACTTCGCGGCGTCATTCTCCCGCTCGACATACAACCGCACGCCAACGACTCCGGGTGTGGACTGGGCGTCGTCGAGCACCGCCTGCAACAGCGAGCGGAAGACTCCGCGGCCGCGAAAGTCGGGATGAACGTAGACGCTCTGCAGCCACCAGATGTCGCCGTTGCGCCAGTCGCTCCACTCGCGGGTGTGCATCACCTGACCGATGACGCGGGGCGCGTCTTGAGGGCCCGCGACGCCGCAAGCGGCCGGCTCCGTGGCGACGAAGTAGCGTCCTTTCGACTCATCGCCGAGGACCGCCCGCACCCCCGCGCGGATTGTGGCGGGGTCGAGACGCTTGTGCTCGGTCTCCCAGGCCATCGCCTCGTTGAACCGGGCGAGCGTCTCGGCGTCTTCAAGGCAGGCGCGGCGGATCGTGATGGGGGACATTCCAAGGACACGCGAGGGACGAGAGGAAGAAGATCACCTTGCCGCACAGCTGCTTCGAAAGCGCTGATTCGCGGGAGGCGCTGCGGTCGATTGTCCCCAGTTCGGACGACGCGCCAATGGAGCCGTCCCCGCTCGGCGCGTGGCGATGACATTCCACCGAGGCGCGCTTCCGGCGTGGGGCCCAGCAAGTTTCCGTTGCAGAAATTGCCCAGTTTCTGCGTTGAGACGCGAGCGGGGAACGCGAATGTGCTGTACGCCTTCGGCGTTGTGATGCTCGCCGCGTCTCTCAAGTCCACCATTGACGCAATGCGGAAATCGGCTCCCGCGCTTCCGGCGCCGGAGGTTCCTTGCTCGTTTCTCTCCAAGAACGAATTCAGCTAGACTGATGCGACGGGCCGACGCGACGGCAGGGGCCGCTGCGTTCGGCCGGAGACGGAAACCGGATTCATTTCACCGAATGACACGCGGGAGAAGATCAGCATGCTGAAAGCTCTATTCGTTCCGATGGCCCTCGCCGGAGTGTTCTCGCTGGGGGCGATCGCCGCCGCCGCAGACAAGGCCGACGTCGGCCCTGTTCTCGGCAACACGCTCAAGTCGATCGAAGGCAAGGACGTCGACCTCGCCAAGTACAAGGGAAAGGTGCTGCTGATCGTCAATGTCGCCAGCAAGTGCGGGGCGACCCCGCAGTACAAGGAACTCGAAGCCCTGCACGAAAAGTACGGCAAGGACGGCCTCGCCGTTCTGGGCGTGCCGTGCAACCAGTTCGGCGGCCAGGAGCCGGGCAGCGAAAAGGAAATTGCCGAGTTCTGCTCGAAGACCTACGACGTGAAGTTCGACATGTTCTCGAAGGTCGACGTCAACGGCGACCAGCAGGCCCCGCTCTACAAGTACCTCACCTCGGAAGCCGGCTACGCCAAGGACGCCGGCCCGGTGAAGTGGAACTTCGAAAAGTTCCTGGTCGGCAAGGATGGGAAGGTCGCCGCCCGCTTCCGCACCGGCGTCAAGCCGTCGAGCCCGATCGTCGTCAACGCGATCGAAGCCGAACTCAAGAAGTGATCCGCTTCGGCGGATTCCGACAGAAATCTCTTGATCCCCGCGCCACCCTCTCATCCAATACGGACGAGAGGGTGGTTTTGTTTTCTGCTCAACCCCGCACCCGTCAGGTGACAGAACATGCTGAGCTTGCACACTCGCCAAGTGGGGACCTTCCTGACGGAATCGCTCAGGTTGCTGTTGTGGGCGGCGATTTTCGTCGGCGCTGCGGACCCGTTGATAGCGCAGGACAGGAATGCCGACGAAGAGACATTTTCGACGCGGATCTTTCTGTCGAACGTCGACGGCACGGGCCTCAAGCCGCTGGCGAATCTTCCCGAGTACGGCTCGCAGGGTTCTCCCGACTGGTCGTCCGACGGCAGGAAGATCGCCTTCGACGCCTGGCGGCCGGGCAAGGGCGAGAACGGCTCGCAGGCCCGCATCGTCGTGGTGAACGCGGACGGGACGAATCCGGTCTTCTTTGGGGACGGAGCGATGCCGAGTTTCTCCCCCAAAGGAAACCGCATTGCCTATTCGCGCTATGGCAAGGGAGTCTGGGTGCTGAACGCCAACGACCCCGATGAGGCCCCCGCCCTGCTTGACGAAGGAGGCTGGGGAACCGACTGGTCTCCCGATGGAACCCGCATCGCCTACACCCGAGGCGGCAACATCGTGATCTTCGACCTCGTCGAAGGGACGACGCAGTCACTTTTCGAGGGACAGCCGCCGTTTCAGCAGATTTACTGGAACTTTGTCTGGTCCCCCGACAGCAATTTCATTGCGTTCCGCGCCCGCAAGCGGGACGGCAAGACGGCGATCTTCAGCGTGAGTGCGGAGGGATCGAAGCAGGGACTGGAAACCATCCATGAAGGGCCGGGGATGGAAGCGATGGCGTGGAACCCGGACACCAAGCAGATCCTGATTGCACTGCCGTGCGTCGAACGCAACAACCTGCTGCAGTTCTACGCCTACAGCCCGAAGCCTGGCCCCAAGCCTGAACTTCAGACCTGGCTTCCCGCCGACCGCCGCGTGCAGGATCCGTCGTTCTCACCGGATGGCAAGCGGCTCGCTTTCTCCGCCCACAAACGGACGCCGGCAGCGGCGAAGTAGCATCAGCCCGACTCGACTTCGCGATCGCGATCGGGCCCGCTGAGCGGCAGGGAAATCCACGCCGAACGCTCGGCGTCCGAGACGTGAAAACCGACGATCGCTTCGAGCGTCCGCACCGACTCTTCGGGCGACCAGGGGAAGGCCCGCACACCATCCAGATGGTCGACGATCGACGCCACCGCCCGGTCCATCCCCGTCGGAGACACACCCGGCCCGGGCCACGTCTCGCGGGTGCCGTCCCACAGTTCGATCTGCACCTTGTCGACGCCGGTCGTCGCCCGTCCCTTCGTGCCGTTGAGTTCGATCCGCGGCGGAACGCGCCCCATGTCCGAGGCATCGACGGTCACGTGAACGCCCCCTTCGAGCCGCAATACGCCCCATCCCCCCGGATCATGGAACGACGTGCCGCGGCAATCGGGGCGGCCGGCCGGATCGAGCGTTCCCGAGACCGCCACGATCTCGCGCGACGTCACCAGCCGCACCGCATCGAACATGTGCGTGCCGACGTTCCCCAGCCTTCCCGTTCCCCACTGCAGCGACGCCGACGTGAGATCGCCGAGGCCGCCCCCCGCGACAAACTCCCGCAGCCGGAGATACATCGGGTTGTAGCGGCGATTGTGATTGACGACGAGCAGCGACCCCGACGCCTGGCAGGCGGCCAGCATGCGGTCGGCGTCGCTCAACCGCGTGGCGAGCGGCTTCTCGCAGTAGATGACGGGAACGCCCCGCTCCGCACAGGCGATGACCATCTCCGCATGTTGCGGGGCGTAGGTGGCGACGCTGACGATGTCGAACCGCTGCGAGTCGAGCATCTCGCGCCAGTCGGCGAAGGTGCGGGCGGCGGGAGCGCGGGCAGCGAACCGCTGACGCCGCCCTTCATCACGACTCGATCCCGCCATCACCTCAACGCGCGGATGCCCGCTGAGTGCGGCGAAGTGGGTCCCGTCGAGGTGAGCGACCTGCTGTCCGAGCGCATCTCCCGAGACCTGGTCCCCCGCTCCGATAAACCCGAGGCCGATGATGGCGGCGCGGTAGGTCGACTTGGTCATCAAAGTGTCCTGATTTGCAGTTCGAACTTCGGCGGCAGGTCAATGATCCACCCGGTAGCAATGACCGGCCAATGCGACGCAATTTCCGATTGAGAGGCGAGCAAACCTGAGCGAGATCCCGCTCCAAACTCGGTTTGAACACACAGTTCCGTGGGAGCTGTTCAGGACGCAGCACAGAGCATGCCACCCATCTCATCCTGCTCACGATCGCACATCCCTGTTTCGGCGTCACACGGCGGTCTCCCTCCTCTCTGCGTCTGCCCTCCGCGACCTCTGCGTTCGTGACTTCTGGCTTTTGCTTTCCGTCTCGACGAAACAGGAAGAATCAATGAACGCAGAGTCCGCAGAGGGAAGACGCAGAGGCTGGGGAGAATCTTGAGTCTCAGGTCGGTTTCGTCGTGATCGTTGCGGTCTCAAAGACAGATGGAGTCGGGCTCGACGAATGGCGTCCCCGAACGCGATCCCGTTCCGATCTCGGCGGGAAAAACGCAGTTGAGTGCGAGTCTCTTACTTCTTTTCCAACAGCCAGATATTCCGGAAGCGGATCGGGTTGCCGTGGTTCTGAAGGTAGATCGGTCCGGGGGCGGGCCCTTCGGGAACGGGGGCGGCCGTCGTCGACTTCGGCACTTCGACGTCGTTGTGAATTACGACGCCGTTGAGCTTCACCGTCATGCGGGCGTTGGCGGTTTTCTTGCCCGCTTCGTCGTACTTCGCCGCGGTAAAGTCGACGTCGTACGTCTGCCAAGACAGGGGCGGGAAGCACATGTTGACGTCGCTGTCCTTCACGCTGTAGATCCCCCCGCACTCGTTGTCCTTGCCGGCGAGGCCGAAGGAATCGAGCACCTGGGTTTCATAGCGTCCCTGCATATAGACGCCGCTGTTCGCCCGCCCCTGGCCGCGGGCCTCGGGCATGAACGACAGCATGAATTCGAGGTGGAGCGTGAAGCTCTGGAACATCGGCTTGCTGGTGGTCCCTTCCATCAGCAGCCCGTCCTTCGTGGTGCGTCCATCCTTCCAGAGATCGGCGGATGTCCCGTCGAACAGGATGACCGCTTTTTCGGGGGCCTTCGCGCCGAGCGTCGGACTCTTTCGCACCACCCGCTTCAACGTTCCGAGGACGTCTCCCCCGGCCGTCTTCACCGTCAGCGCGCCGTCCTTGATTTCGCCCAGCCCTTTTTCTCCCTGAAACGTCACCACGCCGTCCTTCAGCTCGCCGTCCGCTTCCTTCTTCTCTTTGCGGTCCCAGCCGTCCCCTGGCAACCCGCCGATGTAACCGACCGCGTGAAACTTTCCTTTCCCCAGGGCGATCACCTGCACGCCGACCTTCGCGGCGACGTCGCCATGCTTCACCTCGCCCGTGTATTCCCCTTGGATGGCGAAGTCCGGCCCCGCCTCTTCGGGGGTGACCGCCACGATCGGCTTGTCCTCGGCGTGGGCGTCCAGCGAGGGAAGAGCGGCACCGAGCACAATCAGGCTGGCGACAAGCAATGCGGAGACAGAATCGCGACGCATGCAGGGACTCCGGAGAGCGCGGATGAAGCGGGCCGAATCACAGCCGCATTCTGCAAGTGCCCTTCCCGGGTTGCAAGCCGCTCGGTGGCCGGTGCAGGGCCGTGGAATCCTGAAGTCACTCGAATGGGCAGCAATGCGAGCGGAGGGGCTCCCGGCCAGTGCTGGCCTCTCCAATTCCGGAGACAAAATTGACTTTCGGGGAACTTCCGCGGAGAATCAAACATCTCAATTTCTGGTCGACCGCTGCTCGATCGATCCCTTCTCGGGCCAGGTTTCTGCTGGCCGCGGGTTCTCCTTGCGAATTCTCCTTTTTGCCTTGCCGGACGTCGGGTCCGGTTCAGATTGTCGAAATCCACCGGAACTGTGGACGGCGGCGGCGCGTCACAACCTTGGTGTCCGTATTCCACAGGAAGGGGCGCGGCCCCCTCGGGGTGACGGACCGCAGCGGTTAATCCGGTTGTGCCGTGGCAAACGGCGGGGCTGGGGATGAGTTTGTTGACACTGCTTCAAATGCGGTGATAGCCTGACCTTGTGAGATTCTCATTCGAGAAATTCTCCGCTCTGGAGATTGTTGAGATGGCTGAAACGCGCGGTGTGTGGGGCATTGATATCGGTCAGGCCGGGCTGAAGGCGATCCGGCTGCGGTATGCCGAGGCCGCGCAGCAGGCGCTGGCCGTCGCGTTCGACTACGTCCCCCATCCGAAAATCCTGAGCCAGCCCGATGCGGTGCCAGAGGAGTTGATCGCCCAGGCCCTGCAGACGTTCCTCTCGCGGAACGACCTGAAGGGGGACGTCGTGTGCATCAGCGTGCCGGGGCAGAGCGCCCTCGCCCGCTTCATTCAGCTTCCCCCCGTCGAGCAGGGGAAGGTCCACGACATCGTCAAGTACGAAGCGAAGCAGCAGATTCCTTTCGCGCTGGAAGAGGTCATCTGGGACTACCAGACCCTCGGGGCCGGCAGCGCCGAAGGGGGATTCCTTCTGGATGCCGAGGTCGGCCTGTTCGCCATGAAGCGCGACCAGGTGATGCAGCAGCTGCGGCCGTTCCTCACCCAGAAGGTCGAAGTCGAGCTGATCCAGATCGCCCCGCTCGGCCTCTACAACTTCCTCAGCTACGACCGCATGGGCATCCGGCTGGGCGAAGACGCCGCCCCGCCGTCCGACGAATACAGCATCGTTCTCGACATGGGGGCCGACAACACCACGCTGCTCGTCTCGAACGGCGTGAAGATCTGGATCCGCAACGTCCCGATCGGCGGCAACCACTTCACCCGCGCCCTGACGAAGGAGATGAAGCTCACCTTCGCCAAGGCCGAGCACCTCAAGTGCAACGCGACGAAAGCCCCCGATCCGCGGGCGGTGTTCCAGGCGCTGCGCCCGGTGTTCAACGATTACGTCTCGGAAATCCAGCGGTCGATCGGCTACTTCTCGAGCGTCAACCGCGACGCCAAGATCACGAAGGTCCTCGGCCTCGGCAACGGCTTCAAGCTGGCCGGCCTTCAGAAGTATCTCCAGCAGAACCTGCAGTACGACGTCGAGAAGATCGACACCTTCCAGGGGCTGGCCGGCGATACGGTGCTGAAGGCGCCCCTATTCGAGGAGAACATTCTGAGCTTTGCGGTGCCGTACGGGCTCGCCCTGCAGGGGCTCGGCCTCACCCGCATCCATACGACGCTGCTTCCGCAGGAGATCGCCACCGCCCGCAAGATCCGCAAGAAGAAGCCGTGGGCGGCCGTCACTGCGGCGACGCTGCTGGTCGGCCTCGCCGGCTCGGCCGTCGGCTATGGCATGGTCTATAAGTCGGTCAGTGAAGATCGCTGGAAGGCGGGAGAAGACAAGGTTTCGGCGCTCCAGCAGGAAGTCAAAGGCTATAAGGATAAGTACGGGACGGCCGAAACGGAAAATAAAAAAATCATGGACGAAGGCGCCCTGCTGGTGGGCAACCTCGAGACCCGCGAGCTCTGGCTCGAAGTCTACAAGGCCATCAACCAGTGCCTCCCCCGCGACCAGAACGACGACAAGGACGAGTCCGACCCGACGAAAAAGAACCGCATCAAGATCAACGCCATCACCTGCAAGAAGATGACGGACTTTTCGCCGTGGTACACGGCGCTGCCGCAGCAGGCCAAGCTCCGCATGCTCCCCGCACCGTCGACCGAGCAGACCGAAGCTCCGAAAGTCGAGGGGGACAAGCCCGCCTACCTCTTCCATCTGGAAGGGGTCCACTACCACGACAGCACCGACCCCGACGGCCGCGGCGACCGCTACGTCATCACCACGCTGCTGGCCAACCTGCAGAAGTGGACGGTCCAGGCCCCCGATACCCCGCCCGTTCCAGTCCGCAAGCTCGGCATCTCGCACGCCACCGTGACTCAATCCCCCCCGCCAGGGCTCATCAAGTTCAGCCCGGACGGAGGCAAGCGAAGGTTGGAAGGGGGCCGCCTCGGCGGACCCATGGGCGTTGGTGCGGGCAACGTGCTCGGCGCGAATCCCATGCCGATGGCCGCCGGCGCCGGCTTGCCGGGTGCAGGCGTGGGCGGAGCCCGCCCCGTCATCCTCCCGGGAGATAAGGAAGAGGCCAAGAACGAGACGCGGGACATCCCGCGGACAACGTTCGTGATCGAATTCGCCTGGATTCCGACTCCGGTTTCCAAGCGTCAGGACGTCGCGCCGGAAGTGCAGAAGGCGATGG
>JADZEF010000192.1 GCA_020850695.1 Planctomycetaceae bacterium | reverse complement strand
TCGGGGTGGTTGACCAGCGTCGCCTTCGCCATCTGCTGGAGGAGCACGGTCTTGCCGGCCCGCGGGGGCGAGACGATGAGAGCCCGTTGCCCCAGGCCGATCGGCGCCACGATGTCGACGACGCGCGTGCTGAGTTCTTTGGGGTCGTGAGCGAGCTTCAGCTTCTTCTCGGGATGCAGCGGGGTGAGGTCGTCGAAGGGGACCTTTTCATGAAGCTTGTTCGGGTCCTGCCCGCTGATGGCCTCGACCCGCAGCAGCGCGAAATAGCGCTCGTTCTCTTTCGGCGGACGGATCTGTCCGGCGACGGTCGCGCCCGTCCGCAGCCCGAAGCGGCGGATCTGACTGGGTGAGACGTAGATGTCGTCCGGGCAGGGGAGGTAGTGATAGTCCGGGCTGCGGAGGAAGCCGAAACCGTCCGGGAGGATCTCGAGAGTTCCCTCGCCGAACATCAGTCCGTTCATCTTCGTCCTCTCTTTGAGGATCTTGAAGATGAGGTCCTGCTTCTTGAGACCAGCGTATTCGGTGATCCCTTCCTGCCGGGCATGCAGCAGGAGTTCCTTCATCGAGAGCTTCTGGAGCTCGGCGATGTGGACGTTCCCTTTCTTGATCTCTTCGTACCGTCCCTCGACCGGAAACTCCGAGTCGTAAAGCGCATCGCTGTCGTCGTCGTCCTGCGGAAGCTCGGAGGCAAGGACGGCGGTCGGGGTGGCGGGCTTCTTCATCACCGGCCCGAAATCGTCGCCGGGCGGCGCCAAAGGAGCGGGCGGATCAACAGGTTCACGTTCGGCCGCTGCGTTGGACGGGTGCGACGGACGGGGCTTCATGGACCGGGTCAGACCGGTGCCGGTGAACTTGCGAAGAGAATCGGTCACGGCGAGGGCCTTGTCGAGACGGGTTCCGTGGGAAGGAACCGGATCAGAAGGGAGCCGGCAGAGCCGACCACTCGGGCGAGTCAGACGTGTCGGACGGGAGACGTCCGGGGTGGGAATGCGGACAATAGATCAAGCGTCCCTGATGCCGGCATCGCCCGCCCATTCCCTGGCGGACCTCTTTGGAAAATCGGCCGATTGAACGTCCGGCGAAATCAGGTTGGCATTCAACAGACTCATTGTCTCCGGGGAGACGGTGGATACGGCGAGTTGACGGGAATTGTGAGTGCGAAAGCGAAACCGGCTAGTGTTCCTTCGACTCAGGGTTTCAGACGTTTCAGAAGTCGGTCGATCCACACCGCCAGTTCCCGGCCTGCCGTCTGAAGGTCTCCCTCATTCTTGATGACGAAATCGGAAGCGGCTTTCTTTTTCTCCAGGGACCATTGGCTCGCTTCCCGGCGAGCGAGCTGATCCGCAGTCCAACCGCGGCTTGCCGCCACCCGCTTCAGTCTTTCCGCCTGCGGAGTGTCGATGAAGACCACGGCATCACACACGTCACTCCACCCGGATTCGAGAAGGATCGCCGCATCCAGAAGAATCGCCCGGACCTGCGGATTGGATCGGGCGCCGCGAATCTGCTGCTCCAGACGCTGACGGATTTTCGGATGAACAATCGCCTCCAGATCGCGCCGGGCGCGTTCTGCCTCTTTGTCTTCTCCGAACACCAGCCGGCCCAGCGCCGGCCGAATGATTTCTCCAGTTTCATCCAGAATTGAGGGACCGAAACGTTCACCAAGACTTTGACGGACGTCCGCATCCCGCAGCACTTCGTGTCCTGCGGAGTCTCCACTGATAATGACGATGTCGGATTGCGAAAAGGAATCAGATGGCCAAGAAGGCGAGCGGAACTCCGCGGCAGCGCGCGCCACACTGCTTTTGCCGGAACCGACGCCGCCCACGAGTCCGATGACCGGAATCGAGTGCACGGAGGGCTCGAATAAAAGGGTGGAGTGCGAAGAGCGGGAACCGCTCGATCAGACAGTCCGTTGTTGATGGGGTGGGTTATTTCGTGCGAATCCGTCGCACGGAAGACACAGACGGGAATCCGAGTGTGCGGGGTGTTCAGTTCCTATCGTGTGCGGGGACTGCCAGATTGTCAATCAAAAACCGCCTCTCCCACAGGAAATCTTCCCCCGCAAAAAGGAGATTGCTTTGAGGCTCCGATTCGGCTATCCATAAACTGATATCGACCCGGCAAATCGAGCTCGGCTGTTGGGGAGCATCCGATGAATGCGGAGGCGCGCGACTGGAACCGCACCGAAGTGGTCGCGCACCAGATCCTCCTCATCGAGGATGAGCCCGACCAGGCCGCCACCACGAAAGAGATCCTGGAAACGCACGGGTTCCGCGTCCAGATTGCGAAGGATGGTGGCCAGGCGCAGGCGACCTTCGTGATGTGGAAGCCCGATCTGGTGCTCCTCGACGTCATCCTTCCGGGCGAAAGCGGATTTGAAGTCTGCGAGCGATTGAAGAAGACCGACAAGAACGTCCCCGTGATCATGGTCACGGCCATCGACCTGGAGGATAGCCGCACTCTTGCGGAGCGCGTCGGGGCAGATTCCTACATCACCAAGCCCTTCAGTGCCGAACAGTTGGTGAAGGCGATTGTGTCTGTTTCCGAGCAGGCGTGGGAACGGGTTCATCAGGATCATCCGCGCGAAGAAGGGCGGGTCCGGTTCTCATGCCGTTGCGGCAAGCGGTTCAAGGTCAGCGTCGCGCACCGAGGCAAGGCAATGACGTGTCCCGAATGCGGAGAGCCTGTGATCGTTCCTCGACATGATTAAGAAGTAAAGCAGGTCATGAATGGCCCCGGGATCGCGTCACTGATGTCGAGACTTCGGCTCGATTCCTCCACCCGTGGGAACCTGGGGCGGGTTTCACGCGTCAATCCACCGGCGCAGCCAAGCACCACGAACCGCTTCGAGTACGGCACACATCATGGCAGAGTTGCTCATTCATTCCGGAAAGCTGCAGGGACGCAAGCTGACGCTCCCGGAAGGTGAAATCATCCTGGGGCGGGACGAAAGCTGTCAGCTGCGTCTCAACTCGAACGACATCAGCCGCCAGCATTGTGCGTTGACCTCCACGGCCGCCGGACTTCGCGTTCGCGACCTGGGAAGCAGCAACGGCACGTACGTTAATGACGTCCTGATCGAGGGGGAGGTGTTGCTTCGCCCGGGCGACCTGCTTCGTGCCGGACCGATGATTTTCCAAGTGCCGCGTCCCAAGGAACTGTCGCCCGCCGCAAGCGAGACGACCATCACGGACACGGCAGGGCACGAGGCGTCCGCCCGTCAAGTCCCCGCACCGCACTCCACCGCGGCGGCCAAATCAAAGTCGGATGCTCCACAGCTGCTGGCTGCCGCGAGCGTCGGGCAAAAGGTCGCCAGGGGTGCGGCCGCGAAGCCGGCCAAGAAGGCGACCGACGACGACATCGCCACCTGGTTGACCGATGAAGATTCGAGCGACCAGATCAAGACGTCTGACACCACCATAGTCACCGCCAAGGCGCTCAAACCGCCGGTCGAAGCCGCTCCCGTGTCGAACTCCGGTGCACTGCGCGTCGATTCGGATGCTGCGGGAATGGCCAGGAAAGAGGGCCACGCCGTGAGCGATCTGAAGGACAAGAAAGCGTTCCGCACCGTTTCGGAAGAGGCTGCCGACATCATCCGCCGACATCACGAAAAGAAGAAGCGATCGTCGTAAGGCGGACCGCTCAACCGGCGTCAATACACTTCCATCGAACGATCCATGCCGGTCTCTCACTCCAAACATTCCGCCCCGATGCACTATGGCCGACGCGCGCGGCTTGCCGCGTTTTCTCTGGTGGCCAGCTTCGCTCTTGTCGCTCCCGCTTGGGCGGTGATTCAGGCCCTGATTCCGCTGCAAAGCCTGATCGACGACTCGGAGCAGATCGTGCTCCTGGAAGTCGAGCGGGTTGATCCGGACCGTCCTTCCATGACGCTCCGCCTCAAAGAGGAGTGGAAGGGGACCGCAGGGTTCGAGCAACTGCCGGTCAACCTGACCGGTGATAAGGAGAAGCACACACCGAAGCTCTTGAAGCGGGTTGCCCCCAGGACGCCTGTCATCGCGTTTATTCGCAAGCAGGACAAGCGCTCGCAAATGATGCTGGCCTTTACGAACGGGACGTGGTTCCAGGTCATGGCGACCACCGACGGCAAAACGACGCGCTGGGGGTTCACGCACTGCGAGATCTATCTGCGTCGCACCTTCCGCGGCACGACCGAGGAATTGCAGACAGTCGTGAAGGATGTCCTGGCGGGAAAAAGGAAAGCCCCCTCGCCGGATACCAGGGCGATGGCCGGCTTCGGCCCCGAGATCGAAGCCGAAGCAAAGGCGAAAGACGCGTCGAAGTAGTCGGGTTTCGTCTAAGTCGCCACGCATTGACGCGCCGGACTTCGATTCATTGTCACCACGACCTGTCGTCAAGTCTCGGCAGAATGAGGGTGACGCAATTATTGCGCCCCGCTGCCTCATCGCGTCCCTTCGACACCGCCAGGGTCCGCAGCGACTTCGGACTGCTGAGGTCCGTGAGAATGGTGACGTAGAGCCTGCGCCGCTTCTTGAGGCTCATCTTGTCGAAGCCGACGATTGTGATCACCCGGTCGGGAGCGATGCACTGCGCATCCTGCAGGCGGTGCGTGACGTCGACGCGACCCTCTCCGCACTGATGCGGAGGCGGGCCGCCTCTTCTTCGGTCGAACCGATCAGCGTCCGCAGAAGCCACGTTATGACTGGCTTTTCACACTCGTGGCTTCGCTGCTTGCGAAAGCCCGTCAACCGTATCGCTCCTTCGGGGAGGATGTCCATCACGGTATTCCCTTTGTTCGATCTCCGTTCGCTACATCCATGTGATGCAAAGCGCCCCTTGAACGGGAATCGAGGCTCCTTCAGCGCAGCTCGCCTTCAATTCCCTTTGTTGATGCAGCACTTCTTGTACTTCTTGCCGCTGCCGCACGGGCATTGATCGTTCCGCCCCACTTTCTGGTCGACCACGAGTTGAGTCGGATGAGATTGCGCCGAAAACAATTCATTCGACCGAAAGGCACTGCTCGGTGGACTCGGCGCCGGCAACCGTCGAACCTCGCCGCCGAAATGGAATGGCTTCCGACGATTTTTCTCCCTGATCTCCCGCCGCCATCCCTCAAGCTCAGGAAAACTCTGTTCCATCAGGGTGCACGCAGGAACCAGCCTGCACTGAAGGTCGAAGGCATCAGGATCTTCCAGCAAGACCTCACGAGCCGCTTCGTTTCCCTCGAAGGAGAACTGTTCGGCGAGTGATTGGGCAAGCCAGTCCCGCAGGTCGGCATCGCCTTCCTGCCTCAGCAGATGGATTCCGGCCCGGACAGCCCGGTCGGAATGAACTCTGCCCAGCGTGCCAGATGCGTAGAGGCGGAAAGACCATTCCCCGATCGGATAGTCGGCTTCGATGGCTTCGACGACGGCGTCGGAGCCGATTCTCGCAAGTGCCGTCTGGCACTCCTCGCTCAGAAGATCGGCGTCCTCATGCAATTTTTCGATGATAAGAGGAATCGCCGGCTCATGCCGTAGCTCGCCGGCCAGGCGGACGACCAGTGGCTCCATCCAAGTCAAGGGATTGTTCTCGAAGCTTTCGATCTTCTGGCCGAGCAGCGCCATCATGCGATCGACGTGCTGATCCCCCTGCCGGGCCAGGGCCTCGACGAGATCCTTCGCATTGCTGAACCAGTCGCCCTTTAGGTATCGCTCCGACCTGCGTTCCTCGCAGATCCTCTCCAGATCGTTCCATAGAGTCGAACCGTTCCACTCCAGGGTGCGGAGCCGAAAGTTCAGAACAGCGGAATACGTCTTGGAGAATCCGGGGGCCTTCTGGATCTCTTCGACGTAGGGTTGAACGAGTCTCGGGTCGGCGTAACAGAGCAGTCTGGCGAGGATGTTCAGGAAGTTCTCGTTGTCCTCGGACTGATCGGGCGGCCGGCACAATTCCCCGACGACCCACTCAATGGTTTCAGGCGTCTGAGGCAAGTCGGCGATCGGATGAGTGAATCGAAATGCCTTCATTCGCCCAAATCGTTCCAGCGCCTCAATGGCGACGGGCATCACACTGGTGTTTCGGCCGTCTCCCTCGGAGAAATAACGGAGGCATTCGAACCGGACATCAACGTCGGGATGAAGAATGCCTTGGCGGATCTGTTCTTCGGACAATCGAGGCAACGGTCACTCCTTTGGTACATTTTCGGTTCATTTCCTCGGCCATTCTCGGCCCAGGGAATCCGGACTGCAAGCGGGTTACACGACCTTCGGATCGCAGCAAGGAAAGGTGCAGGTACGTCACGCAACGAAGGTGACGATTCGTTCCAGCTCCTCAGAACTCTCGGCCGGTCCCTCGAAGCACCAGAGGTCAGCCATGTCTTCGGGGTTGAGCCACGGCCGACGTGCATGAAATAGCAGCCGACGAGTTCCAGTCGAGGCCGTAGCTTTCCCCTGAAGTCCATGACGGACTCCGGATATTTCACAAGGTTGGACTCACGCGGATCGACGCAGAGTCCGAAATCGTGATTCCCTGAGCCGACTCACTTCGACTCCTTCGCCGGCGGAAAGACGTGCTTCCAGCCGTCCTTCATGCGGACGACGGTCCAGCCGCGCTGGGGAGCGTCAGCGAGGGCTTCGACGAGCTTGCCGCTGCTTTTCGGCTTCGCATCGTAGGCATACTCGCGTTCGGCGTCGGTGTGGTGGACGATGAGGCCGAAGCTGGGCCGGGGATTGCCGACCGTCGTATATTCGAGCATCGCCTTGTCTCCGTCGCTGTTGCCGAAGCACATCACCGGGCGGCGGCCGATGAACTCGTGAATGGCGGGTGGCTTTCCTTCCTTGTCGTCGACGTAGAGCGAGTCGAGCGTCTTGATCAGCACCGGTTTGTCACCGCGCCACGCGAACTTCACCCGGGAGTAGGAGCCGACGACCCGCTCCGGCGGAATCCCGTAGACGCGCTCGGACCAGACGCGCATGAAGTCGGCCCCGCCTCCCGAGACGATATAAGTCTGAAACCCGTTAGCACGCAGAAAAGACAAAACCTCGAGCATCGGCTGATAGATGCACTCGGAGTAAAGGCGGTTGAGCCGGGGGTGTCTGGCGGTACGGATCCAGTCGTTGACCTCGGCCTCGAATTCGTCGGTCGTCATGCCGGCGTGCGTCAGGGCCACGACGCGCAGCAGATTCTTGTGATGGTCTTCAATCAGAGCGGGAACATCCCCCGCGAGAGCTGCTTTCACCGCGGGATCGTCCTTCAGGTTGGGACGAGTCTCGATCTTCTTCTTCAGCGAATCGAGAGCGAACGCGAGTTGGAACGGAACCGGGTTCTCGCACCACAGAGTTCCGTCATTGTCGAAAACGGCGATCCGCTCGGCTGGCGGGATGTAGTCCTTGCTCCCCTCTTTGGTCACGCGCGAAACAAACTCCAGGACGGACTGCTTCGCCGCCCCCTCATTCCAGGAAGGGAGCGGATCGGCGGCATGGAGCGGCGAAATGGCCGCCGCCAGGAGTAGCACAATCGCTGTCCGACCGACTGAGTGACTCACGGCGCGGCTCCAGTGACAAGATGCGGGTCGCTCCGCAGTCGTTTCCGCCGCAGGTTGAGGCGAGCGCTCATCCCCAGATCAGCAGCAGGACCACGACCGCAACGCCCAGCAACGCGACGAGGACGGAAAGAGGGAACGCGGGCAGAAAGAGCAGGGGTCGCGGCTTCACTCCCGAATGCAGTTCCCGCGTGCGAGTGACGTAGCGAACGGTCGCGACCCCGAGCAGTGCGGAAGCGGACGCGGCCAACAGGATGCCGCCGACATGCCCGCTGCGCTCCCATTCGGAAGTTTTGACCAGACGGGCCGCAAACAGAGCAGCCGCCCCCTGGTCCAGCGCGAATCCCACCGTGATCATCGCAAATGCCGTGCGAATCCAGGCAAGCTGTGTCCTCTCGAGCGCCCATTCCGTGCGGAGCAGCGCGAGATCGACGCTGGGATCTGGAGGTCCCCCGCTCATGGTGTTTCGATGCTTCCTGAGGAACAACGTGGCCGAGAAGAGGCCTCGGCCACGCACCGCGGGAGGACTACTTGCTTCCGGCCCCGTCCTGGAGCTTCTTCATCACGTTGTCCAGATTGAAGCTGTCGGCCTTCTGGCGGGGCGGATAATCCTTGAACGTTGCAAGGAATTTCCCGACATAGGCTTGGGCCGGCACGAGCAGGAAGGCCCGATCGAACAACCAGTCGTAGTAGGTATTGGAGGTGATGTCCGCCCGCTCGTAGGGGTCCGTCCGCAGATTGAAGATCTTCGGCACCCGCAGGCTCGTGAACGGGTTGGCCCACACCAGCAGTTGACCGGGGGCGCGTTGTTCGAGGAAAACCAGCTTCCAGCTGTCGTACCGCAGGCTGTGGACCTGTTGCTCGTCCGTGCAATAGATGAACGAATCCCGCGGGCTCTTCTTCGCTTCGCCGGTGAGATACGGAACGAGGTTGAACCCGTCGAGATGGACCTTGTAGGTGATATCGCCGACCTTGTGGCCCTTGAGCAGCTTATCGGTGACCTCTGTTTCTCCCGCGATCGCCAGGAGCGTCGGAAGCCAGTCCAGGTGAGACACAATCTCGTTCGATACGGACCCCGGCTTGATCTTTCCCGGCCACTTCACCATGCACGGGACACGATAGGCGCCCTCCCAGTTGGTGTTCTTCTCATTGCGAAATGGCGTCATGGCGCCGTCCGGCCAGGTGTTCATGTGCGGGCCGTTGTCGGTCGAGTACATGACGAACGTGTTGTCCGCGATGCCGGCGTCATCGATGGCCTTCAGCACCGTGCCGACGTTCTTGTCGTGGTCGATCATCACGTCGTGATAGACGGACTGCCATTGCCCCGCCTGACCGACGCTTCCGGGCTTGGGATGCGTGCGGGCGTGCATGTGGGTGAAATTGACCCAGATGAAGAATGGCTTATCGTCCTTCGCCTGGCGTTTGATGTACTCGGCCGATCGTTCAGCGATGTCGTCGTCGATCGTCTCCATTCGCTTTCGGGTCAACGGTCCGGTGTCCTTGATCGTCTGCTTGCCGACCTTGCCGAAGCGCGGATCGACCGTGTCGTCGTCCTTGTCCGTCGCCATGCAGTCGAGGACGCCGCGCGGGCCGAACTTGGCTCGGAATGCCGGGTCTTTCGGATAATCCGGGTGTTCGGGCTCTTCTTCGGCGTTGAGGTGGTACAGGTTGCCGTAGAATTCATCAAACCCGTGCACGGTCGGCAGGTACTCGTTGCGGTCTCCGAGGTGGTTCTTGCCCACCTGGGCGGTGCCATAACCCTGTGCCTTCAGCAGATTGGCGATCGTCGGATCTTCCTTCTGCATGCCGGCCTTCGCCCCGGGCATGCCGACCTTCGTCAGGCCCGTCCGCATTCCGTGCTGGCCTGTGATGAACGAAGCGCGGCCGGCCGTGCAGCTCTGCTCGCCGTAGTAATCGGTGAAGATCATTCCCTCTTTGGCGATGCGGTCGATATTCGGAGTCTGGTAACCCATCAGACCCATTGAGTAGGCGCTGACGTTCGACTGCCCGATGTCGTCCCCCCAGATGATGACGATATTGGGCTTCTTCTTCGCCCCTGCAGCGGGTTTGGCCGTCGCCTGGGCCACTTCGATTCCCGCGGGGAGTTCGGCCAGCGCCAACTCATGCGGTGCGGGGGCGCCGACGGTGCATGAAGTCCCGGGGGGCGTGAACGTGGAAGAAGCGGTCAAGTCGGGCAGTTCAATCGGCGATCTTTTCGACGGATCAAACGTTCTGCCGGACCGCTCCGCCGCGTCGAGCGGAGCGGCCGAAGGGAGGCTGGAAGACGCCGCGGTGTAACCGAGAACGCCACCAAGGACGACCGCCCCAAGCAGTGTAAGGGTTCGCGTCTTGATCATCGTTGCTTGCCTCCAATCCAGTGTATACGAACGCCCGCCACATTCGCTTCCGGGCATCGTGATCATTCACCGATTGGTCCGCAACGAAAATTCGACCGAGATCACATCAATTCATCAAATGCGAATACGTGACGCCAGAACCTGGGACGCAACGGGTGGGGTGCGCGAGGACGATCAGCGGCCGACAGGCAGCGTCAGCGTGGGCGAGTTGTCGCCTGATTCGAGCCTCTGCAGGCGGATCACCTCCTGCATCAGCGAAAGGGTGGTTCGCGATGCCACGTCGTCGCGCGGAATGTAGAACCAGTGCCCGCGATGCTTCACCTTCACCGCAGCACACTTCGGCGGGAGTCGCGAGACCTCAACGCGGAGAATGTCACCGGTCACCTGGAGCCAGTTGAAAGGCGTGCCGTCCGGATATCGCGTGACGGCCACAATGCCGTTTTTCACGTGATCGTCCGGAACGCAGATGGCGTGAGACAGGTAATACATCGCCTCGAGAATCGAGCGCGTCGAAATCGTGATCTCCGGCAACAGCTGAGAGGGATCGTTGGGCAAGAACTGTCCGCTCGCTTCCACCCGGTACTCGTAACGCTCCTGGTCGGGATCGATCCGAACGAGCCGCGCGAATTCAAGCCAGTCTTGCGACTGGCGCGCCACAGGGTCGACGAGCATCACCTGCCGCTGACGTGACAGCGTGAGCTGCAACCCGTCCCCTTTGATCGGTCGAACTCCGTAGCCTGATTTCTGCGCTTCCAGCAGTTCGCGGGCGTCGATTCGGTCGAGCGGCACCGTCGATGGAGCTTCCTCGAAGACCTTCTCGGTGCGTAGGACGACGTGACGCGACTCTCTCAAGTGGCTCAGGAGTCGGCTGGCGTGGCGGAACTCGGCGAATTCGGGTGGATCGCACGGGATCGGACGGCCTGACCCGAGCGCATTCGGCACTCCATTGACCTGCTCGACGAAGACACGATAGAGCCGGTCGGGGTCCCATCCGGCGGCGTCGAGAATTTGCATCGTGTTCGGGTCGAGCCGCGTGATAAGAGCCCGCGTGAACTCCGAGCTGCGGCGAGGATCGAATGTGATCGTCGGGCGGTCGGCAAACGACAATCGACCTGTCAACAGTCGAGTGTGGAGCTCCTGATCCGTTCCGCTGACCGACTCGCCGAGGGCACTTGCCTCATACTGAGTGTTGACCCCCGTGACCCGCATCCAGGTCACGCCCTCGGAGTACCTCAGCCGCACCAAATTGAGCAGCAGCTCTTCATCGTTGGTCTGATGAACCGACTTGTTGTAGTGGACCCGCGAGAGATGGATGCTGGCCGGGCCGACGCAGCCGGACGCCGCCACGGTCATCGCGACCAGAGCGAATCCCCGGAACAGCCCGAGGCGCGCCCAATCACGTGGTTCTTGTGGCGCAGTCCAAGACATCTGGAGACGTCCCCCTCGGTTGAGAATCGGCCGGCGGAGTTTGCCGACTTGAAGGATTATGCCGGCCAGAACCCCATCTTGTGCTTCCGGCCCGATTTTGCGACCATCCCCGTCCTTCCTCCCCGGAAGGTTGGCGTCGACGAAGGTGCGCCTGAGGCCGCCTCCAGAAAACCGTTCGTCACAGGGACGTGACTCATGAAGAAACTCGCGGCGATCTTCTTCGGAATGCTCCTCGGAGCGGCCGGCGTGTGGGGCAGCTACAACTATCACGTGGTGCGAACCGAGAAAGAGTGGCTCTGCGTGCCGAAGCAGCGCGCGGCCCTCACCGAGGTCTATTGCGATATCCGCGAATGGGGTGCGGGCGAGTGGAAAGACCATCCGGACCTTGTGAAAAACCTCGTCAAGCATGGCCGTTCCGATCTGGTCATCGACACGTCGGCCCGCGATTTTTTTGACGACCTGTCGCGCCCCTTCTCCACGTCGCGAGATCGCGACGACCGCCGCTGAACGCCCCCTCGCCTCCCGCTTGCAGACGATGCGCCCTTCCGTCCGTGTGGGGTTGGAAGCTTCGGACGAAGAGGGCTTCGGCCCGCGTGCACGGCGGCGAATCGGCGAGATCGTTTGGGAACGGTTTGTCCACCCGGAGACCTTTCCTCCTCAAGAGTCGGTTCCCGACGCGCAACGGTCCAGGGTCCGTCGATGTCGAATCTCAGCCACACAGCGCCATCGGAAGCGGCTGTCACCGACGTCAACCCGCCGTCGGCGTTCGTTCGCGTGCATGACGCGACATCGAGTTGGCTGTGCCAGGAGGAATTCGTCGAGCAACTCTTGCCGCAGGGAAAGCTTCCGATCGACCGCTGGACGGCTGAGGGGCGAGTCTCCGCAGTGAAGTCCGGGCCTCATCGCTCCGTTCTGCGGATTGTCACGCCGGTGGGCATCCTGTTCGTCAAGAAATACGCCGTGACCGACTGGATGGGCCGACTGTCGCACCTCGTCCGGCCGCCGGCCGCCGTGCGGGAATGGAACGCGATTGAGGCCGTCCGTCGGGCCGGCATTCCTACGGTGGAGGCCCTTGCCGTCGGCACGGTTCGTGCGGGACTCTGGACGGGCGAAAGCTGGCTGCTGACGCGAGAGATCCCCGACGTCATGCCGCTGGATGAATTCGTGAATGACCGCCGCTCGCCCGGGGAATTCGCCCGCTCGAAGCGCGCCCAGCTTGCGTGCCAGCTTGGTCGATTGATCGGACGAATGCATGCGGCGGGGTTCGTTCACCGCGATCTTCATGCGGGGAACATCCTGGTTCGTTCCAGCGGCGAAGCCATTTCGGTCTGGTTGATCGATCTGCACGAAATCCGGCCGGTTCGTTTCCTCTCGGTGGAATCGGCGGGACGCAACCTCGCGCTGTTCGATCACTTCTTCCTGGGCCTGGCGACCCCGAGCGATCGCCGGCGGTTCTTCGCCGCATGGTGGGACGAAGTCGGAACACTCCGCAACTCTCCCTCCGCTCCTCGCGCCGAATCGGCGGCGTGTCGGCAGATTGATGCTCACTGCCGCGCCGCCGAAGCATCGGCCTTCGCCAAGCGCGATCGGAAATGGCGGCGCGGCAACCGCCGTCTGATTGTCGCGGACTCGAAAGGTGTCGCTTGTCGCGGCCTGGCCCCCTTCGGCAAGGAGCGTTTGAAAGCATGGCGCGATGCGGCGGAGGACGCGTCTCCGATGAGCGGGAACGATTCGGACGGAGCGGAAATCGTCGTCCGAAGCTTCCCTCCAGTCCCTTCGCTTCTCGCTCGACTCCGTGCCCGCTGGACGGGAATGGGAGCCGCACAAACCGCCTGGGAGATGGGACACGCGCTGCTGAGGCGTCGAATCCAGGCGGTCCTTCCCCTGGCCTGCGTCGACCGCACCGCGACCGGCGAGCACTCGCGCCTTCTGCTCGACGTCCGATCGCGTTCGACGCTGGAGGACATTCTGCGGATGCGCGATTGGCCTTCGCTCCGACCCAATTTGTCCCGACGGCTGATCGAACAGTCTGCTCGTCTGATTCGCCGTCTGCACGATGCGGGATTCGTGCATGACTCGCTTTCGATCCAAGGGCTCCGCGTCTCCGGGTCGGACGATCTCACCGTCTCGTTCGATGATCTCCATGCGGTCCGGAAGATGGCTTGCGTGAGCCATCCCGACCGAGTGGCGCAGCTGGCGTTGCTCGCCCGCAGTATGGAATCGTCGGCTTCGATGAAAGCGACAGACCGGATGCGGTTTGTGAGAGCTTATCTTTCGGCAGCACCGGCCGGCTGGGGCAAGCCGAGTTTCGTACGCCGGGAGCGAGCGATGTGTCGAGCGTTGTGGAGAGACGTGGCCGGCCAAATCGGCGCTGCTCGCATCGGCAAGACGCGTTCCGTTGGTGCAGGGACCATCAAACCCGAGGTGAGGCTGCGACACCGCGCGGCATAAAGGCGCATGCCTCTGTTCATCGTCGACTGGTAACCGAGTTCGGAGAGTCGATCGCAAAGGTTGGAATCGTGTTGCGGGAAGACGACAACCTACCGTCCTGCATCGCCGGTCTCGTCGACCGTGGCGATGCCGGGGCGCGTTCGTCGCGACGACGGTTCCTCGCCGCTCTCTCCGCAGCGTTCCTCGCGGCCGGCTGCCAGTTGGGCCGCAATCAGGTGGTTACCCGGCCGGCCAAATACTCGGTGCGGTCGGAACGTCTCCTGGTTCTCAGCGACTTCAAGCTGTCGAAGGAGCATCCCCTCATCCAGGATCTGGTCACGCTGCGAGGCCAGGTTGCGGAAACACTCAACCTGACTTTTGACACCCAGCAGGTCACTGTTTATCTCTTTTCCGATCATGCGACCTATCGGAAGTATCTCGACGCCACGTACCCCGGACTGCCGGACCGTCGCGCCTACTTTGTCGGCACGTCGAAAGAGCTGGCGGTTTACACCTTCTGGGGCGAACGCATTCAGGAAGACCTGAGGCACGAGTACACGCACGGTCTGCTGCACTCGGCTCTCAAGACGGTGCCGTTCTGGCTGGATGAAGGCCTTGCCGAATACTTCGAGGTGCCGGGGCCGAATCCCGGGACGCTCAACGCCGAATATGCGACGCGGCTGCCCAAAGCGCTTGCGAACGGCTGGCATCCCGATGTGACGCGGCTGGAACGTATCGAAGAGTTTTCGCAGATGCAGCGGTTCGACTACCAGGAGTCGTGGGCCTGGATGCACTTTCTGCTGCATTCGTCTCCCGATACACGCGACGTCCTGCTGGGCTATCTGGAAGAGCTGAAGACGAATCCGAAGCCCGGCCCCCTCAGTGTCCGGCTGCGACAGGAATACCCGGAATACTCCCCGCGATTCGCCGCCTACATCGCCACGCTGCACACACAGCGGGCCCTGGTCGAAGCGGCCTCCCATTCCGAACCGGCCACCCGCTGACGTGTTTCAGTCGTCCTTCGGTCCGACCTTCTTCTGGACGGCCTCGACGAGCTTCACGCATTCTTCTGCTTCCTCTGCCGCCGCGGGGCCCTCGGACTCTGCGATCTTCTCGGCGTCGATCTCCGATCGCGATTCAATGACGCGCATCCGCTTCCACGGTCCGAGCTGGAACCGCATCATCAGGCCAAGCCCCGCGATAATCACGTAGATCGAACACGACCACCAGCTGAGGATCAGACGGTCCGGCCGGTCCGAATGCACGAAGAACCACGTCGGAATCACCATGACGGTCCAGCCGACGACCGCCGAGATGAACAGCGGAAAAAGCGTATCCCCCGCCCCCCGCACGGCCGATCCGAAAATGATTCCCATGCCGTCGAAAAACGAATAGAGCGCGACGAACCGCAGCAGCACAACGGTCTCGTCGACGACAAGCCCGATCGAGTCATCCTTCGAATACGAAGAATAGATCTTGAGGAAGAACTCGGGCGCGAGGACGAACACGGCGCCGAAGCACAGCATCCATGTTGCGGCGATGGAAAAGGCCATCCAGGTGGACCGGACCGCCAGGTCGGGGCGGTTCTCGCCGATCCGCCGTCCCACGAGCGTCAGCACGGCCGTGCCGATTCCGGTCATCGGGATGAACGCCAGCGAGTTGATGTTGAAAGCCATGTTCGTCGCCATCAGCGACGTCTTGTCGATCGTGCCGACGACGAAAATGAACATGGAGAAGGCGGCGATGTCGACGAACCAGTGGATGCCGCTGGGCAGCCCATAGCGGGCGAGGCGCTTGAGGAGTTCGAGGTCGAGTCGCCAGTGTCGTCCGGGGTGGTACCGCGCCCGAATGTGGGGACGCAGCATCAGCAGGACGAACATCGCGACGGTGAAAACGTAGGCCACAATCGTGGCCACCGCCGCTCCGGTCATTCCCATGGGTGGAATGGGGCCCCAGCCGAAGATCAGGACCCAGTCGAACACCGCATGCACCAGGCACGCGGCCAGATCGACATACAGGACGACGTGATTCTCCCCGCGACCGCTATAGAAGCACGAGAGGACCGTGGCGAGACAAATGGGCACGGCCCCCATGCAATAGACGCTGAAGTACTCGACTTCGAGCCGCTGGACCTCCGGCCGGTGTCCGATCAGGGCGAAGATCTTCGGAGCCAGCGGGGCCAGGCCAAAGAAGAGGACGCCGGAAGCGAGAGCCAGGTAAACCCCCTGCCAGATCGAGGCCGAGACCCGCGCGGGGCGATCCGCCCCCTCATACTGCGAAACGAACGTGTTGACGTAGGTCAGCGTTCCCAGAGTGACGCTCATCATCAGCCAGTTGAGCATGCCGGCGGGCGCCGAGGCCGCGAGGGCATCTCCCGAATACCATGTCAGGAAGACCCGGTCGATCACATGCATCAGCGACAAAGAGCTGGAGCTGAGGATCAGCGGGACGGCGACGGTGAGCAGTTCTCGAAAGCTCCCCGGGGAATGACGCGTCGATCCGGTCGGCAGCGAAGACTGAGTCATCGAGTGGCAATCGGTTCAGCGTTCGGTCCTGTGACGAGCTCCGCCGCGGTCTTCCGGCGGGCCCTCTGCCATCAAGTCTCTCGGCCGGCCCGGAATAGAGGCTCCGGGCAACGGCAGGTTCGCTCGGAAAGGTGCTGAATCAGATCCCGTCGATGGATCGCCGCGTCGTTCCGAGCGTTACCGGATCCTAGGAAGGCCTGGGTGGAGAGTCCAGTCCCCCTTTATCGGCGATCACTCCTCAGGACACCTTCATGCTGTGACGCTTCCCGCACAACTGACGGGAAGGCGTATCGCGGTGCCGCCGAACTCGGGGCTCCCCTCAGCGGCCCGACAAGAGTGGCCTGCCGAGGCCCTCTTCTTTTGCCCGTTCGAGCAACCGGGCCGCCATGGCGACGTCTTCGACGGCCAGTCCAACTGACTTGAAGAGAGTGATGTCCTGAGGCGTCGCCCGGGCGGTCTCCTGGCCGGTCACGACCGCCGACAGCTCGACCGCCTTCGTCCACTCGAAGGCCCCTTCCTCGAGGGCCGCCGCAAAGTCTCCCGCTTCGATCCGGCATTGCTCGATGCTGTCGCACGCGATGACATCCGCCCGCCGCACCGTGGCCGTGTCGATTTCCGCTTTATTCCACCAGTTCGAGCCGACGATGTTCAGGTGGGTTCCCTCTTCAATGTGGCGCCCGTCGAAAACCGGCGTGCGACTCGAGGTGGCGCAGACGATGATGTCCTTTTCGCTCGCCGCTTCGTCGGGCGAGTGGACGGGGACGACCTTCGTCGCGCAGAACTCGGTCATCTCGGCCGCGAACTGCGCGCGCCTGTCGGGATCGCGGCCATAGACTTCCACTCGCTCGATCCGCCGCACCGAGCAGACGGCCTTGAGCTGAGTGCGGGCCTGGAAACCGGTTCCGAACAATCCGACGACCGCTGCGTCGGGCCGCGCCATGCACTCGGTGGCCACGCCGCTCGCCGCGCCGGTCCGCAGTTGCCCGAGCGTATTCGCTTCGATCAATGCCTTCAGTTCGCCGGTCAGGGCGTCGTAGACGGTGACGTGGAACTTCGCCCCCTGCTTCGTCGTCACATACGACTTCAGCCCCACCAGCCCCAGGTAGGGAACCGCGGCCGACATCGAGTGCAGCACCACGCCGGGCGCCACCGCCCGCACCCGTGGCACGTTGACCGCTTCGCCAGCCGCCATGCGGCGGAACAACTGCTCGATCACTTCGATCGAGTCTTCCACGTCCATCAGCTCATCGACATCGGCTTCGGTCAGATAGAGCGCAGTCATGAGAGCGTCCTGCTGAGAAGAAGCCCGAGCGGGCGAAGGATGGCCAACGCTGCCTTACAACCGGAGATTGATGGTTCGAAACGGCGGTTGCATTCTATCGGTGATGTGGATCCCGAGGCAGTGATCGATTCGCGAGATTGATCGATTCTCAAGAATGCGAACGACGGCCATCGATCCCCCGTTCCGCTCGTCAAGCGGAGCGTGATAAATGCCAACGCGGCAGAGTTCTTTCGCGGGAGCGAACGACGACCATTACTTTCGGAGGATCGGCACGACATCCGTCTGAAGTTCGCCGCCGGTAACGTGGACAATCCCCTCGCCGTCGATATAGACGTCGACCTCGCTGCGGATGCCGAAGTCGGAGAGGTAGATTCCCGGCTCGATCGAGAAACAGGTGCGGCGAAGGATGCGGCGGTCTTCGCGGGTTTCGAGGCCGTCGATGTTGGCGCCGTTGCCGTGCACTTCCTGGCCGATGCTGTGGCCCGTACGGTGGACGAACTGCGGGCCGTAACCGGCCTTCTCGATGACGTCACGGCAGGCATTATCGACCTCCCATCCCTGGATGGGGCGGCCGGTGGCGAAGGCTTCCTTGACGAACTGGATAGCGGCGTCGCGGGCCGCGGCGACGATTTTGAAGACGGTCGTGTACTTCTCGGGAACGGTCTCGCCGACGAAGCCGGTCCGCGTCAGATCGCTGTAAACGGCATTCGGCTGGTCGAGCTTGGCCCACAGATCGATCAGCACGAAATCGTTCGGCCGGATGGTAATGTCCTTGCCGGTGCCGGTGTCGTAGTGCGGGTCGCCCGCGTGACCGTTGACGGCGACGATCGGCGGGTGATACGTCGTCAGCCCATGCTTCGCGAAGTGGCCCATGATGACGTCGCGGACCTGTACCTCGGTGACGCTGCCGGCGGTGCGGATGCGGTCGGCGATGAACGACCACGCGACGTCGTAGGCGCTGTTCGTGTGGACCGCCGCCTCCTGGTGCATCCGCCACTGGTCGTCACTCCAGACCGCCTCGAATCGCTGGATGAGGTCGCCGGAAGAGACGACCTCGGCCCCGCACGACCGCACCAGTTCCACCGGTCCCGCATCGACGCGCGACACATACGGGTTGCCGTTCCGCGGGGAATACTCCATCGCCACCTTCTTGACGTCCCCCGTCCGCTTCATCGACTTGAGGGCCTCGGCGACGCCGGCTTCGAGTTCCTGCCATTTCAGATAGACGACCTTGCGGCCGGGGAGCGAATCGAGCGCCCCGGCTTCGATGCGGTGGACGAGTTTAACGGGCTCTCCCTCAGCGGGGATGGCGTAAAAGAAGCGACGCGAGCCGGTGTTGCTCGGATCGACGCCGAGGACGCGGCGGGCGAGGATGTTGAGGCCGCGGAAGTCGTAGAGAAGCCAGCCGTCGACGCCGAATTCACGAAGGGCGGACTGGACCTGTTCGAGCGAGAAGGGGCCGGGCATGGGGCTAACGAACGTGGAGGAAAGGGATGGAGTGGCGCGATGATACCAGAGAGTCTCGAGATTTGTTTGCCTCGATGCCTGGCCCGGAAGCGACGCACCCACCGCAACCGGTCTACCGCGAATTGCCGAGTTCCCTTTTCGATTGACGTCTTTCGAACTCCAGCCCGCCGCGGTATGACAAGGCAGGCAGATTGCGGTTCGAGGAACCCGTTCGAGACCTGCTTCCTCTTCGATTTTCCGAGGGATGACTTCCATGTCCGATGCACCGATGTCGCGGCGATCGTTCCAGCTTGGCCTCGCAGCGGGCGGGCTTGCTTTCGGCGCCGTATCGATCGTCGAAGCCCAGGAGAAGGCGGCGAGACCGGCGGCCGGCACGGCTGATCCGGAGAAAGAGATCGTTGCGGAAGCGGTGATTCCGACGCCCGAACGCGACTATCCGGCCCCAGGGTTCCAGCCGCGTTTCCGCAAGCCGCAGACCGGTTCGATTCTGGTTCAGGACTTCGTGATCTACTCCCACTTCGACCTCGAAATGGTCGAGTACCTGCTGCGGCGGGATGCGAGCCTGGTCAACGCGACGATGGACTGGGGTGGGGGAGACTGGGAATCGGGGCTCGGGGCCGCCGCACACATCGGCCGCCCGGACATCGCCGAGTTTCTCATCGACCGCGGAGCCCGGCTCGATATTTTCGCGGCCGCCATGCTCGGCCATCTGGCGGTGGTGAAGTCGTTGCTGGCCGCCCATCCGCAGCTCTTCTACGCTCGCGGCCCACATGGCATTCCGCTCCTCAGCCACGCCAGGGCTGGCAAGGAACGGGCCGCGGAAACACTTGAGTTTCTGCTGGAGTTCCAGAAAACCGCACCGAAGCCGGTTGTGCCGCCGACGGCTCCGCCAGCGATGCCGGCGCAAGGCGCAGGGACTCGAGCGACGCCGTCGAAGTAACCCACTCCGAGTCCGGGCGTCTCGCATGCCGCTGGCTGCTGGCTCTCCAATCCTGAAGCGCCTCAATCGGCAGAACCTTCCAGACATGCCCGCGGCGTGTTTGCGATTGACCCCCGATACCAAGCGTTCGCCTACGGGCCGGTGATCTTCAGCTTCGGCCGCTCCTTCAGAAGCTCCGCCTTGCCGGCCTCTGTCACCTGCGTGTTGCTGACATCGAGTTCGGTCAGTGACTCCAGTCCGGCCAGCTTCTTCAGTCCCTCGTCGGTCAAGCCGGTCGCCTTCAGCTTCAGTTCCTGAAGCTTCTTGAGCGGCAGCAGATGCTCCATTCCGGCATCGGTCAGCGTGTTCTCTTCGAGATTGAGCTTCGTCAGCTCCGTCATCCCTTTCAGCGATGCCAGTCCCGCATCCGTCACGGACGTGTGCCACAGGTTGAGCTCCGTGAGCTTCGTCAGGCCGGTCAGTTCGGCCAGCCCCGCATCGCCGATGGCCGTCTCGCTGAAATCGAGATTCGTGAGAGTCGTCAGTCCCTTGAGGTGAGCGAGCCCCTTGTCGTCAATCCCCGTGTTGCGGAGCAGCAGGATCTTCAGCTTCGACATCCCCGCCACATGCTCGAGGGCCGCGCCGCCGATGTAGGTGCTGCGCATCGAGAGGCGGACAAGGTTCTTGAAGTTCGCCAGGGCCGGGGCTCCCGCGTTCGTCAGGCCGACATCGTCCAGGTCGAGGCTCGTCAGGTTGACCAGCCCCGTCAGTTCCTTCACTCCCGCATCGGTGATGATCGTCTGCTTGTTGAGGTTGAGGACTTTCAAGTTCGTGAGCTGGCCGACGGTCTTCATTCCCTGGTCATTCACCTGGGTTTCCTGAAGCTTCAGGGCGATCAGCGCGGGGAGTTCGGCCAACGGAAGAACGCTGTCGTTCGTGATCTTGGTCCGTCGGGCATCGAGATCCTTCAGCTTCTTCAGCCCGACGATCGCCTTGAGGGCGTCGTCGCGGATGTCGGTCTGGAAGATGTCGAGCACCTGAAGGTTCTTGAGTTCGGCGAGTTTCTCCAGACCGGCGTTCGTCAGGCTGGCCCGCTTCATGGAAAGGTATTCGAGCGTCCCGATCTTGGAGATC
Source organism: Planctomycetaceae bacterium (assembly GCA_020850695.1). Taxonomy (GTDB): domain Bacteria; phylum Planctomycetota; class Planctomycetia; order Planctomycetales; family Planctomycetaceae; genus JADZEF01. The sequence continues at coordinate 9,997 of JADZEF010000192.1, read as the reverse complement.
GTTTCCGCCGACTTATCCGTGAAGTTCGGTCCGAAGACCGTCAGCGACTTGAGCGACGGCAAGCCGGCGAGGTGCGACAGGACCGACTCATCCGCGTTCTCGCCCAGCGACGTGAGATCGACTTCGATGACCGAGCCCCGGTTGTCTTTCCGGAAATCGGCGCCAGCGGCCCTGAGCGCCTCGACAGCCGTCGCATCGTCCGGTTTTGCGGGAGGCGGCTCGGGCGTTTCCGTCCCCGCGGACGATTCAGGCTTCTTACCGTCGGGGCTCTCGACCGTCTTGCTGGTCGTCGGGGCTTTCGGTTCCGACGGCGCACAACCGGCGACGAGGGCGACCATCGGAAGTGATGCGAGGGCTGTCTTCCGCAGGAAGTTAAAAAGCATGGGACTCTCGTCAGGCAGGCAAAAACGAAAGAATTCAGAGCGGGAAAACGGACCACGTCCGAGCTGATGCGACGCAACGACCTGTGATGTTGCAGCAGGGTGACGCGGTGCGAAGAAAAACCGCCGTGCAATCGCCCGGAGGCCACTGCACAGCGGTATTTTGATCGATCGGCGTTCTTCCGACTACTCAACGATGATGTCGCGGACCGTTCCACCGCCGGGGATCATCGGCAGCACGTGTTCCTGGTACGGGCAGACGACGTCCAGCACGTAGGCCCCTTCCGAGTTCAGCATCTCGGCGAGGGCTGCCGGGAAGTCCGACTTGCGGCGGACCTGGCGGGCCTGGATGCCGAAGCCGTTCGCCATCTGCACGAAGTTCGGATAGGTCACGTCGTAGATCGGACCGCTGCCGGCGCCGACCGCTTCGGGATGGTCGATGGGGCCGAGATACGTATGGGCCCGGCTTCCCTGCATGAAGCGGTCTTCCCACTGCACCACCATGCCCAGGTGCTGGTTGTTGAGCAGCAGCACCTTGACCGGCAGCTTCTCGCAGTGGAGCGTGGCGAGCTCCTGCACGTTCATCAGGAACGAGCCGTCGCCGTCGATGTCGACCACGAGGCTGTCGGGGTGGGCGCACTGCACGCCCATCGCCGCCGGCAGGCCGAAGCCCATCGTGCCGAGTCCCGAGCTGCTGAGCCACCGCTTCGGCTTGTCGAACTTGTAGAACTGGGCCGCCCACATCTGGTGCTGGCCGACGCCCACCGCAATGTAGGTGTCGCGTTCCTTCGTCTGACGCCAGAGTTCTTCGATCGCATATTGCGGGAGGATGTCTTCCCCCGCGTCGCGGTAGCTGAGCGGGTACCGCCGCTTCCAGTCGGCGATCTGGGCCTTCCACGCATCGATCTGCGGGATGTCGTCATCCGCGATCATTGCGTTGAGCCCCTGCAGCACGGGCTTCACGTCCGCGACGATCGGGATGTGGGCTTCCTTGTTCTTGTGGATCTCCGACGGGTCGATATCGACGTGGATGATCTTCCCGTGGACGGCGAACTCTTCGAGCTTGCCCGTGACGCGGTCGTCGAAGCGGACGCCGAGGGCGATCAGCAGGTCGGCCTCATTGATGGCATAGTTCGCATAGACGGTCCCATGCATCCCCAGCATGTGGAGCGATTGCTCGTCATCGCCGGGGAACGCCCCGAGCCCCATGACGGTCATCGTCACAGGGATGCCGGTGCGGCGGGCGAACTTGGTCAGTTCTTCCGCGGCTCCCGAATTGATGACGCCACCACCGACGTAGAGAATCGGCTTTTTGGAACGGCGGATGGCGGCGAGGATCTGCTTGATCTGCTCGCCGGCCGGGTTCTTCAACTCGGGACGGTATCCGGGCAGGTTCATCGGCGGATCCCAGTCGATGCTGTCGGCATCGACTTCGATCTGCTGCACGTTCCGCGGGAAGTCGACCAGCACGGGGCCGGGGCGGCCGGTGCGGGCGACGTAGAAAGCCTCCTTCACGATCCGCGGGATATCGCGGGCCGCCGCCTTCACGTCTTCATCCTTCCGCCAGTCGGCCGCAGCGATCATGTACTGGTGCTTGGTGATCGCCCGGCAGACATCGATGATCGGCGTTTCCTGGAACGCGTCGGTGCCGATGACGGCCTGCCGCACCTGCCCGGTGACGGCCACCATCGGAATGCTGTCGAGCTTCGCGTCGGCGATGGCCGTGACGAGGTTCGTCGCGCCGGGGCCGCTCGTCGCCATGCAGACGCCGATCTTGTCGCTGCTGCGGCTGATGCCTTGGGCGGCAAACCCGCCCCCCTGCTCGTGGCGGGGGAGTACCGTGCGCAGCCGATCCTTCGCCCGAACGAGCGCCTGGTGGAGGGGCATGCTGGCCCCGCCCGGGTAGGCGAATACGAATTCGGCGCCCTGCCGGATGAGTGATTCAACGAGGATGTCAGCCCCGTTGATCGTCCGTTTGGCCGTCTTCTTCTGTTCGGGAGCGGTGACTGTCGACACGATCAGTGTTCCTCTGTAACGGTTGAGGGCGCAACGACGCCCGTCCGGCGGTCTCTGCCGAACGAGTCAGTCTACTGACTCGGAGACCCGAATTCGAGTGTGGTTCGCGCCGAGCGTGTAAAAATCAGACGGTTCGACGGCGAAGAGATCGAGTAAGGAGTTCATCGCCCTGGAGAGCGTCTGCGGATGATTTCGTTTCGTTCGCCAGGAGAGGCTCGTCTCAACGTTGAGCAAGCGAACGGAGGACCGCCGGCGCCGCATCCGTCGTGACGCGAAAGGGAGGCGGCGCTCGCTGCCTCATCCAGGCAATCACGATGCGACTGACCTCCCATGAAAAAGGCTCCAGTCATCCCGGAGCCTGAATCGCATTGCACGACGTGAGCAATCAGAGCCGCGCCGCAACTGCTCGTGCCACGGCATCACTGTTCGTGCCACCACATCCCGCCAATTCGGGCGTCAGGCCAGTTCCGGAATGTGCTGGCCATAAGAGATGTGAATGGGGCGGCCCGCCGGGTCGAGGAAGCTCTGGGTGTAGTCGATTCCGAGGTGGTGGAAGATCATCGAACGGAAGTTCTGCGGCGTCAGCTCGCGCTGGACCGGGTGTTCCCCCTTCGAGTTCGTCGCGCCGATGACCTGCCCCATCCGCTTGCCGCCGCCGGAGACGAGGATCGACATGGCGTGCGGCCAGTGGTCGCGGCCCCAGTTCAACCGGCCGTCGCGGTTCCCCTTCTGCTCGTTGCCGCGGGGTGTGCGACCGAATTCTCCCGTGACGATCACCAGCACGTCCTCGTCCAGACCGCGCTGGTAGACGTCTTCGATGAGTGCGGTGACAGCCTGGTCGAGCCCCGGGAGACGCTCGCGCATCGCGGTGGGAAGGTCGCCGTTCACCGCGTGGTCGTCCCAATTGTAAATTTCCTTGCCGCCGGGAACTCCCACGGTGACGAGGTTGACGCCGGCCTCGACGAGCCGCCTCGCGAGAAGCACCTGCTGGGCCCAGCCTTCGCCGTAACGGGCGCGTGTCCGCGGATCTTCCCGCGATAGGTCGAACGCGGTCCGGGCGCGGTCGCCGCCAATGATCGCAAAAGCCTGCCGATTGAAGGCGTTGAAGGAATTCATCGCTCCCGCGTCGAGGTCGGACCGCAGTCGATCGATCTGCCCGAGCAACGTCCGCCGATCGTCCAGGCGACGGGCGTCGACCGTTGCCGACGCATTGGGCAGCCCCTTTTCGCTGACCGTCGGCGGGCGATACATGTTGCCCCAGTAGCCGGTCGCGGTCGTCGGCACATAGTTGTAGTGGGTCGCTCCCATGCCGCAGGCCACCGGCATGCCGTTGGCACACTGGCCGAAGACACGACTGACGACTGCCCCGATTTCCGGATGGACCGACTCGGTTTTGGCTTCGCTCCAGTCGGGATACCCGCTCATCATCACGGGAATGCCGTCGTTGTGGCCGGCGTAGTTGTGCGAGCACGAGCGGATGAGCGTGAACTTGTCGGCGATGCGGGCGTGGAGCGGAAGCAGCTCGCAGAGGTCGATTCCGGGAACGCTCGTGCGGATCGGCGAGAACGGCCCCCGGATCTCACGGACCGCGTCGGGCTTCATGTCATATGTTTCGAGATGCGACGGTCCGCCGTTCTGCCAGAGGAGGATCACCGATTTCTTCGAGGGAGTCGCGCGATACTCGCCTGCTCCGGCGGCGTGCGACTGAAGACGGAAGTAATCGGCCATCGTCAGGCCGCCGAGGCCGAGCGTTCCCACTCGCAAGGCGTTACGGCGGGTGATCCCGTCACACAGACGATGGGCGTTCGTCAACAAGTCCAGCACGCGGCGACTCCCCACAAGGCGATTTCGCGTCCGATCCTCTCCGGTCTCCCGGATGCACAGACGTCCTCAAGCATTAAAAATCGCAGATCAGAGATCGTAAATGCGATCGACCAGAGACGCAACGTCAGCCATTGGGCGGAAACGACGGCGACGATGGGGGGCTTCATCGGTCGCCCCATGGCTTTTTCACGGTCGCGTTCGCTCGCATCTGTCCCGGGGAGTCCTTACGCTCGAACGCGAATCAACCCCCGATCCCAATTTCTTCACAACCATCCCATGAGCATCCTCGATCGCTTCCGTCTCGATGGCAAACGACTCTTCATTACCGGCGGCAGCCGTGGACTGGGGCGCGAGATGGCCCTGGCCATCGCCGATGCCGGCGCCGACGTCGTGCTGGTCGGGCGCGATCGCGAGAGTCTCGACCGGACCGCCGGCGAAATCCGGGCATTGGGCCGTCGCGCCGACACCATCAACGCCGATGTCGGCACGCCGTCCGAATGCGAAACCGCCTGCCAGCAGGCGTTGGCCGAGTTCGGCCCAATCGATATCCTGGTCAACAATGTCGGGGGCCGGCGGATCAATGTTCCGACCGAAAGCTTCCCCCTCGATCAGTGGCAGAAGATCATCGACCTGAACCTCACCAGCACCTTCCTCTGCACGAAGTTCATCGGCGGAGCCATGGTGGCACGCGGCCAGGGGGGACGCGTCATCAATATCGCCTCAATCTCCGGAATGGTCGCGAATCGCGGCATCGGCGGGCGCAGCTACGAGACGTCGAAGGCCGCGGTCATTCAGTTCACCCGGGCGGTCGCCAGCGACTGGGCCCCGCACCGCATCACGGTCAACGCCATCTGCCCCGGCGGCTTCATGACCGAGCCGAACGTCAAATGGTCGAAGGACAACCCCGCGATCATCGACACTTTCAAGTCGCTGATTCCGATGGGGGACTTCGGCCAGCCGGAGGACCTGGGCCCGCTGGCCGTGTACCTGGCAAGCGACGCGTCGCGTTACATGACGGGGGCTTCTCTCGTCATCGATGGGGGCTATACGCTCTGGTAAGTGAACCGCCCCGCCCCGAGGCGCGATATCAGAGCACCGCCGAAGCTCGCGCGGCGCCGACTCTTCATTGGCGCCAGGCTTCAGGGTTCGTGAACCGACGAGGGCGATGTTCCGGACAGCGTCAGTCGTCGACAAATTCGTGCGAGCCCGAGCGGATCGTCAGCACGGGGCACGGGCCGTGGCGGACCACTCGTTCGGCGCACGATCCCAGCAGGATGTGAGAGATCGCCCCGCGACCGTGCGTGCCAACGAGCAGAAGGTCAAAGTTTCCCTCTTTGGCAATGCGAATAATCTCGGCGTAGGGGGCGCCATGCCCCACTTCCAGGCGGAGCGTCGGGAGGCCGAGCCGCGCCTGGAGCTGGTGCACCTGATCGCGAGCGTAGTCTTCCTGAAGCTGCGGTAGATTCGGAGGAAGATAGCCTTCGCCCCCCGGCGGAATCTGCGAAATGAGCGACCCCCGGTCGACGATGTGACACAGGACGAGTTCGGCGCCGAACACTCGGGCCAGCTCGGCTCCGTGACGGACGACCGACTCGGTCACGTCGCTGAAATCGACCGCGGCCAAGATCCGCTTCAACTGAATCTGCATCACCCACCTCCGGAGCCGCTTCGGACGTTCTCTCTCCCCTCGCTCGATCATACCGGGACAAGCCGGAGCGGGGTATCGCGTGCCGCGGGGCACCGCCCGTCACGAAATATTTGCGACAATCGTCAAACTCGGCTCATCCTCCTCAATCTCCTTTCAAATCCTCCTCTCAAATCGCGCTGGAAACTGGTCCACGCGTCGCATACCTTGGACTGACCTGTTGTCTCCTGATCCTACTCTCGCCTTCCTATTCGCCGACCGGAATGGCTTTATGTCGCTTGCGGGATGGCTGCGCCGCCTGTTCCATGTTCGGAAATCTTCCCGCAAGTGGCGTACCGGAGGCCGAAGGGCGCGCACGGCGACATCCGCCAGCGTGCAGGCTCTCGAAAAGCGGGTCCTGCTGACCACGACGACTCTCGCGTCCGCGACGCCGGGGGGAGCCGCCGGCAATCTCTGGTCGTCGAACGCAGCGATTTCCGTCAGCGGTGATGGGCGTTTCGTCGCCTTCGAAAGTTATGCCAGCGATCTGGTTGCGGGGGACACGAACTACGCCCAGGACATCTTCGTCTACGACCGCACGACGGGGACCGTCGAACGGGTCAGCCTCAGCAGTGCGGGGGTTCAGGGGAACTTCAGCTCTTTTCGTCCGAGCATCAGCGCCGACGGGCAGTTCGTCGCCTTCGAGAGCTACGCGACCAACCTCGTGGCGGGCGATTCGAATTTCATGCGGGACGTCTTCGTCTATGACCGCACCGCCAACACCATTCAACGCGCGAGCGTGGGCGCGGGGGGCGCGCAGGCGAACTGGTGGTCGGGCAACGCGCGGATCAGCGCGGATGGAAAAACCGTCGCGTTCGAGAGCGTTGCGACGAACCTCGTCGCGGGGGACACCAACTTCGTCCAGGACATCTTCGTCCGTGACCTGACGACAAACACAACCGAGCGGGTCAGCCTCAGCAACACCGGCGGTCAGTCACACTGGCATTCGTTCAACCCGTCCATCAGCGCGGATGGCCATTTCGTGGCGTTCGATAGTTATGCGTCGAACCTCGTGACGGGCGACACCAACTTCTCGAACGACATTTTTGTGCGGGATCGCACCGGCGCCACAACCGAGCGAGTGAGCATCAGCACCGCCGGGGTCCAGGGGAACTATCATTCATGGCGTCCGTCGCTCAGTGCGGACGGGACGATCGTGGCGTTCGCCAGCTCGGCGATGAATCTGGTCGCGGGCGATACGAACCTGGTGCAGGACATCTTCGTCTACGACAGGACCGCCAATACAATTGAGCGCGTGAGCACCAGTGCGGGGGGAACCCAGGCGAACTGGCATTCGTTCAATCCGTCGATCAGCGGGGACGGCCAGTTCGTCGCCTTTGACACGTATGCCTCGAACCTCGTGACCGGCGACACGAACCGGACGGTCGATGTGTTCCTTGTCGATCGGCTGGCGAACACGATCACCCGGGCCAGCGTGACGTCGAACGACGCCCAGGCAAATGGCCATTCATCGCATGCCTCCGTCAGTTCGGATGGGCGGTTCGTTGCGTTCCAAAGCTCCGCGACGAATCTCTCGCCCAGCGACACGCGGTACTTCAACGACATCTATGTCCGCGATACCAGCTCGGCCCCGTCGAACATCACTCTGTCCAATTCCACGATCGCCGAGAACCAGCCGGCGGGCACGTCCGTCGGCGCGTTGGCCGCAACGGACGCCGATCCGGGCGACACGTTCACGTTCACGCTGGTTTCCGGGACGGGAGACACGGACAACGCGTCGTTCACAATCATGGGCAGCCAGCTTCAGACGACCGCGTCGTTCGACTTTGAGACCAAGCCGAGCTATTCGATCCGCGTCCGCGCCACGGATTCCTTTGGCCTGACGTTCGACCGGGTCTTCACGATCACTGTGACCAACGTCTCGGATTCTGCCCCGACGAATATCGCCCTCTCGAACGCGACGATTGCGGAGAACCAGCCGATCGCGACGGCCATCGGGAACCTCACCGCGACGGATGTGGACACGGCCGACACATTCACGTTCCAGCTGGTGAACGGGGCCGGGGACACCGACAACCTGTCGTTCAGCATCTTCGGTAACGAGTTGCGGTCCGCGGCGGTGTTCGACTTCGAGACCAAGGCGAGCTACTCAATCCGCATCCAGGTGACCGATTCGACGAACCGGACGTTCCAGAAAGAATTCACAGTCATGGTTTCGGACGTCGCCAACGCCTGAAGCTCTGCTCGATTGATCCGATGACAACCGGCTGCGCCCGCGCGCCGATTTTCGATCAAGGCCTCAAACGGGGATGCCGAAACGTTCGGGACCGTCAGTCGACCGAAACGGTGTGACCCGAGCGGTATAAGAGCTCCGGAACCCGGCCATCGCACCGTCATTGGCACAGTGGTTGCACTCAAGTTGGAAATCAACCGGGCGTGATCGTGTCGCCCAGCCCTTTCCTGACTTTCGAGGAGATGGTCATGCACACCTGTACCCTCTGGGCCGCCACGACGGCTCTCGTCCTGTCGCTCACCGCCTGCACCTTTGCCGGTGATAAGATCCCGCTCGAACAGGTTCCCCCGCCGGTGTTCGACTCGGTGGTCGCCCGTTTCCCGGACGTCCAGTTTCTCTCGGCTGAACGGGAGAAAGACGACGGCCGCCTGGTGTTCGAGCTGAAGATCCGCAGCGCGGGGAAGAAGCTGGAAGTGAAGGTGACGCCCTTCGGCCAGATCGTCGACATCGACGACTGACATTGGCGTTGACCAGGCCACGCTCAACCGGCGACGACAGGGAGCACATACGGCCCCTTCGGCACGACTGCAATGCGTGCCCGGGGGCCGTACTTCGTTAAGGCCTCGGCCACCGCCTGTTCAACGGACGGGACGGCTTCGACGAACAACCCGTTGATCGTCTCGGCGGGGAGGCCGTCGCTGACATACAGGACGCGGGCCTTGCGGCAAACCTTCGCCATTTCTTCGAGCTGCCACTGATCCATCACGAAGTAGTCTTTGCCCAGGATCGTCCGCATGAACGACTCGAGGCTCGCATGCTCCTGGAACAGCCGCGTGAACTCGGGACTGCCGATTCCCTCGGTCAATCCCGCGGCGATGATGATTGTGCCCCCCTCCTTGACGATGGGCAGCACTCCGGTCAGCCCCTTGATGGACTGATAGAACGTCGTGTCGAGCGGGTACCCGGCCGCGCTGGTCACGACGACGTCGCACGGCTCCTGGACTTCGGCGGTCGCTGCGCGTCGCGCATGGGCGACCCCTTCCATGAAGGCTTCGACCATGTCCCCCGCCACGATCGACGTCATCCGCCGCTGCTTGTCGAGCGTGACGTTCACGATGAAGTCGCAGCCCGCCATCCGGCCGATGGCGGTGTTCTCTTCATGAACGGGGTTGCCGTCCAGCAGTCCGCAATCGGCCCGTGGGTGCTCAAGAAACCGGGGGCTGTGCCAGACCTTCACGGTTTCGAGGGCTGCGATGCCCGGACAGATGAGTTTGCGGCCTCCCGAAAACCCCGCCATCAGGTGTGGCTCGATCAATCCCGTGGCGATCTTGAGCTCGGCGTTGATGTATCGCGAATCGATCCAGACCGGGACATCGTTGAGAGATTGTCCGAGATAGGTGTGCTCGGCGAGATTTTTTCCGTCGTGGTTTTCAACGCGGTAGTTCGCGGCGATGTGCGGTCCGACGAGTTCGACGAGTTCCGCGCCGACGTTCGGACGGTGCAGCCCGGTCGCGATCAGGATCGTGATCCCCTCGCGCGGCACGCCGGCCGCCTCGATCGTTTCGAGAATCCCCTGGAGCAGAAATGCATTGGGAACCGGTCGCGTGATGTCGCAGATAAGGATGCAGGCCGATCGCTTGCCACGAGCCATTTCTGACAGCGGCGGCGAGCCCGTGGGCTGCGCCAGCCGTTGGGCGAGCGTCGTTTGCGGGTCGGCCAGCGGGACGATCGGCGAGAGGTCGAGGATGCGGATGTCGCCGTCGTCGGGGAGGTCGATCGGGAGTCCGGTCTTGCCGTAGTCGAGGGTGATGCGCATGGCTTGGATAAGTGTTGGTCGGTGAGATCGCAGGCAAAGGCATTGCGAACCCGCAAGCGGCGATCCCCCCTTGCCTGCGGGTT
>JADZEF010000191.1 GCA_020850695.1 Planctomycetaceae bacterium | reverse complement strand
TCCTGACTCCTGACTCCTGACTCCTGACTCCTGACTCCTGACTCCTGACTCCTGACTCCTGACTCCTGACTCCTGACTCCTGACTCCTGACTCCTGACTCCTGACTCCTGACCCCTCTCCCCCATGCCCGAATACCTCGCCATCCACTGGGACCATCACCTCGCCGCCCTGCAGGGGAACACGGCGCGGGGATCGGTGCGCGTGACGGCCCGGTACGCGGGCGATTGGCCGGCCGACATCACCCCCGAGCAGATGCCCCACAAGGCGGGCGAATGGCTCAAGGCCGAGCTCGGCAAGGCGGGGGCCGACGCGAAGCAGGTCATCCTCGTCCTTCCACGCAGTGCGGTGCTCCTCAAGCGGGCCGAACTTCCGAACGCTCCGGACGACGAGCTGCCGGACATCGTCCGCTTCCAGGCCGCCACGGCATCGTCCGCTCCGCTCGAACGGCAGCTGCTCGACTTCATACCGTTCCCCGCCATCGCCGAATCGCCGACGCGGTCGGTCATCATGGCGACGGTTTTCAAGGATCGGGTCGAAGCGATCCGCGCGGTGCTGGCCGCCGCGGGACGCGAGCTGACGTCGGTCGTGGTGGCGCCCGCCGCGGTCGCCGAGTGGATTGCCCATCTCGAGCAGGCTCGCGGCGACGATCCGGCGGGGACGTCGCTCGTCGTGCTTTACAAGGACCACCGGCTCAACGTCGGCGTGCTGCGGGATCGACGCGTCGTGCTCGCTCAATCGGCCGATTTTCCCGAGGACGATCCGCCTCCCACCCCGCAACGTCTCTGGGCCGAAGTCGGCCGCATGCTGGTGCCGCTCGAAGCTCACGGCGGCAGCGGGCGAATCAACCGGGCCTGGTGCGTCGGAGTCTCGGACGAAGCGATGGCGGTCCTCTCCGACCGTCTCGAATGCGACGTCCGCACGGCGGACCTCTACGCGGGAGGGCCGATCAGCTTCCCCGCCGGCACGACCGAGGATCCGGTCCAGTTTGTTTCGGCAGCCGGCGCACTGCTTGGAGCGTCCGGCCGAACGGTCGAAGGAATCGACTTCCTCGATCCGCGCAAGCCCCCGGTGAAACGCGATCTTCGCAAGCAGCGGATGGCGGCCGCCGCGGCGTGCGTCGCCTTCGTGCTGGGCCTCGGCTGGTGGATGCTGAGCGCCCGGCAGGCCGATCTCGACGCGCAGATCGAAAATCTGAGAAAGGAGGACGTCGCGCTCACGGCCGACAACAAGGCCCGCGAGCCGATCGTCATCTCGGCCAACCAGCTGGGCGAATGGCATCAGCGCAAAGTCGACTGGCTCGAAGAATACCGCAAGATCCAGAAGCTCTTGCCCGGGACCGATTCACTTTACCTCACCGACCTGCGGGCCATGCCGTCGACGGGTGACGCAGTGGCCCGCTTTCGAGCGACAGGCTATGCGAAGTCGCGGGCCCAGGTGTCGCAGTTCGGCGAGCGGCTGGCCGAAGCGAAGTACCGGAACTTCCCCCCCGACTTCCGCGTCAGCCAGCGCGACCCTGAGTATCCGACCTGGTTCGAACTTTACATCGACGTCCTGCTGCCGACTCCGCCGCCGAAGAGTCCTGCCGGGAAGAAGACGTAGGGTGGGCATTGCCCCCCAGCATCGAGTGCGACGTTGGACAGAATTGGCGGGCCGTGTCCACCCTGCCGGAACTCTTGCCTTCTGAATTCCATCCATGCAGCGCCGCGAAAAAATCCTGCTCTCCGGGCTCCTGGCCGTCGCCGTCGGCTGGCAGGGTTGGCCCATGGTCCGCAACACGTTCTACGGACCGATCGAAGAGCGCGAGTCGCAGCTGCAGTCGTTGCGGGCGAAGGTCGGCAAGAAGCAGGACCAGAATCTCGAATCGCTCCGGGCGGCGGCGCGTCTCAAGGAGATGAAGGCGGCCAGCCTGCCGCCGAACGAACTCATCGCTCAGCGGGTCTACCAGGAATGGCTGACCGACACCGCCCTCGCGTGCGGGTTTGAAGACCTGAGGGTCATCTCGGGCCGGCGCGCCGCCATGGGCATCAGCGGGATGGCGGTGCAGGTGTCGGTCGAAGGGACCGCGACGCTTGGCGACCTCGCCCGATTTCTGCAGCGGTTCCGTCGCATTGCGCTGCTGCATCGCCTGACGCAGATCACCACCGAAAGCACTTCCAGCCAGGGAGATCCGCGGCTGAAGGTGGCGGTTGTCGCCGAAGGTCTGTGCCTTCGCGACACGAAGGAGCGGGGAGACCTATTCCCGACGGCCCAACTGAAGGCCGAGATGTCGCGCGGCGCGACGCAGTTGACGGTGGACGACCCGAGCGAGTTCCCGAAGGAACCCGGCTTCCGCATCGCCATCGATGGCGAATACCTCACCGTCACCGCGATCAACGGGGCCGTGTGGACGGTGACGCGGGGAGTCGAGGGGACGACGATCGACAAGCACGCCAATGCGACGCGCGTCCAACTCGCGCCGGTTCTGCCCTCTGCCGAAAGCCTGACGTTCGACGAGGCCGCGCGGCTGATTGCGGACAACCCGTTCGCCAAGAAACTCCCCGCACGGCCATACGCTCCGAAGTTCGGCCCCATCGCGTCGCAGTCGGTGACGCGGGGATCGAACTGGCGGCTTAAAGTGCCGCTCGCCGATGTCGAGACGGAACGCGGCGCGCCGGCTTTCACGCTCGGCGAGAAGGCGCCCCCAGGGCTCAAGCTCGACGGCAAGACGGGAGAGCTCTCCTGGTCGACATCGTCATCCCTCCCCCTTGGCAATTATCCGGTCTCGATTTCGGTGACGTTGCCCGGCGTGGAGAAGCCCCTGATCAAGGCGTTCGACATCAGCGTCAAGGAGCCGAATGCGGCCCCGAAGATCGCATCCACTCCGTCGCAGACGGTGTACCTCGGCGGCACGCTGGTAGTTCCTCTCAAGGCGACCGACGACGGTCCTGCGGGCAACCTCGTATGGAAGCTCGAAGGGGCCCCGGCCGGGGCGAGCATCAACTCGCGAACCGGCGAATTGCGTTGGACTCCGGCTGACGCCCAGGAACCGGGCGAGGTGACGTTGCGGGTGACGGTGAGCGACGGAGAGTCGCCGCCGCTCAGCACGTCGCAGGCCGTGACGGTGAAGGTCGAAGAGGACGTCGCCGCCGAGACATACCTGGTCGGAGGAGTGTCCCAGGACGGCGCCACCGAAGCGTGGCTCTACGATCGGGCCAACAACCGCCGGATGCTGCTGACCCGCGGTTCGACGTTCCGGATCGCCGACGTCGCAGGCCGCGTCCGCGAGATCGAGCTCGACTCGGTGAAGATCGAGCTTTCGCCCGGAAAGGAATCAAAGCTCGCGCTGGGCGAAACGGTCCGCAGCCTCAAACCGCTGAGCCAGCCCGCCGCGGCGACTCCCGAGCCCCCGCCCCTCGATGAGCCAGCCGTGGCCGAGATCCCCGTGAAAGATTGAGTCGAACGCCAGGCGCTGGGCGCTTGTCGTGCGTTTGACCGCGTGGGGAGTTCCGAAAGGCGATTTCTCACCACGGAGTCACGGAGAAAGGCACGAATGCATTTCGGTTCGTGCGGATGAGCATCTCTCGTCGAACTGATCATCCCCGGTGTCCATAAGGCTCAGGAAATGTGGACCGGCGGACGCGGAACAGCCTGCGTCCCACACGGCATCATCGTCCGTCTTGCACGAGCTTCGGATTGCGTGGGGAATTCGAAGCCAAGGCGGAGGGAACCCGTTGACTCCGCAACGTGTCCCGATGACACCGAGTGAGGCGAGGCTGCTCCGGCCGCCGGCCCACTGGGGAGAAGCGCGGGAGCGGGGGAAGTAGTCAGTAGTCAGTAGTCAGGAGTCAGGAGTCAGGAGTCAGGAGTCAGGAGTCAGGAGTCAGGAGTCAGGAGTCAGGAGTTAGGAGAGAAGCGGTTGCGGGTGGCGGTGACTTGGAATCTCCAGCCTCGCCGTCCCTCAATCACTTCTTGCTCAACGATTCGCGAACTCCGGCGTCATGCGGTTGATGTGAATCCGCTTGCGGGCGGCCATTGGATGCGACGACAGCGGCTTATGATCTTGCAGGCCGACGATGTCGAACGTCAGCCCCTGTTCGCCGAATTCCCGCTGTACCTCGTGCAGCTTTTCCATCACGGTGTGGTCGACCAGCGTCGTCCCAGAGAGGTCGATCACCAGGTTCTTGTGCCCCCGCAATCCGAGGTTGCGGATCTCCTTCCGGAAGGCGATCCAGTTGCTGAAGGTCGCCGACCGCGAGACGCGGATGGCGTAAGTCTCGGGGCCGATCTCCTCGGCCTGGATCCAGGCCTTGAAGATGCTCTTCGGATTCATTCCGTTCGCCAGGTGGATGATGAATTTCAGGGCGATGCCGATCGCCACGCCGACGAGCAGGTCGATCGCCAGCACGCCGAGGATGGTCGCGCAGTAGACGCAGAACTGCTCGCGCCCGATCTGGAAGACGTGCAGGAATTCCCTGGGGTGGGCGAGGCGATAGCCGGTGAAGATCAGCATGCCGGCGAGGGCCGCTTCGGGGATCATCGCAATGATGGTCGGAGCCAGCCACACGAACAGGAACAGGAACGTCCCGTGGAAGATGTTGGACCAGCGCGAGCGGGCGCCGTTGTCGATGTTCGCCCGGCTGCGGACGATTTCGGCAATCATCGGCGAGCCGCCGACGGCCCCCGCTATGGCATTCCCCACGCCGCAACCGAGAAGGTCGCGATTGAAGTCGGTCTTGCGGCGCCATGGATCAAGCAGGTCGACGGCTTTGGCGCTCAGGAGCGATTCGAGCGAGGCGATGATCGCGAAGAGCGCGATCCACTTCCACGCGATGCCGTGCTTCAAGGCGTCCCATTCCGGCAGTGCGAAGGCGCTGCCGAGCCCGCTGCCGACGTCGACGAGGTGCTTCGCCGAGGTCTGGTACTCCTTGCCGGCGAAGTTGTAAGCATGGGGCTCGCGCAGGTTGAGCCACAGTCCCAGGCTGATCGACAGGACGAGCACGACGAGGGGCCCCGGAATCTTCCTGGCCCACTTCGCCTTGATCATCGAGAGAATGAAAAGGACCCCGACGCTCGAAAGTCCGACCAATGCGATCTGCGGATTCATCTGCGAGAAAAGCTTCGGAATATCGGCCAGAAGCTCAAGCGGCTCTTTGGGAAGTTTGCTGCCGTCGGCCCAGGTGAGGATGCCGAGCGCCTTGGGGACCTGTTTCGCGATGATGATGATGCCGATCGACGCCAGCATGCCGTGAACGACCGACGTCGGGAAGAACTCGGCCAGCGCCCCTCCTTTGCACAGCGCGAGGACGATCTGAACGAGGCCCACCACGACGCACACGGCGAGCGTCATCCGCACCGCATGATCGGGGCCGGCGACCCGCGAGAAATCATCGACGCAGCCTGCCATAATGGGAATGAGCCCGGCGGCGGGACCTTTGATCGTCAGTTCCGAGTTGCTGATGAACGAGACGAGGAGGCCGCCGATGATAGCCGTGTATAATCCGGCCACCGCGGGGAAGCCGTTGTTGATCGAGATCGCCAGGCAGAGGGGAAGGGCGATCAGGAAGACGAGGAACCCCGATAGCGCATCATGCTTCCACTTGCCGAACAACGTCGTTGGAAGCGGTTCGAGCGGAGCGGCGGCCGGCTTGGAGTGAGGCATTTTCGTTCCTTGGCGTCGCATGGACGTGCGGCCGGCGGAACGGTCCCGTGCGGCGCGACATGGTCTTCAGCGAACGATCGAATTCCGTCGCAGTCAGTCCGTGGGGAAAGCCTGGAAGTCACAAGCGGGCAACGCGGATTCCGCAGTGTTCCGTTGCCTGCTCAAAGCGCCGCTGTGGTCGAAGCGCCTTACGAAAGGTCAGGAAGCGACGTCCAGATTGAGATCGAGGTGGGATTGGTGGGCGAGTCTGTGCGATGGAGCGGCTTTGCAAGCCATGTGCCAAGGTCCGGAAGTTGCACCTTCGTCTCGCCGTGCGGCGTAATGGGCGCCCTGGCCAGCGGTCGATGAACGCCATCATTGAAGCGGGTTTGACGCCGGATTTTCCGGCGATTAATAACGCTTAAGGAAGGCTTCGGCGGGGAGTGGGCTGAGCGGAAGCGGCGGTGTTGCTGTTCCGAAACAGTCCAGTCTGTCTTCGAGACGTACAGCGGGGGCGACGGCGTTCCCTAGAGGCACTCATGAATTTCCAACGGATTCAGTTGGTCTGGCCGCTCGGCATCATCAGTCTCATTCTTGCGGTGCTGAGCGTCGTGGCGGGATGGTCGCTGATCCGCGAGCAGGGAGCGGCTGCGAAGGACCTGCGCGGCGATGTCTCACGGCACCGTACGGCGGCCGAACTGGAAGAGTGCTTCGTCGATCTCGTGGCGCTGATCAAGGATCGCGTCGAGACGGTCGACGCGCTGCATGAGCGGGCGACCAACGTCTTGAGGGACGTCCAGGGGGGAGCGACCGATTCGGAAGAGAAGGATCGGGTTTCCAAGATCGCGGCCGCCTACAGCAACCATCTGGTCCGATGGGAGAAGCTGCAGGCGTCCGAGCCCGCACGACACGCCGACGCCATCCACGAAGTCGTGCGATTGATGGAGCGCGAGTTGCTGCGTCCCAGCCACGAGCTGGAAGCCTACTACTCGTTCCGGGTCGAGCGGCTGGCGGATGAACATGCGCGGCTCCTGCGGCGCACATCGTGGGGACTCGTCTGGGTCGGAGGCCTGGGGGGCATCGCCGGGTTGGCGTTCGGGGTCGGCGTGGCCCGCAGTCTCAGCCACTCGATTCGCCGCCTGCAGGTGCAGGTGCGGGATGCGGCCGGCAAGCTCGACCCGACTTCGACGGAAATCATCTTCTCGGGGAGCGGAGACGTCAGCGCCCTGCACGACCAGATGGAATCATTGACGAAGCGGATCGAGGGATTCGTCGAGACGCTGCAGCAGCGCGAGCGCGAGGTGTTGCGGGCCGAACAGCTCGCGGCGCTCGGTCAGCTGGCGGCCGGCGTCGCCCATGAGGTTCGCAATCCGCTGACGTCCATCAAGCTGCTCGTGCAGTCCGAGTTGGAGCATAGCACCGTCGGGGGGATGCCAGTGGAGGATCTGACGGTGATCGTCGGGGAGGTCCAGCGGATGGAACGGTCGCTGCAAAGCTTTCTCGACTACGCCCGTCCGCCGCGTCCCGAGCGCCGCTCGGTCGACCTTGCGGCCCTGGCGAAGACGGTGCTGGGCCTCCTGCGCGTGCGATCGGAGCGCCAGCGCGTCGCCGTGCGGTTCACTTCGCCGAAGAATGGAGTGACGGTGTTCGCGGACAGTGCTCAGATGCAGCAAGTGATGATCAATCTGGTATTGAACGCTCTGGACGCGATGCCGCAAGGAGGCACGTTGACGGTGGACGTCAAGCACAGCGGCTCCCTGGCGGAGTTTTCGGTCAGCGATACGGGTCCGGGGATCGCCCCTGGAATGAAGGACCGTTTATTCGAGCCATTCGCCACAAATAAGGAGACCGGGCTGGGGTTAGGACTGGTGATCACGCGGCGAATCGTGGAAGCTCATGGGGGAGGGATCGAGGCGTCGAACCAGGCGACGGGAGGCGCCGTGTTTCACGTGACGCTCCCCGCAGGATCCGCCGCGCCTCAGGAACTTCGGCATGACCCCCAGCTTGTTGGTGGTTGACGACGAGCCAGCGATCCAACACGCTTTTTCGCGCGCCTTCCGGGGTTCCGACTCGAAGCTTTCGCTGGCAGCCACCGCCGCCGAGGCGGTTCGACGGTTCAAGAGCGACCTTCCTGACGTCGTCGTGCTGGACGTTCATCTTCCGGACGCCACGGGTCTCGAGACGTATCAGCGGTTGCGGGAAATCGATGCGCGGGTGCCGGTCATTCTGGTGACCGGGCACGGGACGACCGACCTCGCCATCAAGGCCATCAGCGAAGGAGCCTTCGAGTATCTCCTGAAGCCGCTCGAGCTGGCCGAGCTCCGGGCGGTGGTCGATCGGGCGGTCCGTGCGAGCCGCCTGATGCGCGAGCCGGCTTCGCTGCCCGAGGTCGAACCGGTCCCGGCCGGGGGCGACCCGCTGGTCGGCCGGTGTTCCGCCATGCAGGAGGTTTACAAGGCGATTGGTCGCGTCGCCCGCCAGGACGTGACGGTCCTCATCCGCGGCGAAAGCGGGACCGGGAAGGAACTCGTGGCGCGGGCCATCTATCAGCATTCGAAGCGGGCCGATCGCCCGTTCATGGCCATCAACTGCGCCGCCATCCCCGAGACGCTGCTGGAAAGCGAGCTCTTCGGCCACGAGAAAGGAGCCTTCACGGGGGCCGATCGCAAGCATATTGGCCGCTTCGAGCAATGCCACGGCGGCACGATATTTCTCGATGAGATCGGCGAGATGACCCCTCTGACGCAGGCGAAAATCCTGCGGCTGATCCAGGAGCAGGCGTTCGAGCGGGTGGGCGGCGCCACGACGGTTCAGACCGACGTGCGGATCATCTCGGCCACCAATGCCGATCTCGAGAAGCTCGCCGAGGAAGGGCGGTTCCGGAAGGATCTTTACTTCCGGCTGAACGTCTTCACCATCCGCCTTCCCCCGCTGCGCGAGCGGGGGGACGATGTGGCCCTGCTGATCGATCACTACCTGCGACGGCTGAGCGTCGAGCTGGGGAAACCGGACACGCAGATGTCTCCCGAGGCGTTGGCGCTGTTGCGGGCTCACCACTGGCCGGGCAACGTCCGTGAACTCCAGAGCGTCCTCAAGCAGACGCTCATCCAGGCGAACGGGTCGGTCATCCTCGCTGACTTCCTTCCGGACGCCCTCAGGCACCCCGCCCCCGCAACGTCGCCGACGACCGCGGTCGCTGCCGGCAAGGCGGCGTCAACAGGTTTGCCGACCGACTGGGACGAGTTTGTCAATTCACGTCTCGAGGCGGGGAGCGAATCCCTGTACGGTGAAGCGCTCGAACTGATGGAACGGGAAGTCCTGCTGCGGGTCCTTCGTCATACCGGAGGGAATCAGGTTCACACCGCCCGCATTCTGGGCATTACGCGCGGAAGCCTCCGGAATAAAATGCGGAATCTCAATATCGAGATGGCCCGGCAAATCTGGTCCGAAGACGACCAGACTGAATCGTAATGAGACAGCAGGCGGCCAATCCTTGCGCCTTCGTAATGTCATTGGCATTCCGAGTCGTAGGCTCGCTGTTATTCTGCCGCGCGGGAGTCTTGTCGGTGTCAAATTCGAAAGAATTCGCGGCTTTGGCCAGTCCTTCGAACACCAGTTCCGACAGTTTTCTTGACGCATTCGGGACGGATCGCAGCGAACTCTTCCCTCTATCCTTCACGCGGCATTGCAGTTGCATAGATCGTCGTGACCACGCAGCGCAATGGACGTGAAGTTGCCTGCGTCGAATACCTTTCCGCGGCGTCGAACCTGACACGCCTCGGACCAATCTGACGAATTTGCAAGGAATCAGCGAGAGCTCGGTGGGTCGTTCTCGGTTGCTCGCCACGTCCGCCATGAGGGTCGCGACGAGTCCCAGGCTCTCACCGTCCGAATGCTGCTCCTGCCTCCTCCTGCGGGAGAACCGGGACGTTGAGCGAGACCAGATCTGTTTCGACGGTGCTACAGTCGGACGACGAACGGCCGCTGTGCGAGACCCCGACAGCGTCTTTCGATGCGACACAGGTCGCCGATCACATTCGGGAAGCGGCTCGCCTGCTGCCGGCCCAGGGACCTCTCACGGCCTTCGCGTTCCTCAATACGCTCCAGGCGTTGGAACCGATGCCTTTTGAGGAGGGGCTCATCAAGGGAGGCGAACTCTTCGGGTGCGAGCCGTTCCTCGCGGAGGATCGGTACCGTGACAAGATGGCCAAGGGACGCATCCGCCCGGAGGATCTCGCCGAATGCCTGCGGAGCGATCTGGGAGCCCGCGCCGACGAACGCGTCGGCCCGTCCGGAACCCGCCTCGATCTGCGGCTCGCCCGGCTCCTCAACCCCGTGCGATCGGGGCCGGACGCCGAACTGCAGTGGTTCATCGCCGAGACCGACGCGCTGTCTCAATATCGTTCGGCAGCGCCGGCCGACAAAGCGGCCCAGTGCGTCGCGGAGACGCGGCATTGGGCGATGCGCGCGTTGCGGAAGACCAACGGTGAAGAGCATCCTCTACGGGCCGCGCTGCCCGAGATCAACGATCCGCGCATCGAACGCTGGAGCCACGATTGCTGGGTGAAGTTCTCGTTGCAAGCGCTGTGGGAAGTCTGTTGTGCGGGGGTGAGCAATCACCCGATGTCCGTCCTCCGCCCGCGGTCTCTCCGGCCGCGCGACCTGCTGCTTCAGGCAACCGGCGAAGACCTCGACCGCCCGCTTCACGAGTTCCTGATCCCGCTGTGCGCCGCGTTTCTCGACCAGGGATTCGCCCGCTGGGAAATGCCCGAACGCGATGCGGGGTTCTGGAAGTCGTTCATTGCGATGTATGAGTCAGGCCGCCCGGTCGAGACGTGGCTGCAGGACTTGCCCGCCGCGGTGCGCGAGGCGTCCTCGAGGAGCCCCCTCGACGTGATCGTCGAATCGCTGCGCGATCTCGGCATCCCTCCCCACAGCCAGAAGGACTTTCTGACGCAGGAAATCCTGGCGCTCCGAGGTTTCGCGTCGATGTTCTGGCAGGCCGAAGATCGCGGCGACCGGATGGCGCGGCCGGCTCCGCAAGGATCGCTGAACGAGTACGTCGCGGTCCGGCTGCTGGTCGAACGCGTCATTCTGCGATCCATGGCCCGAAACTTCCTCTCACAGGGAGAAACGCTGGCCGACCTCCGCGAGTCTCTGGCGGCTCACTGCAAAGCCGATCGCGTTACAACGCCGGAAGCCAGGGCGTTCCAGGTTTTCCACATCGCGCAGCTCCTGGGCTGGTCGGCCGCGGCGCTCGATGGGATGTCGCCTGTCGAATGGCAATCGCTGCTTGACGAGATCGAAGCATTCGGAAGCCTGCCGCGACGCCGGATCTTCCATCACGCGTTCGAGCGGCGGCTCCGCGTCGCGACGCTCGACGCGATATCGCTTCACAACCGCGGCAAGCGGGCCGAGCGCATCGAGAATCCGCAGTTCCAGTCGGTCTACTGCCTCGACGCGCGGGAAGAATCGTTCCGGCGGCATCTTGAGGAAGTCTGCCCCCAGGCCGAGACATTTGCCGGAGCCGGTTTCTTCGGCGTGGCGATGTACTACAAAGGGGTCGCGGACGCCCATTTCCAGGCCCTGTGTCCCATCGTCGTCCGCCCTCAACACTGGGTCACGGAAGAGGTGGTCTACTCTCTTGCGGAGTCCGACCGCCGGCTCAAGTCGGCACGCAAGCGGCTCGCCTCGGCCTCGCATCGTTTCCATGTCGGCTCGCGGAGCATGACGGCCGGCGCCCTCGTCACGGCCGGCGTCGGCGTGCTGGCCTCCATTCCCCTGGTCGCTCGCGTGCTGTTTCCGCGAACCACCGCCAGGTTGCGGAAGGCGGTGGGCAGCGTGGTGTCGCCTCCGCACGTCACGCGACTGCGGCTCGAACGGCTGACCGAAACGCCTGGACCGGAAGGAGACGCGATCGGCTACACGGTCGAAGAGATGGCGAACATCGGCGACCGCATTCTGAGCGAGATTGGACTGCGGAACGGGTTTTCGCGGCTCGTCTTTCTCTTCGGACATGGGTCGTTCTGCCTCAACAACCCTCACAAATCGTGTTACGACTGCGGCGCGTGCTGCGGGAGCGCCGGGGGGCCCAACGCCCGCGCGCTGGCCGAAATGTTGAATGATCCTCGGGTCCGCAAGATTCTCGCGAGCCGCGGTCTTGCGATCCCCGACACCACGGTCTTCGTCGGCGGACTTCACAACACCGGCAACGATTCTTTCAGTTTCTACGATCTCGACCGGCTGCCGCGGACGCACGTCCCGGACTTCGAAGCCGCCCGCGATTGCCTCGAACGGGCTTGCGACCGCAACGCCCAGGAGCGTTGCCGGCGGTTCTATTCGGCGCCGCTCAATATCTCGCCGGACGAGGCACGGCGGCACGTCGAGAATCGCATCGAAGACCTCGCCCAGACCCGCCCCGAGTTCGGTAATGCGTCGAATGCCCTCTGCGTCGTCGGCCGCCGTGCCCGCACCCGGGGGCTGTTCCTCGACCGCCGCGCCTTCCTGCAATCGTACGATCCGACGCTCGACGACGCCGACGCGACGATACTCGGCCGCATCCTGGGCGCGGTCGTCGTGGTCTGCTCGGGCATCAATCTCCAATACTTCTTCTCGTACATCGATCCCTCGGGTTGGGGGGCGGGCACCAAGCTTCCCCATAACATCACGTCGCTCCTCGGCGTGATGGACGGCGCCGCGAGCGACCTGCGAAGCGGGCTCCCCTGGCAGGGGGTCGAGATCCACGAACCGGTCCGGTGCCTCTTCATCATCGAGTCGACCCCCGACGCGATCGAAAAGATCATGCAGCGGAACGCCGCGGTCGGAAACATCCTGCGGAACGGATGGGTACAGCTCGCACTCCTCGATCCCGAAACCGCCCGCATCAGCGTCTACCACAACGGGCGGTATCACCCCTATGCCGCCACGATCGACCAGCTCCCGCGCGCCACCAGCTCGGCCGGGTGCTATCGCGGCTGGCGCGAACACTGCCAGTTCGTGCAAATCGCGCCCGAGTGAAATCCTTTGCGTCGATGTCTTCCTCGGACTGCTGAATCCCGCCCCAAAGCCCTCCCTCCGCATGACTGCCTTCACCATCCTCGGACTGATCGTCGTGGCGGCCCCCGCGCTTCTCGTTGCGATTCTCGGGCTGTCGTCGCTTTTCAGCCGCCCCCTTTCCGAGCGTCGGACCAGCGTGGTCGTGAAGTCGGCGATGTTCACCGGACTGATCGCGTCGATTTCGATCCTGGCGCTCATGCTGATCAAGAACGAGCGCCGCGTGCCGATTGAGCTGGGGCACTGGGTCGTGCTCCACGACCACGACGAAGCGACCGAACCGGTCGATCCTCGCAGGGAAGCCCCTCACAACACGCACACGCCGCCGGCCCATCCCGCCCATCCGCTGTACCACTTCTCGTTCAAGTTCGAGTTCGACCGTCTTTCGGTCCCGTTCGTCATCCTGACGTTCGTGCTGTGCGGGACGATTGGCGCGTTCGCCGACAAGTACATGCATCGCGAGGCGGGGTTCAACCGGTTCTTCGTGCTTTATGCCATCTTCGTCATGGGAATGGTGGTGACGTCGGTGGCGGGGACGATCGAGACGATGTTCACCGGCTGGGAGCTGGTCGGGCTGTCGTCGACGCTGCTGGTGGCCTTCTTCCAGGAGCGTCCGAATCCGTGCCGGAACGGGCTTCGCGTCTGGGTCGTCTATCGTCTTTCCGATGCGGGGCTGCTCAGCGCCGCCATTCTTCTGCACCACGTCGTGGGCGAAGGGGACTTTGACCGGCTGATGGGAGCGGGGGCCTGGCCTGAAGGGGTCGCGGCCCTGACCTCGGGTCAGGCGCTGACGGTCGGGCTGCTGCTGCTGTTCGCGGTCGCCGGAAAGTCGGCATTGGTGCCATTTTCAGGCTGGCTGCCGCGGGCGATGGAGGGTCCGACGCCATCCAGTGCGATTTTCTATGGGGCGTTGTCGGTGCATCTCGGCGCGTTCCTGCTGCTGCGGGTCAGCCCGATTCTTGCCTTGTCCCCGGTCCTGGCCGCCGTGGTCGTGCTGCTCGGCCTCGCCACGGCCGTTTTTGCCACGTTCGCAGTCGGGGTGCAGACGGACATCAAGTCGGCCCTCTCGTTCGCGTCGCTCACGCAGGTCGGATTCATCGTCGCCGAGATCGGTTTCTTTACGTGGATCGGCCCGCGGACGGGGATGCCATGGCTCCTTTACTTTCCGCTCATTCATATCCTCGGTCATGGCTGCCTGCGCACATTGCAGTTCCTGCGGGCCCCGACGCTGCTGCACGACTACCGCGTCCTCGAGAACGCGTTCGGCGGCAGCCTGACGATCGTCCCGCCGAGCGCGGACGACCGCGCCGCACGTCCGGGCATGGTGCGGCTCTATCGTCTCGCCATGAACCGCGGGAACCTCGATGCGATTCTGGTGCGGTATCTGGTCGACCCCGTGCTGGCCGTGTTTCGGAGCATCGACCGGTTCGAGCGGCGTTGGATCAGTCGCCTGAACGGCAAGCCGTCGGAGTTCGAATGAGCGCCGGACTTGCTGCCGAATCGAAACCATTCCGAACGACTTCACTGCCCTGTCAGCCATCACGTCCCGGACGCCGGCCCGATCGCCCATGAACGAACTGCATTTCGCCTGGATCGAGTTTGCCATCCTGCTTCCCTTGTTCGGGGCGCTGCTCGTCTCGCGACTGAAGAACCCCGGCACGCGTCAGACAGCGGCACTCCTGGTCGGGGCGCTGACGCTTGTCGCCGCTCTTGGAGACTTCGAAGATTTCTACATGCTGCACATTCATCAGGCCGCCAGCGACCGCTGGCGGCTGATGACCCGGATCTTCGGCCGCGAACTGTTCGTGGTGGACGAGTTGAGCGCCCCGCTCGTTCCGCTGGTCGCCCTCCTCTATCTGCTGACCAACCTGGCGACGCTGAGGACGAAGCTGCCGCGCGTCTCGTTCGGGCGATTGCTGCTTTCGGAGTCCCTGACGATCGCGCTCTTCAGTTCGGTCGATCCCTGGATGATCATCGCGCTGATGAGCGCCGGCGCTCTCCTTCCGTACCTCGAACTCCGCAGCCGCAACCAGCCCACCGGCGTCTATGTTCTGCACATGGGGGCATTCGTCGCCCTGATGGTTCTGGGCTGGAGCCTCCTGGATGGCAAGCCTCCGGGATCACAGCCGCTGATCGGGTTGATCCCGCTGATGCTGGGGATCGCCATCCGGTGCGGGGTGTTCCCGTTCCACCTGTGGATCAGCGATCTTTTCGAGAATTCATCCTTCGCCACGTCATTGCTCACCTGCACGCCGCTGGCCGGCGCCTACGCGCTGGTCCGGCTGGTGATCCCGACCGCCTCGCACGACCTTCTGGCCGTGCTCCGCATCGTGGCCGTCTTCACGGCGATCTATTCGTCCGGGATGGCGATGGTGCAGCGCGACGTCCGTCGCTTCATCGCCTGTCTGTTCACGAGTCACTCGTCGCTGGTGCTGGCGGGCCTGGCCCTGGCGACTCCGCACAGCACCACCGGCGCGCTGTGCCTCTGGTTCTCGATCATTCTGGCGACGGGCGGCTTCGGGCTGACGCTCCGTTCGCTCGAGGCTCGTTATGGCCGGCTGCAACTGACGAAGTATCTCGGCCTCTATGTCCAGTCGCCGGCGCTGGCGATCTGCTTTGTGATCACGGGGCTCGCCAGCGTCGGATTTCCCGGGACACTCGGCTTCATCGCGACCGACCTGCTCGTGGATGGCGCCATTTCGGCCAATCCGATCATCGGGGCGCTGGTGGCGGTGGTCGAAGCCCTCAACGGGATCGCCATGCTCCGCGCGTACTTCCTGTTGTTTACCGGAACCCGCCACATGTCGACGGTCTCTTTGCAGGTGCGCCCGCGAGAGCGACTGGCGGTGCTGACCCTCGCCGCGCTGATCCTCGGCGGCGGAATCTATCCGCAGCCGGGCGTGGTTTCACGACATGACGCGGCCGACGTGATTTTGTCCGAGCGGGAGAAGAACGTCGGGCCCGACCCGCGGGAGTCGACTCCTGAAGCCGAAGTCGGTGCGGCCGAGCGCACCAGGACGTCGCCCCAAAGCGCTTCCGCGAGTGCGGCCGATCGTCGATAGACGGCCTCTGAACGAGAAGGCTTCGCCGTGCCGGAAACGCGTCGCGGCGCGACCGGCCTCGGCACGTTCCAGGCCGCCGAAAGGCCGCCCGGTCGACGTGTCAGAAGTGGATCGAGTTCTTGATCACTTCCTCGCGTTCCCGCTGGTACTGCTTGACGTTTTCCGTCCGGAAGGCGTCGCCGATCTCGGCGAACGTTTCCGGCATGTAGCCGTCGGGCATTTCGTCGCACACGATCTTAACGACGAACTGGTTCTGGGTCGGATGCTGAGACACTCCGACCACGATGACCCCTTCCGGCAGGTTCAGTTCGCGCTCGAGCGCCTTGAAGGTGATAGCGATGTTGAAGAGCTTCACGCGGCGGGTCCCCAGGCAATGAATCTGGACGCCGTTCGAGTGTAAGGAGTGCGGGTTACGGCGCGGAAGAACGATTGCGGGGAATGGGGGCCATTTGCGGCAGGGCTGCGTCCATGGGCAACGGTTGCGCCGATTCGACCGGTCGCGGTCGCCTGGCCGGTCGGGAAAACGGGGAATGCTCTGGAAACCGGTCGGGGCGTCGAATAGCGTAGAGCCTGGCAAGGTGGCCGCAGACGCGCCGCGCCCCGCAAGGGACGGTGCGAACGGATTGGTGCGGCCGCTTCGCCTGAGGACGCTCATCCCCTGGCTGCCTGCGAGACGCCATGCTGCACCGCCAAGCCGGTCCGTTCCGATCCGACGATCGTGGTCGACGTCAGGCAATTCTCCTGTCAACGGCGATCGAGTCTCGTCCGGCGAACGCGAACGCCGTTCCCGTTCGCCGCAAAGAACAGGGTGCGGCGGCCGCGTTGCGCGTGGTCGAACGAACCCGAACCCGGGTTCGGGCGGCGACAACGGCCGAGACCGCACGGCGCGGCGCGGCCATTTCGGCTCTCCTGGACGCATTGCGGGCCGCAGGGATGTCGATGTTCGATTCGACGTTGTCGGATGAGACCCTCATGAGCATGCCCCGATTTCAACGGCTCGTTTCGCAGATGCCGAAGATCGCGAAGGTCGTCAATCAGTTCGAGACGCCGGAGATGCAGCGCGAGGTGCTGCAGGCGCTGATTCGCGCGTTCGAGTCGGAAGAGGCCGAAGGGGACGAACCGGACCTGCGACGCCCGAACGACAACGGCCACGGCGTTGCCGTGCGCATTCCGGCTTTCGTCACGGACGACGGACATCTGGCGGTCGACCACGACCTCCATGACTCGAGCATACATGACTGAATTGCAGTATCGGCAAGGAAGTCCTTTTCAGGACTGGGTTTGTGTGCGGGCGGCGATTCCTGCACTCGTTTTTCGACAGAGAGAACCGCGAGGTCAGGGTGGGGTTGAATCGTCGCGCTGCCAAATCGCTCCGCGCGCGGACGATCTTCGTTCAAAAAGTGTTTGACCGGGGTCTCGACGAGCGTCTACACTTCAGAGTTACCGGGCCTTTTCCTCTTGTTGCGCCCCGATTTGGGGGCGACCGGATCGTTCGTGCCGTTGGACCCTGGTCCAACCGGGAAGGTGAAACATATGTTGCGATGGCGTTCTCTGTGCCTCGCTCTCGCCTGCGCGCTCGCGGGTTGGAGCGGTCGGGCCGAAGCCCAGTTTTATCAGAACCTGCAGGGGAGCGAGCAGAACCAGATCGCCCAGGCCCAGGCCCAGGCATTGGTCGCGGTTCAGAACGCGCTGAATTACCTGCGCGCCATCGGACCGTCGGTCGTCACCGGCTCGAACGCCAACTACAACCAGACATTCGGTCAGTTTTACGATAACTCGATCAACAACCCGCTTCGCGGGACTTACTTCAACACGACGTTTTACGCCAGTGCCGAGCGAATCCCGTTCTTCAACGGGACCACGACCGGAATCCCGGCTTCGGGGTCTTTCACCGTGACCTCGAGGACGACGACGCGGTCGACGACAACGTCGGGCAATACGACCACGACCACCACGACGACGCAGCCCGGCGTGCTACAGGACAAGTGGGCGTTCACGACCGGCGGTCAGCTGGCGTTTCCCCCGGAAAGTGTCTATGTCCACAGGTTCGGCAGCCTTTACGGAGCCGACGACGACATCTATTCCGTGAACTCCATCACGACGACCGCCCTGCCGTTCACCCCTCCGACCAACTCGAATTCGAACTCCAACACGAATTTCAATCGCCAGGCCTTTCTCATCACGGGGGGAACGTTTTTCCCAACCAGCCCGCCGTCCGGACCTCCGACCGGCAACTATCAGTTCCATTACATCAACGACAACAATATCGGCGCAATGACCGACCCCACCCGGTATCAGTCGCTGGTGCAGATCCTCTCCGACGTGCGGGACGTGCTGCAGAACGGCGGCATCAACTATGAAGGCGATCTCGAAACCAACCTCGCGACGATCACCGGAATTCTCGGGGCGTCGGTCGGTTCGGTCACCCGCGGATTCGGACAGTACGGCTATACCACGTCGAACTCGCTGCTGGCTCAGGATCGCCGCACCGCGCAGATTCTCAATCCGGCGCTCAATCCGCTCGAATGGTGGGAAGACATCGGGCGCCGCGACATCAACGGCAATCTGCTCCCCGGCGAGGTCAACGACTTCTTCGAAAAGAAGTTCGGGCTGCTCTACGACGGCTCGACGGGAACGATGTATGTCGGCCAGCAGGCTCTGAACGAGAGCGAGCAGGTCAACGACGGCCTGTATGACACCAACGATCACACCGGCGAGTTCGAGAACAAATTGCCCCTCTGGCAGCAGATTATCGCGGCCATTCTCACAGGGGGCGATGCCAGCGGCGGGGGACTCCTCGGAAACGACTTCCGCGAAGTCCTGGCCGGCCTGAACGAGATCAATGCCCAGAACGGCAACGTGAACGTCGACTCCGTCTCCGGCTTCGGAGATGTCTTCCCGCAGGACCGCGATGTCGGATCGATTCTGGGCTTCGTGACCAGTCCGGCATCGCAATCGACGACGTCCCCCCCGACGAACAAGATCCTCAACGCGGCGCCGAGCCTGGGGAACTTCCTGCTGTCGGATGGAATCGTCGTCCCGCTGTTCTGATCCGCTGGCGCATGGGCGATTCTCATCGACGCCCTGACGCATCCGATACGAGGCCCGGCCTACTCATCGCGAGTCGGCCGGGCCTCTCTGTTTCATCCTGTGCGTACAAGTCCGGCCATTACTTCCCGGATCGGGCCTTGCGTCGCTTGCGGAAGAGGGAGTACACCCCCGCCACGATCAAGACCATCACAATCGGCCCCACGATCCAGGCAATCGGACCGAGCACGGCCGCCACCACCACCAGCACGAATCCGCCGATGATCAGGGCGGGGATCGCCAGCATCGCCAGCAGAATCGTCCAGAGGATTCCCTTCGCCACCATCTCGCCGGGGTTCACCACCCGGGCCGCCGCTCCTTCGCCCCCCACGTCGTCTCGACGTCGTGCCGGCTTCACGGTGACGAACGCCGAGGAGAGACAGCACCCGGCGCCGATGATCAGCAGCGCGCCCCCCACAATCCACGTCCCCATGGCCCCCACCCCGGGCCCACCCCCGCGATTTCCAATCTCGAAACCGAAAAACGGCAGACACGCAATGACCGCCCCGCCAATCAGCATCTGAATGCCGAAAGACATCTCCCGGCCGCGCTGCTCCTCCGCCTCGGCGTTGGCCGACGCGGACGAGGCTCGGCCGGCCGATCGGCTCGGGTTCGACGAACTCGTCAGTATCGGTGCGGGACGCCGCACCGCCCGAGGCGCCTCGGGCAATTCCTCCTCTTCCTCGAAATCCTCGACCGACGCGATCTCCTCATCGACTTCAGGCCGTGGAACGTCGATCGCCGCGCTGCAGACTTTGCAGCGGATCTTGCGGCCGGCCATCTCGTCCGGAGCGCGGTACGATTTCCCGCACTCGCATTGCACAGCGATCGACATCGGTCATCCGGGGTTGGAGCGCGGGAGGACGCGATGGCCATCCGCTCATCGCGCGGACCCAGTGTACCGAATGTCTCTGCTGGCGTCAGTTGCCTGATTCCGGATTGACCCACGCCCGGAGCGGCTCGCGCTTCAGCCCGAGGAGCAGGTTGTCCGCGGCAATCTCCGCCATGCCGTTCCGGCTCGAAACTGTCGCGCTGGCGATGTGCGGGACGATGACGCAGTTGGGCAGCGTCAGCAGCGGGTCGTCCACGGCGATGGGCTCGGGATCGGTCACGTCGAGCCCGGCCGCGAAGATCTCCCCCGCTTTCAGGGCGTCGTAGAGGTCCTTCTGGATGACGTGCGGTCCGCGGGCGGTATTGATGAAGACGGCGGTCCGCTTCATCTTGCGGAAAGCATCGCGATTGAACAGCCCCTTCGTCGAGGGGTTGAGGTCGGCATGGACCGAGACGAAGTCCGACTCGGCCAGCAGGGTGTCGATATCGACACGCTGTGCCTGCAGGTCGCGGTCGGCCGGCTCGACCTGCCGCGTATCGTGATACAGCACCCGCATGTCCCACCCGAAGTGGCACTTGCGGGCCATCGCATATCCGATCCGTCCCATGCCGACGATGCCGATCGTCTTTCCGCACAGGTCCTGCCCGATGTGCCCCAGCGGCTCCCAGGTCTTCCAGTGCTTCTCCTGCACGTACTTCACCGTCTCGACGATCCGCCGCGCCGCGGAGATCAGGAGGGCGAACGCCAGGTCGGCCGTCGCCTCAGTCAACACGCCGGGCGTGTTGCCGATGCGCACCTTCCGCCTCGTCGCCTCCGGGACATCGACGTTGTTGAACCCGACGGCATAATTGCTGACGACCTTGAGCTGCGGTCCCGCCGCGTCGAAGAACTCCGCGTCGACCCGCTCGGTCAGCAGGCTCAGGACTCCCTCGCACCCGGCGATCTTCTTGAGAAGCACGTCGCGGGAGGGGGGAAGAGGCTCGTCCCAGACCTCGGCGTCGGTGGCTTCCAGCACCCGCTTGAGCCCGAACTCGGGAATGCGGCGAGTCACAAAGACGCGGGGCTTGGTGCTCATGGGCGGCCTGTTCGGGGGGCGTCGAGGAGGGAGGGACGCGAGCGGGCCATGATTGTAACACCGCCGCTGGCCCTTGTCGGCCAAGGAGGCCGAAGAACAGGCAATGCGCGCGGAGACCTCCTGGCGCACCGTGCCGAGGGACCGGTACGGCTTCTTGCTTTGTCCAAGGGAAGCGACACGCGAGTGGTCGCCGTGCGGGGCCCTTCGAGAGGCGAACTTCACACCGGCAGGGCAAACAGCCGCCGCGCGTTGTCCGTCGTGAGAGTTCCGGCTTCGTCATGGCTCAAGCCGCGGGCCTGGCCCAACACTTCGGCCGTCTCACGGACCCATGCAGGCTCATTCCGCTTGCCGCGAACGGTCGCCGGGGCCAGGTAGGGGCAATCCGTCTCGACGAGGATGCGGTCGGCCGGCGCGGCGCGGGCGGCGTCGCGGATTGCCTGGTTCTTCTTGTAAGTCAGCATGCCCGAGAACGACAGATGCATGCCCAGGGCAAGGGTGCGGGCCGCCGTCTCGGGAGTGCCGCAAAAGGAGTGCATCACCCCCTTGTGCGCGCCACCCGCCGCCGTCTCTTCAAGCAGCGCCGCGACGTCCGCTTCGGCATCCCGGCAATGGACGATGAACGGGACGTCGCGATGGCGGGCGAGAGCGATGTGTCGGCGGAAGTAATCCTGCTGCACGTCGATCGGAGTGTGATCCCAATAGCGGTCGAGACCCGTCTCGCCGATGCCGACCACCCGCGGATGTTCGGCCAGCCGCTCGATGATCTCCCAGTCGCCGGGGGCGGCCTGGGCGGCGTAGTTCGGATGAATGCCGATCGCCGCGAAGACCGTGGGATGCGTCTCGGCCAGTTCGATGGCGCGGCGGCAGCTGGCCACCGTCGTCCCGATGGTAATGATGCCGACCAGCCCCGCCGCCTCGGCCCTGGCAATGACCGCCGGCAGGTCGGGACCGAATGCGTCCTCGTCGAGGTGGGCGTGCGTATCGA
Source organism: Planctomycetaceae bacterium (assembly GCA_020850695.1). GTDB lineage: Bacteria > Planctomycetota > Planctomycetia > Planctomycetales > Planctomycetaceae > JADZEF01. The sequence continues at coordinate 9,697 of JADZEF010000191.1, read as the reverse complement.
TCAATTCCATGAGATTCACGGGAGGGCGGAGAGTTCTCTTGCGAAACCGGGGAAGCGCTTCTTCTAATGCGGTCGGAGGCAGGCCTACGGCCGGGAAGAGGCAGGTTCGTCATTGGGATCGTAGGTCGCATCACCGCGTTTCTGCAATCGACGCATTCGACAAGCGCGGAAGAGGCCGGTCGGACCATGGGACAGCATCGGACACAGCACGTGGGGGCCTCTGTCCGACAAATCGCAGGCGGAAAGCGGATTGACTGGCCCATCAGCCCCAATCCCCGTCCGCGCGCCCGCGGAACTGACATTTCCGCATTTCGCCGGATCGACTAGAACTCGCTCCGCGCCCGACCGCGCCTGCGGTCATCCTCCGGCGCAATCTCCCTCGATTGATTTCCCGTTCGACATCCCGTCTCGCATCCGGGGCGCCTCCCATTGCGCCGCGACCTCATTCCGCGCGGAAGGTACCGTCATGCGCCGCTCGTCGCTTCTCGTCGCTCTTGCTGGATTCGCCTCACTTGCCGGCGACGCCCGTTCCGAGGGGATGGCGAACTTTACCACGCCGCCGTCCGCCCTGCGAAAAGACTTGATGTCGCGCAGCGGGGCACAGTCCTCAACGGGTTCCCCGTCCCACGCGCCGTTTGTTCCCGTGGCGACCTGCTGCGAGCCGATCGCACTGGGCGTCTACCGGAACGATCGCCCCCTGGTGAAGTGGGTCCTTTCGGAAGAGCCGATCGGAGAAACCCGCGCGGTAACCACGCCGGTTTCCCCGGTAACGATCGCCCCGGCCCCTCGGACACCCGCACCGGCCGTCGCTATCGTGGCGGCCGCCGCGACCGTTCCGATGGACATCGACATCGAGGAGGTCCTCGCCCAGTGGTCCGACACGTCGCACGCCCTCGAACCGATGTCGCCCGCCCGCACGCAACGTCTCACCCGTTCGCTGCAGCAGGATTACAGCGGTCATGAAATCGCCTGGATCACCCTGTTCACCGGACCGATCGAACGGGAAGACCTGCGCGACCTTTTGAACTGGACTGGGATGCGGTCGACCTACGATGGCGTCACGTTGACCGCCGTGCCGCGGGACGCGACCGAGCGGCTTTTCGTTTCGCGGTTGGAAGTGACACTGACGGAGAACCACGTTCCGAAATCGATCACATTCGTCGATCGAGAAGGAAATCGCCGAGAGGAATCGGTGGCGTTCGAACAGATCCGGATCCAGCCGGGCCGCACGCTCGGATCACAGGTCGTGCAGGTCGCAGCGCTCAAAATCCCGGGAGACGGCGCGGATATCCGCACCGCGGAGTTCGTGGACGATCCGGCCGTGAATCCAGCGGCTCTGGCGATCTCCTCCGACGATCCGATGAGCGAGATGGAGGAACGCGACCTCGAAGCGGGGGACGAAGTCATTCGGAAGTGGGCGGCAGCGACCGCACACGCTCCCGTTCGCGAGATCGAGTTCCGTGAATTCCAGTATGACCTGGTCCGGCGCAGGGAATCCCGCCGTGAAGGACGCGCCCTCGTGTCGCGCGACGGCAGCATCCAGTCTCTGCCGATGGGAACGCCGGACGAGGACGCCGCGCGCCCCGAGATTCTGCTGCCGATGGCCCGCGCCTTCTCCGTGGACGAGTTCCGACGTCAGTACGTCTTGAAGATCGCCAATTCCGATGAACGCGGCATCCGCCTGCAGCTCACTCCCCGTCGCGATGCGGACCGCAAAGCGCTCAAGCTCATTGAAGTGATGCTGAGCCGCGAGACCATGCTGCCCGTGGCCATCCGAAGCGTCTCACGGACTCGCGAGACAGAAACGGTCTGGTCGATCCATCGGACAGTGGCCCGCCAGGCCGCAGACGCGCCATGAAGGCCGCGAGTCGCACGGCGCGGATCGGCAAAGCGGTTGATGACGCCTGGACCGTCAGTGACGAGAGCGTGTGACCGCCGCGTTTTCCGTAGTCCGGCCTTCCAAGGCCGGACAAAACCTCGCGCCCGGCCTTGGAAGGCCAGGCTACGAATCGGAACACCCGCCGGTAATGCGCTATAAACAGAGCGTCTTGAGCCCCGCCCGGTGCTGAGAGAGAATTCGACGCGGCCTCTTCCAGAGTATTCCGACGGTATTCCGCGGGCTGGCCAGAAATGACGTCATCCGCTCAGGCGTCGGCCATCAATTCTTCGAGGCGCTTGAGTACCGCGGCCCGGTTCAGACACCAGTCCAGTGTCAGGACGTGGGCCACCTGCCAGCCGAAGGTTTCCAGCAGTCGCGGCCTCAGCACCTCGCGTTCGAGCAAGTCGCGCTGGCGGTAGTGCGTGTCGGTGTCGACCAGGAGACCCAGGCGGTAGCGCGGATCGCCGTCCTTGAATACCGCGAGATCGACGCGGAAATGCGATTGGCCGACGGATCGGTCGACGCCGTGCCCGCGTTCGACCAGGGCCGCCGCCAGCTGCTCGACGACGAGATCGCTCGAGGAGTGCCGCGCGGACGCGGTGGCGGCGGGGGCCAGTTCCGCCAGGATGCGGCGAGCGGTCTCGGCGTCCCCCTCGGACGAGGCTTCGGCGTATCGCAGATAGTTCTTGAGCGTCGCGGCCCCGGTGTTGTAATCGTTGGTGATCTGCGTCGAGCGGATCGAGGAAACGAGCGCCATATGCCGCTTGGCCCGCGAGAAGGCGACGTTGAGACGCTTCTCGCCGCCGCTCTGATTGATGGGGCCGAAGCCCATTCTCATCTTGCCGGCACGGTCCGGGCCGTAGCAGACACTGAGAATGACGACGTCCCGCTCGTCCCCCTGGATGTTCTCGAGGTTCTTGACGAGAAGTCCGCTGAACTGGCCGTCGGTCTCGCGCTCGAACTCGGCTTCAAGCCGCAAGCGGAAGGCCTCGTCGGACTGGGCGAGTCGATCCAGCGCGGACTCGATTTCCCCCTGCTGGGCCTCACTGAAGGCGATGATGCCGAGACTGAGGCGGGCCGCGTCGCCGCCTTGCCCGGCGGCGGCCTCGTTGCGGGCGAGAAGCCCGCGGACCAGCTGCGCGATGTGATCGGCCTCGGCCGTGTTGCGACGCTCTTCGTAGATGGCACCCGCGACAAAGTGGAAGCTGAGAGGACGATCTAGAAGGGCGTCGACCGCACCACTGGACGGAGAGGAATCGCTGGAAGCCGAATCGGCCGGCAAGGCAGGAAGCGTCCGCGCGTCGACCGTGATCGGCTCGCGGCGGCTGGCGATCCGTTCTTCCTCGGGAACCGTCAGCAGGCGGCCGTCGTAGAAGGCGGCATTCGAAAAGCTGATGAGCGACTCCGAGCGGCTGCGGTAATGCCAGCCGAGCATGGCCGAGGGGAGATGTCGCGACGAGTGCGTGAGGAAGCTGTCGGCATCGAGCTCGTAGCCTCGGCCGTTTCCGGCCGGCTCGCGGCCGTCCGCGGCCTCCGCTTCGGATCCGTCCTCGGCACCGGCGAGTTCCTCGGACTCGTCATTCGATCGCGTGCCGAAGAAGTTGGTCGGCGGAAGCTGCATCTCATCGCCGACGACGATCATCTGGGGGGCGCGGAAGGCGGCCGGGACGGCGCCTTCGAGCGTGATCTGGCTCGCCTCGTCGAACAGAACGACGTCGACCTGCATCCGGTCGAGCGGGAGCGTGTCACTGACGCTCAGGGGACTCATCAGCCACACCGGCTTCAGGTCCTGCACGACCAGCCCCGACGCGCCGCCGACAAGCTCGCGGATGGACTTGTACCGCATGGTCTTGCCGAACTCGTGTTCGAGTTCCTTGCGCCCTGCCGCGTACTGCGAGCGGAACTCGCGCTGCTCCGAAGTCAGGCCGCTGGTCGAAGAGGTGGAAATGCGGACGTTTTCCAGAAACCGCCCCCGCACCTGCTGCCGGACGACGGCGGCATTCGCGTCGAACAAGGCCTGGTAGTCGGCCTCGATCCGCTCGACAAGTTTGCCGCGCGATTTGAGGAACCGCGCCAGCGAGCGGTCTTCGCGACAGACGGCTTCGAGCGTGCGCCGGGCCGACGCCGCTTCCAGTTGCGAGAGCGTCAATGGCTCGGTCCGGAGAGCTTCGGCGAGTTCCGGCGGCAGACGTCCAAGTTCGACGAGGCACGGGGCGAAGTCAGGGAGATCGTCGAGATGCTCACCGATGCCCGCGAGCGTCGCCGCGAGGTTGTTGAGGTCGTGCCGGCCAGGAATTTCAAACAGGGCCTTCAAGAGTTCATCGAGTTCCCGCACGGAGGATTCGAGGCCCGCCATCTGAAGCAGCGCGGCGTCGGGGTCGGGCTTGTCGAGCAGGACGCGGTGGGCGGCCGCGGAGGTCGGTGGTTCCGTTCCAACGGCTTCGCGGAGCGACGCCAGAGTGCGGACGAAGGCCGGTATGTCTCCTTCGAAACGGAAGCGGCGACGGGTTTCGACGTCGAAGGCATCGAGTGCCGCCTGCGTCTCGTGGACTGCTTCCAGCTCGCCCAGCGCCTGCACCCAGGTGCGCGGAATGGACGAGGCCTGGAAATCGTAAGAGCGTCGGAGCACGCCGCGAAGCTTCCACCAGCGGGGGCGGAAGACAGCGAAAGGTTTGCCGTCGAATGCCCGGGCAAGCTCCAGCGCTGTCCGGCTGTCCTGCGGAGTGAGGACCGTTCGCCAGGCCCGCGCGGCCTCGCGAGCCGCCCCGTGCGCGGCGACGAGCGACTCGCGCTGCCGGAGGGCTTCGGCGAAGTCGCGCGCGGACGGAGAGTCGGCATGGAGGAGCGCGGTCCGATGGTTCTGTCCCCACTCCTTCAGTTGGACCGCACGGACGATCGCGGCTCGGATGCCGATCCAGTCGCCAGGGACCTCGTCAGAGGTGAACAACCCGTTCCATGTGGTGCGGATTCGCTCGAGTTGTGAGATCGCCTTGTCGCATCGCTGGCGGACGAACTCGATCGGCCGATCGGCAGTGGCAATGGATGACTTCAATTCCGCGAGCGGATGGTTCGCGAGAATGCCGTTGTGTCCTTCGCCGTGGAGATCCTCCAGTCGTTCGGCCAGCCGCGCGAGGGCGTCTCGCCCTGTGATCCAGTGCCGGTAGAGAGGAATCCGTTCCTGCGCGTCGGCGTTGAGTTCGGGCGCCGTCTCCGCCAGTTCGAGGGTCCGCAACAGCAGCTCGCGGAGGGGGATCCCAGCCGCCGCACACCGCTCGATCATCGCCCGGTCGAAACCGGCGAACGCGTCGAGGTTTGATTGAAGCGACTTCAGCAATCGCGTGCGGTCCGCCTCGGCATCATCCGACGTCCCCTCGGCGGCAGCCGCAAGGTGTCCCTCGTAGGTGGCCTTCAGGTCATGGATGACGTCCTTTTTGTCGGACTGCGAGTCATGGATAAGGCAGCAGAGGGAATCCAGTCCCCGCTGCTTGAGCCGGTGATAGACGACATCAATCGCCGCCCGCTTCTCACAGACGAACAGGACCCGCTTCCCGCGGCTGACGAAATCGGCGATGAGGTTCGTGATCGACTGCGATTTCCCCGTGCCGGGCGGCCCCTGGATAATGTAGCTCTGCCCGCTCGCCGCATAGGCGATGGCGGCCGCCTGCGTCGGATCGCAGCTGACGACGGGATAGCGATCCTTGAGTGCGGGGAGCGACGGTTGCTCAAGAGGAGGTCGCGGCGCCAGCGAGAAGACCGCGTCAAATCCCGGATGAATGTGCTCGCGGTTCAAGAGCTCATCGTAGTCACGCACGAGCGACGTCCGCCGCGAGCGGAAGTTGCCGAGCGTCACGCTGCAGAGGTCAAACTCCCACTGATATGGATTCGCCGCGTCATCGCGATCGACGAAGGTGTAGGTTGTGCGGGGCGGGTTTGCGGAGCCCGTCTCGAGCGCCGGCGACAGCGCGGCATCTCCTGCTTCCGCGGGGCTGGAACCTTCCGAAGGGAAAGCCCGGTTTGCGGGGCCGTTGCTGTCCGGACTTTCCGCAGTGCCTTCCGATTGGGCAACCCGATCTCCCGTCGCTGAATCGCTTTCGTTCGCTCCGGGCCGGCTTTCGCTCGTCTCATCTCGTTTGCGCGACCGGCGCTCGTATCGCTCACGCCAGCGCTGCGCCTTCTCATGGACCAGTGCGATCCGCGGCCTGTCGATCCGCTCGATCGTCACGGCCGGTTCGCTGGCGTGAATCCGCTTCACGAGGAAGTCGTGCAGAGACTCCAGCGACGTCTCTTCGAGGTCGACCGCCTCGGGGAGCGCGACGTCGTAGAGCTGCTTGAAGTAGTGCCGCAACACCGGGTTGACCTCAGCTTCGGTCCCGTGCGGCTCGAGCTGCCACGCGTCACGCACTCCCTTCCGCTTCACCAGCGTCACGGGCAGCAGCACGAGCGGCGAGTCGAAACGCTCCGGCGGCGATTCCTTGAGGTTCGTCCATCGCAGGAAACCCAGCACGAGCCGCAGCGGATGAAAACCGAACTCGTTCTGATCGCGGCGGGCTTCGCTGCGAATGCGTTCGAGTGCGGCGGGAATGTACGGGGCCTCTTCGAACCGCAGATGATTGCCGAGCGTGATGGGCTCGCCCGACGTGATGAACTTTGCGAACCGGTCGTTCCAGGTGAGGAGTTCGTCCGGTCGGATCTGCTCGATTGCGAACGAGAGGGGGACCGATGCCCAGGTGAGGTTGAGCGTGGACGACGTGTTGCGGAAGTGAAGCAGCCGGTTGCGGCGCGAGAGCTCGAACAGTCGCCGCTGCAGCACCGCGAGGACGCGCTGGCGGCGGTCGCGGGGCGGGCTGTCGCGGAAGCCGGGGACGCGGGCGAGATCGAACTCGAGGTCGATTGCCTGGTCGCGGTAATTCTCGAGCGATTGGATCAGTCCTGCGACGTCCTGCGGGCGGCGGGATCGCGACAGCTCTGTCATCCTCACGATGGCTTTTGCGACGACGGGATGGAGCCGGGGGTTGAGCTCGAAAAGGTTTCGGCGATGCCGGACGAACCGCTCGAGGCTCTCCCGGTCGGAGAGGTCAAGCCCGCACGCCAGGCTGGCGAGGATCATCCCAAGGGAGAAGACATCGGTGACCGGGTCGTGATGACCGACGAGATGTTCCCAAACGCGGTAACCCGTCACGTAGCCCATGTCCGCGGGCGTTGCGGACGCGTCGCCCAAAGGGGCATTTCCGTCGACAATCGGCGGGAGCCGGGGATCGACGGTTCCGTAAGCCACTCCGACCTCTTCGGGCTCGTGGAGCACGATGCCGTGAAATTCTCCCGAGACTTCGATCGCCGGACGATGGGGAGGATCGGCCGCTTCCACTGCCGCCGGATTCGATCGTAGCGGCGCGGGGCGGTGCGGTGTGAGACGGAGATGACCGTCCGCGACAGCGATATGACTCAATCCATCCAGGGGCGCGATCCCCCCGAGGGCGTGCTGCGCGGCGACGTCACGAGCAAGGGGGAGAAAGGCAACGAGCGCGTCTTCGGTGGAAAACCCGCCCGCGGCGATGCGCTCGGCAAGCCATGTCCGATATGGCGCCGTCTCATCCAACGAGTGTTCCGCCCGCGCGCGGGTCGCCGGGGATGATTCAGAGGCCCCCGCAGTCGTTTCACTCACGTCGCTTCAAATCCTCGAAGGTCGTTCGATCTTCCACCGGCTGTTCGATTCCGCGTCGGACCTGCCGCACGTCCTGGGTGCATCGCCAACACCTGAAGTCGGGTTTCGCTCCCAGGCGTTCCGGGCCTTCGCAACGCCTTTGACCCCGCCATCCAATCCCCTTTCGAGCGACGACAAGGCCCCGGGATGCGTCCGTTGATGGACTCAAGTTAACCGGTCCCGCCGAATGATGCGAGAACTCCGATCGCGGTAACGCTGAAAGACATCGAGGCGTGAGCAGCCTGTGCGATCTGCTTTCCTCTCCGCATGGAAAGGTCGTGACGCATGACGATCCCCTGCTTGGGGGACGATCTCACTGCGGTGTCTCCTGCTCGCAGTTCCCATGAGCCCTCTCCATCCAGAGAAGCTCGTCGGGGAATTTCCCGAAGCCCCACTTCTCGTAGAACGGCATCTTGTCCGGCTCGCAGCAGAGCCAGAGCGTCCTCACCCGTTGCAGTCGAGGATGCCCGACGACCGCTTCGATCAGTCGTCGTCCGAGACCCCGCCCCCGCCATTCCTCGGCGACAATCACGTCGAAAATCGTGGCCCGAAAGACGAAGTCGGTCAGCACCCGGCAGAAACCGACGAGGCGTCCGGTTTCTGATTCGACGAAGCCGATGACGAGGCTGGAGTTCTCGACGGCGATCCGCACATCGTCGAGTGGTCGCCCTTTGGTCCACCACTCCGACTGATAAAGGACATGAAGCTGTTCGACCTGAGCCGGAGTGAGCACATCCACCTGACGAATCGGATTTCCGACACATGCCGAGTCAGTGACGGGTTCAGAGTCGAGCATCAGTTGCAGGATGTGAACGTCGAGGTGCTTTCCGTGCTTGAAGCCGACTTCCCGCATCGTTCCGACACGAGCGAACCCGAGCGACCGATTCAGATGGAGCGAGGCTTCGCTCCCTTCGGCCACACGGGCAACCAGCGTGTGCAGGCCAGCCCTTCGTGCCTCCTCGATCAGCCGCTCTTTGAGCGCTCTGCCGATTCCGCCGCTTCGATGTCGCTCGGCCACATAGAAGGATGTCTCCGCCGTACCGTCATAGGCAGGCCGGTCGGACCACTTGGACAGACAAGCCCAGCCGACGACTTCTCCGGCGACTTCAGCCACAAAGACGGGATGACGGTCGTCGTGGGCTCGAAGCCATTCGAGTCGGTCCTCGGCGGTCTTCGGTTCGGTGTCAAACGTGGCCGTCGATTTGAGAATCGCCTCGTTGTAGACCTCGGCGATGGCCGCAGCGTCCCGCACTTCCGCCCGCCGGATGGTGAACTCAGCCGTGCTCACAGAAACTCCCCTCGTCACACTGTTATCCGACGGTTGCCATGCTCTTGGATTACGGCCTAAGTCGCCCGTCGCTCTTTCAGCCGCAACCGGAGGAGCAGGTCGTTCAGGGCGGCGGTCCCGCTCGGGGCTTCGGGCAGGCGGCTCTGCTCGAATGCCTCTTGAAGAACCGATCGCAGCCGTTCGTACTCCCGCCGATGGAATTCCAGATCGCTCTGGTCCAGCCGACCCTTCTCGGGGCCGCTGGTTTTCCGAGCGATCAGGTCCGGGACACAGGACAGCTTGGCCGTCTCGTTCAATCGAACGAGATTGGACTCGCATTCACCCGTCCGCATCAGATGGATGCCGGTCAGCAGCACCCGATAGACGTAGAGGAGCGGCTTGACGTGCGGCGGATCGGCCTTCTGAAACAGCTTCCACTGAGTCTCGGCGAACCCGAGATAGTGATGAGCGTGGTGCTTTGTGATGCAGGCCGGGGCGAGCGACTTCAACTCCTCGTGCTCGGGACTCGTGTGGATGACCAACGGCGAAAGAAGCTGTTCCAGCACGTACCCGTTCTTCTTCAACAGGAGACCGAAAAACTTTTTGGCGTCGTGCGTCACGAGATCGATTTCGAGCCCGTCGTGAATACCCGATTTCTCGACCGTCTCTTGTCCGGGATGCAGGCCAACCACCTGCTCCAGCGGCAGCAGATGGACACCTCGCAGGTCGAAATCCGAATCGGGCGAGGGGAAGCCGTAGAGGTGCGCCCCGCTGATCGTGACGAACAGGAGCGGGTAGGGATGCTGCTCGACTTGGCGATACAGCCGGGGGTCAATGTTCACAACAGTCC
>JADZEF010000190.1 GCA_020850695.1 Planctomycetaceae bacterium | reverse complement strand
GTCGGCCCCCTTCCCTTCGCCCACGAACACGACCGCCCCGCTGTCGAGGTCCAGCACCACCGTCACGTACTGATGTCCCTTGCCGACGGAAATCTCATCGATCGCGATCCGGCGGACCCCCTTCAGCTTTGGCCGGGCGTACCGCGTCTCCAGATGCCGCCGCTGAATTTCCTTGACCGTATCCCACGAGACGCCGAGATGCAGGGGTACGTCCTTGAGCGTCATGAACCGCGAGAGATCAACGACGTACCGCGCGAAGGAGCGGGTGTGGCGCTTCTTGGGTGAGCGCACACCACAGACAGGGCGGAGGACGTCCCCGTGGCGCTGCGGCGAGCGACCGCTCATTGCTCGTGTGAGCGTTGCTGCTCGATCGCTCGGCGGTGCGCTCGGCGGCCGGCTTTCGCGTCGGCGCGGTAGCGGGCTTCTTCGATGCGGTGGGGGGCGGAGCGCTTCGGGATGCGTCTGAGCCCAGCGGTCGGCGCGCAGCGCGTCCAGATCGCGCTCTCCCTGGAGAAGGCGGTCGAGCACGTCCTTCAGGTACAGCCATACGTCGAGATGGTGGCGGTGCGCCGTGCTGACGATCGTCATCAGGATCGACGCGCGGTACCCCGCCTCCATGCTGCCGATGAACAGTCAGTTCTTCCTCTTATGCCAAGCTTGGCATAAGAGGAAGAACTGGACCAAGAGCCCAAGCAGCGGAAGCGGCGGAAGGTGCCGTATTCCGGCGGAATCGAGTTTCGTGAGGGCAAACAAGTCGAGAATCTGGATGTTTGGCGTCCGCTCCAGATTCTGCAATCCAGATCCCGTGATCGGACAGTTCTCGAGTGCTAACAAGTAGAGACTAGGGAAGCTCGGCATCTGAGCAAAAGCTGCATCATCCAGTTTCGAACCATTTGATAACCTCAGTTGCTCGAGTCCCGTCAACGGGGCGAGCCGTGCCAAACCCGCACCCGTCATATCCGAACCGGGCAAATTCAACTCTGTGTGAAGGGGGTTGTGTTTTCCGAGTGGCTCCGCCGCCTCGTCCGCCTGTTTCAAGTGAGGCCATGTCAGCATTTTCAGATGCCGAGCTCCAACGAATCGGGACGCTTCGCGGCCGGGAGGACTTGCATCCTGAAATTCCACGAGTTCGAGCGGGATGGGATGGGGCACATCGCCAGGGACGATGGCGCGGGCTGATACATCCCGGATCCGTTTCGGTTTCTGCGCCAGTACCCATTGGACAATCGCCTGCTCTTCAGGGTGATTCTGGGTTGCCGAGTGATCGATCCAGATTTCAGGGCGCGCCATCTGAAGCCGGCGCGCACCCGCTTCACTGACTCGCGACTCGGTCAGTCGAACCTCGCGAACTTGCTTCAATGTGGACAACACTTCGACAGCGTCGTCCCCCAGCGGTGTGAATTTCAGGTCGAGCCGCCGCAGAGTCGTTGTGGCCCGCAGCGATTCGAGTCCTTGCGGTGTGAAGCTGCGACAGCCATTTAAGAGCAGCCATGAGAGTTGCGGCGCCTTCGCGATTTCCGCGAGGGAGGCGTCATCAATCTCGTCGCAGTATCCCAGCTGAAGGTCGTGCAGTACGGGCAACCGAGCCAACGCACGACATGTCTCCACTCCGACAGAATTCTTTGCCAGGTCGAGCGACGTCAGCCGGCTCCAACCGCCGAGAATGTGTGCAGATCTGTCAGTGATGTTGGTTGTATTAAGTGTCGCGATTCGCGGATTCAATTCCGAAAGCTGCGCGAGATCTGCATCCTTGATCGGGCAACCAACGACGGAAAACTGGTCCAGCCCCGGCAACAGCGACAGACGCGAGCAGACTTTCTGAAATGGTCTCGGACAGTTGACGAAGGAAGCCGCCCGGACAACGAATGGTTCTACCGGGAGTTCGGCGGCCTTTTTGATGTCCAGATTGGAGTTCGCGGTGAAAATTGAAAGCGTTCCGCCCGCTTCGAGCACCGCGAGTGCGGCGGCGCGGTGCGGGTCATCTTGAGCGGGGGAATCGCTTGGCGAAGCGGAGGGAGAATTCGCGGGTGGGGTTTCGTCCTCTACCGTGGCGACTGTCTTGCCGTCCTTCTCGACGATGACCGTCGCCCCTTTCGAAGTCTCGACAGTCGTCGTTGATCCGTCTTTGTTACGGATCTTGATGATGATCGTGCCGAGCAGCAGCAGCGCCCCGGCCCCGCGGCTTCCTGCACCAGGTCGGACTCATCGAGCCGGCTGCGGAGAATCTCGGGAATCGAGGTCTCCGCGATCGACTTCAGATAGATGCGGTAGATCCCCATCAGGCGATCGAGTTCCGCTTGGGGGGCCTGTGCCAACGATCCGAAAATGGCCCGGCCACCCAGCCGGGCGAACGGCAACGATTCACTCTCCGCAGTCATGGAGACGAAAAATCCTCGAAATGCGATCCCACCATTCGCGGCATTCCGAAAGTTCAAAATGAGAAAGGAGGTTTAGCTTTGTTTAGGTGCTCTGTCAACTTTTAGTAAATATTTGTTACACATGTGTTTGCGACTCAAGTTGTCAAGTCACCGACGGGCGGAGACTCGGAGCACCGGGCGATCGCCTGGAGATTCGTCTCCTCGCCTTCGGGCAGACGCTGGGCGACGATGCGATGTCGTCCGCGATGCCGTCTTTCCCGATGTCGTCAAGGAATCTCAGCGGAGCACGATCGGCCGATCTGCCAGCAAGCGGTTCTTGACTTGGGTGACACGAAGGACGTGAAATGGCGTTCTTGGAACAATTTCCAGTAAGAACGCCCGCCATACTTGAGAGGGTTCTCGGTCGGACTCATTGGCCACTTCTGTCGTTCTCAACTGTGTGGGGAAGCCGCGATGAAACAGAAGGATTGCCCCAACTGTGGCAACAGGGTCGGTGGCTGCGGTGTCTGCGGCAAGAGGGGGGTTGTACCCGATTATCCGCGAGACGAAACGCGCCCCCATCGTCCCAAGGGCCGAAAGTCTGGATCGCAGGGATTTCCCGTGGTGGGATTCACGGTCGTTGTGATCATTGGGTTGATCTGGATCAATGCCAGTCGGAGGACCGGCCCTGGTTCCTCGCCCCAAAAACCTGCGGGCGCGACCACGGCAACCTCATCCAACACGTCTTCCGAGAACTCATCCGCAAGCACAAAGCCGGCTGCGCCCCGGGGACTGGAGATCGAGAAGCTCGGATCTTTGTATAAGTACTACGACCAGAGCTTCATGCAGAGTCATGGCTACACCGGGAGGACAGCGATGGGGTACACACTCTCCACGACGCATCCTTACGAAGAGGTTGATTTCATCAGGGAGTATTCGACGGTCTATCAGGAGGGAGCCGGCCTGAAAGGAAAGGTTGTCTCGACGGGTCGCCGCATTCCGCGAAATCAGGTCCGGCCCGTGAAGTTCACCTTCGGCAATTCCATCATGAACCGAGGGGAGCGCGTGATGGCCGAGCGGTTCTATTACGTTCCTCCCTCAACCGCCAGCGACTGGGAGAAGCGAGAGACGCGATGAGCCAAGCTTCGTGACGCGGACCGGTTCCGATTCCCGAAGAGCTGACGACGGATTGCCGAATGACGGCTGGAGACAGGAAGATCGTTTTCCATTCTTTCCGAGGAGATTCATTGATGGCGCCGCGTCTCGGATGCGTCCTGATGATTCTTGTGCTGATTCCAGGCTGTCATCGTGAAGATCCGGTTGCCGTCTCGGACGGGACGTCTTCCGAGTCGGGACACGCCGCGGCGACGGCCCCGTCGAATCCGCATAATTCCGGCGGAGATCAGAGGGCCGAAGAACAAGGAACATCGCCCGCGGAACCCGAACCGACCGCATCCGACGATTCCGGCTCGACCGGAGGTTCCGGTGACTCGCCTGTCGGGCCCGGGAAGAATGAGCGTCTCGTGGTCACGGTCCCGCTGCTGGATCGGGCCGCGCGGAAGGAAGTGAACAGCAACAAGCGCATCCCGCTGCTCGAAACGGCGCTCTTCAAGCCGTTTCCCTACGCAGACCTGATCGCCGATTACTACGTCCGTTCCTACATCCTGCCGGCGTATTCGTTCGAGTGCGACTGCGGTCGGAAGCATCGGGTCCATTATTTCGCTGCGGGCGAGTTTTTTCCGTGCGAGTGCGGGAAAAAGACCGAGCTGTCGCTGACCCGGCATTTGAAACGCCTTGAAGCCGAGACGGGGCGCGACGATGAACCGGCCCATCGCCTTTGGGATCGGCTGAGCCGTTCGCGCTTGCCAATTCAGGAGACGGTCGCCCGGTTCGTCGATCAGGAGTTTCCGAATCTGGACCGCCCGGCGAAAAACAAGCAGAAGGAGCGATGGCAATCCGTCGCCGAGACATTGACGCTCAATCGCGACTTCGTCGTCGCTTTCGAGAGCGTGAACGTCAATCCGGAGCTCTTCAAGAAGGCCATGACGAATGAGGAGATCCTGAAGTACTTCGACACCTTCTACGCCAAGTTACTTGACGAAGGCAAGACTCCGTCCGAAGCGACGCTGGTCGCGAACATCCGAGCCCGCGGCCAGTACGATCGCGCGCGGGGGGTCTCGGAGCGAAGCATCTATGACAATCCGAAAACCGATCCCCCGATGTGGGCCGATGCCCTCGTGCGCCAAGATTCGATTATGCGGCTCCACGCCCTCTTTGGCAAAGACGATGAAAAGAACACACGTCTGCCCGACGGATCCGAATCGCCTCTGGAGATTCGACGTCAGTACTTCATGGTGCGGATGACGGTGTTGCCTGAGGCGACTGCGGCCATCGCCCTCAAAGAGAACATCCGGGTCGATCTCACCCAGGGACAACCATTCTCCGAAGGGGAGCGGCAGCGGATGGATACACTGGGACGTATCGTGAATTTCCGTGACGTCGGCCCGCCGACGCCTGAAGAAATTCGTCTGGCGATCCTGCGCGAGTTTGCGGCCGGGTCGCGCAGCCAACTCGTCGACGCTCATACCGTCAGCCGACCGCTGACGATGCCGTTTCACCCGGCATTGAACGACGTGCTGAGAAAACACGACGCACGAATGCTGCATTACGTGCATGACGTCAGCGACGTGACCGGCCCCGACGGATCCGGAACGCCGCGACGGGATTCCGCAATCCTCTTCACGTGTGGCTACAGCGTACGGCAGGGAATCGGCATGAGCGAACCGATGAAGAAGTTCTTCGACGACCTGAACCGCGAGTCACCACTTCATGCAGACCTGACGCGCCTGCTGCAATTCACCATGAAGCACGGCCCCGAGACGCAGCGTTCCAGTGATGCGTTTGAACTCACGGCATCGGGATGGCGATGTCCGTCGCTTCGCGACCGCATCGCAAAGAATGAAGCGCCCTATCGGATCATCGAAGAAATGCAGCGAAAGCTGTTTTCCAACTGAAGCAGGGGACATGAGAACGGTCACGCCGTCGAGCACTCATCGTCGCATGCCACGGACGTCCGGATCGTGACGTTCGATTGGTGGCATACACTGACATCACCATCCGGTGCGAATCGCAAGCGATTGGTCTTCTGTCCAAGACTCCGGCTGCCGCCCCTTGAACTGAGCGTGCGTCGCGGACGGCCATCCCAGCCCGACGCGACAGTGGGGGCCAGTTCGAGGAGGGCCTGTTTCGCGCCGTTCTCGCCTTCCGCGTCGCCGTCGAGCAGCAGCGTCACCTGGACGTCCGCCCGGGGCCGGGCGAAGCGGACGAGCTTTTCGACCTGCAAGGCGCTGATCGTCTTCGAGCACAGGGCGACGGCCGGGACGCCGAGCGCGTCGATGTCCATGACATCGCCGGGGACCTTTGACGACGTGGGGTGCCTGTCTGGCGGATCGACTCCGGTTGCCGGGGGGGGTATCGAGGCGGGAGGCCTGCTGGCCGAAAACTTTGATGCCGTGGTGGCCCTTCACGAAGTGGAGCTTCTCGGGCTCGCGCCCCCCACGGTTGTGGGGCAATCCAGTCGAGGTGTTTTCGGCTCGACTTCGGGGTCTCTGCCGAACCAGGTCAGCAACTCGCCGTGGTTTGAAAGGAGCGAGTACACCACCGTGCTGCGCATCGTACCGCCGGAGCAGTGCTCGCGGAAAACCGGTGCACGCTGCACCACTCCGGTCCGATGATTTCCTCCGGAAGCATCTTCACGCGTCGGTGAAATCGACCGAGGGGACAAACGGCTCAAGAGTGGCAAGGTAGGTCACATTGACCACCATGGTGGCTGCGACCCTCGGGCCTTGCCATTCCGGCGCGTGCCCCACTCCTTCGAAGATGATCCGAGCGGGCGAATGAGGTCGAGGCGAAGCTTCTGCCCGGGCAGAAGTTTGCTGCTCTCAGAGATGTTGAGTTGGCCGGGGTACCGAACGAAAACGTGAATTGCGTCGGGGGGATGGCGACTTATCCTCATCAGGAGTTACTACCACTTCTCTACCACTTACCGATGAAAAGAGCTGAAAAGCACTGGTAAATATAGAACACATTGAAAGCCCCTCGAATTGCCGATAAACTCTGAAAATCGTGGGGTTTCGTGCCATTTTCTGCCGTTTCGCGACTGACTTGACATCGTGGAGGCCACTGGTTCGAGTCCAGTATCATCCACTCCGAAACCCATAACCTGCAACAGGTTATGGGTTTTTGCTGCGCTCACGTCTGGGCCGGCAAGAGGGATGGATGAATTCTGACTCCTGAGCGGATTCTCACAGAATCCACCCGGCGTTCCGGCGCGGTCTGCTCAATCACGTGCGAGCCTGACGGACGCGGTTCATGAAGTCCTCGACGCGGTGAAGGTCGATCGGCGAGGTGGTTCGGCCTTCCTGCTTGAGCGACGTCCCCACGATCAGCCCGTCGGCGAGGGAGAAGAACTCGTCGGGGGAATCGGCGGCGACACCACTTCCCAGCAGCACGGGGAGCGACCTGGACGCATCCTTCACCGTCCGTAGTGTCCTGCCATCAACAGGGCTTCCCGTCGCGGCCCCCGTCACGATCACCGCATCGGCTCCGCCACGCTCGACGAGGTCGTGCACCTCGTCCGTCAGCGAACGCTCACCGAGCGCGGCCGAGTGCTTCACGTTCACATCGGCCAGCACTTTGACGGACTCGGCCCTCAGCCGGGATCGGTCGCGGAGCAGGTCGTGGGCAATTCCCTGGACGATGCCCTGGTCGGTCAATCGCGCTCCGCACAGCACGTTCACGCGGATGAACTCGGCCCCCACCGCCGCCGCAATCGCCAGCGCGCTGCAGCCGTCGTTTCGCAGGACGTTGATGCCCAGGGGCAAATCATGCTTCTGTCGCACTTCCACAGCGACCGCGGTGAGCGCCGCCACCGTCTCTGCCGGGACGCGCCCAGGATAGAACGGGGTGTCGCCGAAGTTTTCGAGCATCAGCGCATCGACGCCCCCCGCCGCAAGCGCTTCGGCGTCCCGCAGCACGGCGTCGCGGACGGCCTTGAGATCGCCGGCAAATTGCGGCGCCCCCGGCAACGGCGGGCAATGCAGCATGCCGATGACGGGAAGACGAAGGGAATTCCATGCGGGGAGCAACATGACCGGTCCTACTGGAAGAACGGGCTGTTGCGATCGCCGCGGGAGAGAAGGAAGGCCATCAGGTCGAGGATCTCGTCTTCCTTGAGCGTGTTGAGCAGGCCGACCGGCATCATGGAGATTTTGGACGGCAGCATCTCCTCGATCTGCTTGCGATCGATCGAGGCGAGGGCGTTGGGGTCGAGCATGTTGGTGTTGATCTGCACGACGTCCCCCGCGAGGTTGACGATGCGGCCGACGACGGTGCGGCCGTCCTGCGTGACGACCTGCACGGCGGCGTACTGATCGCTGATCGTCTTGCTCGGCTCGAGAACCGATTCGAGGATGTCGCGGCGGCTGAAGCGCCCCGCCAGCACCGTGAGATCGGGCCCGGTCGCTCCCCCTTCGTCGGCGAAGCGGTGGCAGCCGAAGCAGTTCGCCGCGGCGAACATCTCGCGCCCCTTGTCGAAATCGCGCTGCTTGAGCTTCGTGTCGAGGAGGACCGTCAGCTCGTCCATCTTCCATTCCTTGACGAACGGCCGCGGCTTCACGGCGATCGGATTGACCTG
>JADZEF010000189.1 GCA_020850695.1 Planctomycetaceae bacterium | reverse complement strand
CGAAGGGAGCCCCCAGCTTTCGACGCGGAGTTCGCTGGGGGCTCGCAAAGCCTCGACCCCAGCCACCCCTTCCTGGTCATTCAGGTTCGCTGGAACCCTCCTGAAACTTGTGAAATGGACCACTTAGCCGTTCGCACGCCCGCGCGTTGAAGTTCATCGGCGTCGTCACTTTGCACGGTTTTACTCAGGCGGAGCCAGTGGGCCACTTCGTTGAGCCGACCGTGCACAATCCGTTGCCGTTCGTCGTTTGACACACCCCGTGACTCGCCCCATGATCGGGGTCGTGCTTCAACCGTCGCTCACGCTTTTCGGAGCCCGCTCGTGTTGACGACTCGATCTGCTCGTGGCATCAGCAGCCTGGCTGTCGGCCTTCTCTTTCTAGCGACGGCCCCGGTGCATGCCGACGTTGTCCTCGTTCAGGATGGCCAGGCCCGGGCCGCCATCTTCGTGGATGCCGAGACGCTCGGCGACGGCAAACGGCCCGAGAAGACGACCGCCTACACCGACGTCACGCCCGAGGGATTGCGGTTGCGGGTTCGCGACTCGGTGATCGACCTCGCCCACTATCTCGAAAAGATCTCGGGGGCGAAGGTCGATCTCGTGGCGGGAGCACCCGCGGCCGGAGAGAAGCGAATTCCAATTCTCATCGGTTCGCTGGCCGAGAAGAAGTGGGGTGCGCCGAAGAAGCCCGCAAAGATGAAGCAGGGGTTGCGGGTGGTCGTGGCGGCGGATGGCGTCGGCCTGTGGGGCGAGTCGGACCTGTCGACCAGCTATGCGGTCTACACGTTCCTGCACAACCTCGGCTGCCGCTGGTTCATGCCGAGCGACCTCGGCGAAGTGATCCCGTCCAGCAAGACGATCTCGCTCAAGGAGCAGGACGTTTCCGAGGCTCCGCACTCGTACTTCCGTGGAATCTGGTACGCCGACCCCCACTACCAGCGCCGCAATCGCCTCGGGGGGCTGCTGCTGAGCGCCGGGCATGCACTGGAGCATTACGTCAGCAAAGAGCAACGTCAGGCGCATCCGGAGTGGGTCGGAACGGTCGATGGCAAACCTCAGCCGGTGCGGTTGCGATGGAGCGCCAAAGGACTTCCGGAGGCGATCGGCGATCATCTCATCGAGTTGCAGGCGAAGGCGCCCGCGACGCTGAGCTGGTCCCTCTCGTCCGAGGATGGACTCGGTTACGACAATTCGAAAGAGGATCAGGCGCTCGATGCGGGGGACTTCGATCCCTCGTTTCAAGGGATCTCGCTGACCGATCGGCAGGTGTGGTTCTGCAACCGGATTGCCGAGCGCGTCTCGCCGAAATATCCCGACCTGATTTTCGGGATGCTGGCGTACGGCGTCAGCACGCGGCCGCCGGTGCGGGAGAAGCTTCACCCGGCGCTCGTCCCGCAGATCGCTCCCATTACCTACAGCCGCGTCCATCCGATGACGGACGACGGCGAGCCCAACAACAAGGTGTTCCGCGAGCTGCTGGAGAAGTGGGGCAAGGTGACGCCCGCGGTCTCGTACTACTATTACTGCTTCTTCCTGGCCGAGCCCGGCGCCCCGAATCCGTTCATCAAGAAATGGTCGGTCGATGTCCCGGCGGCCTTCCAATACAACTGCCGCTACTGGCAGCCCGAGACGCTCGCCAACTTCGAAGTGGTGATGCACGCTCTGTATCTGGGGACGCGGCTGTCGTGGGATCCGACGCAGAAGCCGGCCGACATCTTCGACGAGCTGCACCGCCTGTTCTACGGGAATGCGGCGAAGGAGATGGCGGCCTACTGGACCTTCATTGACGATGTCTGGACGGGAACGCCGGAGTACAGCGGGTGCGGGTTCGGACACCTGCGGCGGTTCGGCGGCGAGAAAATCAGAAAGGCCCGCGAGCTGATGAACGCGGCGATCGCCAAGGCCGTCACGCCCGAGGAGAAGTTCCGCATCGGAATGGCCGATGACTCGCTCAAGGCATTCGAGCTGTTCCTCAAGATGCGGGCCGACCTCAACGAGGGGCGCTTCGCGACGCTCGACGCCGACAGCAAGGCCTACATCCAGAGGGTGACCGACGGCGGCACGAAGTACGAGAAGCAGTTCGCCTTCGGCCGCATGGGCTGGACCGGCCCGCAAGGCATCTACGGCGTCTATTTCAAGTCGTTCTACGACGCCACGCACAACGACGCCGCCCGCATCGCCCGCGAGAAGACGATCCTCACCCCCACTCCGTTGCAGAAGTGGAAGTTCGAAGTCGACAAGGACAAGGCAGGCGAAGCCGCCGGCTGGCAGAAGCCCGAGTTCGACGACTCGAAGTGGAAGACGAGCAACCCCGGAATCGACACGTGGTCGGCTCTTGGCCTACACAATTACATGGGGGCCGCCTGGTATCGCCACAAGGTCACGCTCCCCGCAGTCCCCGCCGGCAAGAAGATCTGGCTGTGGCTCGGCGCGACCGACGGCACGGCGAAAGTCTTCGTGAACGGCAAGCACTGTCCGTGGGTGAACGACAAAGGGGAGAAGGTCGACCAGTTCGCGGGATATTGCCAGCCGGCGTCCATCGACGTCACCGAGGCCGTCAAGGCGGGTGGCGAGAACACGATCGCGGTCTTCACCAACCGCACCGATCTGAACGAGCTGGGAATGGGCGGATTGATCGCTCCCGTCGTGCTGTATCATGATAAGTGAGAGGGCAAAGTAGCCCTCAGGTTCCGCCTGAGGTTAAGCCTTGTGCGCACGGGGCGATTCAGATTCATTCGAGCTCGGCTGCGCGATCGGCTCCACCTCTTGCGGAGCAAGAGGGCTACTTTAGAGTGATTTCATGTGCGGGATCGCCGGGGGGTGTTGGGGAAAGGACGCGTCGCCGCTCGCGGTCGATGACCTCCGCCGCATGACGCAGATCCTCGCGCACCGCGGTCCAGACGACTTCGGTCTGTATCACTCGCAGGCCGAAACCGACCCTGGCTTGCATCTGATCGGTGGGCGCAGGCCGTCGGATGCGTCGGCCCTTCCGAGCGAGCAACGAACGTCCGGCCCCGGCGGAGCACTCGGCCATCGGCGATTGTCGATCATCGATCTCGCCGGCGGTCACCAACCCCTCTCGAACGAAGACGGAACGGTGTGGATCGCCTTCAACGGCGAGATCTACAACTACCGCGAGCTGCGCCCCGAGCTCGAAGCCCAGGGGCACGTCTTCCGGACCGACAGCGACACCGAGACCATCGTTCATCTTTACGAGCAGTATGGTCCCGCGTGCGTCGAGCGGCTGCGGGGGATGTTCGCCTTCGCCCTCTGGGACGACCGCGCCAAGCGGCTGTTCCTCGCCCGCGACCGCCTCGGCAAGAAACCGCTCTTCTATCGAGCCGCCCGGGGGCAGCTGACGTTCGCCAGCGAGCTCAAAGGCCTGCTGCAGGTGACGGGCGCTCCGCGCGAGATCGACCCGCACGCGCTCGACGCGTTCCTCACCTATCAATACGTCCCGCACCCGCAGTGCATCTTCAAGCGCTATCAAAAGCTCCCCCCGGCCCACTGGCTGATGGTCGAAGACGGAACGATCACCGTCCGCCGCTACTGGTCCCCTCCCTACCAGGAAGGGACCGCCGCTTCGGAAGGGGATGCAGGCGCGGCGCACGATTCCGCTTCGTGGAAGCCGGACGACTGGCGTCGAGAGCTGCGCGCCACGCTGACGGAAGCGGTCCGGCTGCGGATGCGCAGCGATGTCCCGCTCGGCGCGTTCCTCTCCGGCGGCATTGACTCGACGATCATCACCGGCCTCATGCAGTCCCTCTCCGACCGGCCGGTGAAGACCTTCTCGATCGGCTTCCCGGTCAAGCAGTTCGATGAAAGGTCCTACGCTCGAGAAGCCGCCGCCCATCTCAAGACCGAGCATCACGAACTAGTGGTCGAGCCCAAGGGGCTTGACGTCCTTCCGAAGCTCGTGTGGCACTACGACGAACCTTTCGGCGACAGCTCGGCGATTCCGACGATGGCCCTCGCCGAACTCACCCGCAAGCACGTCACCGTCGCCCTCAGCGGAGACGGCGGCGACGAGCTCTTTGCCGGCTACGACCGCTACCAGGCCGTGCGGCTCGCCGCGCGGTTCGATCGCCTCCCGCGACCGCTGCGCGCCGTCGCGTCGGCAAGAATCTGGCAGCGCATTCCGTCGTCTGTGCGGCAAAAATCGTTTCGACGAAAAATTAAGCGGTTCCTCGCCGCGCTTGGTGAGCCCCCGGAGCGCCGCTACCTCACCTGGGTCTCGACGTTCGACGCCACCCGCCGCCGCGACCTCCTCTCCGACAGCGTCCAGGCGGCCCTCGGCAACTCCGATCCCGCCGAGTTCCTCCTCGCCGCCTACCGCAGCGCCCCGACCCGCGACTTCGTCACCCGCACCACCTGCGCCGACGTCCTCACGTACCTCCCGTGCGACATCCTCACCAAGGTCGACATCGCCACGATGGCCTCGGCCCTCGAAGCCCGCTGCCCCTTCCTCGATCACCGCGTCGCCGAACTCGCCGCCCGCATGCCGCTCGACCTCAAGCTCAAAGGCCGCCGCGGCAAGCGGATCCTCCTCGACACTTTCAGCGACTTCCTCCCCGCCTCGATCCAGACGCGAAAAAAAATGGGCTTCGGCGTCCCGCTCGACCACTGGTTCCGCGGCGAACTCCAACCCCTCCTCCGCGACACACTCCTCTCACGAAAGGCCCTCGACCGCGACTGGTTCAAGCCCGAAGCCGTGCAGCGTCTGGTCGACGAGCACACCAGCTCCACCTGGGACCACAGCTACCGCCTCTGGTCGCTGCTGGTCTTCGAGCTATGGCAACGCACATGGTGCGACAGTTAGGCTTTCCGGGAAGAAGCGCCGAGACGTCCAGATCAAGTTTCGACAACGCCAGGCCTCTCACGGCGCCCCGTCAACCTCGTGACTGACGCCGTGAAGGACACGCGCCACGGAATCCTTCCAGAAAGAAATTCGTCCGATGTCGCGCCGGCGCTGGATCACCGCAATCGTCATCCTTCTGGCCGGGGCAGCGCTGGGAGTTGGAATTACGGCGCGGTTCTGGAAGCGGCCGCCGACGACCAACGTCATCCTGATCACCCTCGACACGACCCGTGCCGATCGAATCGGGTGTTACGGCCACACCGACGCGCTCACCCCGACGCTCGATCGTCTGGCATCCAAGGGCATCCTGTTCGACCGGGCTGTTTCCCCCGCTCCACTCACCCTGCCGACCCATGCCAGTCTGCTCACGGGCCTTTACCCGGCCGAACACGGACTTCGCACCAATGGCCGCAGCCGCCTGCACGAATCGATTCCCACGTTGCCGGAGATGCTGAAATCGAGCGGGTATGAGACCGCCGCGTTTCTTTCGTCCTTCGTGCTCGATTCGAAATTCGGCCTTGGCCGAGGCTTCGACCATTACGACGATGACCTCTCGGGGCATGTCACGGACAACTCCCTGCAGCGACAGCGTGACGGGCGGAAGACAGCCGACGCCGCGATCGAGTGGCTGGGCCGGCCGCATGCGGCGCCGGTCTTCTGCTGGGTGCACCTCTACGATCCGCACGAGCCGTATTCCGACCATGTCGAGGAATTCGGCGATCGCTTTCATGACCGGCCCTACGATGCCGAGATCGCCTATGTCGATCGGCAGGTCGCGCGAATCCTTCAGCAGGTCGAGGACCTGGAGAAGCGAGGGTTTCCGAATTCGATTGTGATCGTCGTCGGCGACCACGGGGAAGGCTTGGAAGAACACATCGAGCGCACCCACGGTTACACGCTCTACGAGTCGACCCAGCGGGTGCCCTGGATCGTTCGCCTGCCGGAAGGGTTGTCGCGGGGGTCGACTTCGTCTTCTTCGGAACCTCGCCGTGTGCCGGACGTCGTTTCCCTCGTCGATCTGACGCCCACGCTGCTCGATCTGCTCGGCCTCGAGTTCCCCGAGCCGGTCACCGGTCGATCGGTCCGAAAGGCCCTGGAGGGGACCCCGTTGCCGGAGAAGCCAAGCCTCGCCGCCACGGACGATCCCTTCCTTCAGAACGGCTGGTCGCCGCTCCGCAGTCTGACCACCGCGCGGTGGAAGTACGTCCGCACGACACGCCCCGAACTGTATGACCTTCAGGCCGATCCTCACGAACAACGGAATCTGGCGGAATCCAACGCCGAGCGATCGCAGGAGATGGCGGCCCGACTTCAGGAATTCGAGAAGCGGCTCAATCCCCGCAAGTCGGCCAGCGTCCAACTGACGGCGGGCGAGCGAAGGGCGCTCGAATCCCTGGGTTACCTCCGCGGGGCCGACCACGCGATTTCCAGCTCCGACGCGACGGCTCTCCCGGATGTCAAAGATCTCCTGCCCTATGACGTGGCGGCCGACAAGGCGCTGCGCCTGGCCGACGCGGGAAACCTCGCCGAGGCCACCGAGCGGTTCCGGCGGATCGTCGGTGAAGCTCCATCGCATGTGGCGTCCAAAGTCTTTCTCGGAGAAATGCTGGAACGGCAAGGCCGCACGAATGAAGCGATGACGTGGTATCAGTCGGCTCTGAAGCAGCGTCCCGACTTTCTGAACGGGTTGATTCATCTGGGCTCGGCCTACGCTGCGATGGGCCGGTTCCCCGAGGCCATCGTTCACTTCGACGATGCGGTCCGCATCGATCCGGATTCGACGACGGCGCGTTACAACCTGGCCAAGGCTCTGGTGCAACGGGGAGAGCTTGCCGAAGGCATTGCGCAGTTCGAGGAGGCCATCCGGCTCGACCCGCTGTTCCCGGGCCTGCATGCGGCACTGGGAAATGCGCTCGTTGCCAGCGGTCAGTCCGAAGAGGCCGAGCGGCAGTTTCGCCGCGAGATCGAGCTCAATCCCGAATCGATTGAGGCGGCGAACAACCTGGCGGCGTTGCTCGCCAACCGCGATCCGCAGGAAGCGGAGCGTCTTTTGCGGAAGGTGCTGCAGCTCAGGCCGACGAATACCGAGGCTCTGCTGAACCTGGGAATTCTTCTGATTCTTGCCGACAGCCCGGACGAAGCGATCGCTCCTCTCGAGCGGCTGGTCGAGCTTCGACCGCAGGACCGGCGCGCAGCGGCGGAGTTGGAGCGCGCCAGAAAACTGGCCGCAGGGAAGCCGTCTCGCTGAACGAAGGCCTGATTCCGGCGGCTTCCGAGCAAGCGGCGTGTCGGTCGATCGGAAGCGGCATGTCCTTTGCGATCTTGGGCCCGATCGGCGGCTCGCGCGGCAGCACTTTGACAAGGCGGGGCTGCTATAGAAAGGTCCTCGCCGCGTCTCTCAAGTCCACCACGACAGGCAATGCAGAAATCCGCGCCTACGCCCGTCCGGCAGGGGTCCGGCAGCAGACCGCTCGGCAGGCTGGCATCCCAACGCACATCCCGCTATCATCCTTGATTCTTTCCGGTTCGGACCCGAGCGTCCGTCGCGGCCGTGCCCGCGGAAGTTCCTGTTCTGACTAGACTTGTAGATTTCGCAACGTCCTATGCCCAACACTCAAAGCGCCAAGAAAGCCCTGCGTCAGAACCTCAAGCGGCGGGCTCTGAACCGCACGCAGCGGTCGGCTCTGAAGACCGTCCTCAAGAAGGTGCGGACGGCGGCGGCGACCGGATCGGACGCGAAGACCCAGCTCTCGCTCGCCTACAAATCGCTCGACCAGGCGGCGGCGAAGCGGCTCATCCACCCCAACAAGGCGGCTCGACTCAAGTCGCGGCTGACGCTCCTGTACCGCAAGGCCGAGTCGAAGCCTGCGGCCCCAGCCGCCAACAGCTGATGCCGCGGCTCTGTCGCCGAGAGTCGTCACGCATCCCACGACAGCGTGCGGCCATGCATTTGCGTTGAAGTTGCCATGAGAGCCGGGAAAAGAATTGATCGTTCGTCAGTGGTCAGTGGTCATTTCTGGCAAAATGATCGCTGACCAATGATTAACGACCAATGACCAATTTCCCTGCGGCAACGCGCGGGCCCCGTCCTCAACGCCACTTCTGCTTCATCTCCCACATCCCGTCTTTCCAGCGGTACTCGACCTTGCGCAGGCGGGGTGACATCTCGGGGTAGCCGTAGTACTGATAGGTCGGCAGCCCGACAGGCGTCGCGACCATCACCGGGACCGAGTAGAAAGTCGCGGCCGGTGCGGAGTACACGACCGGCGGCGCGGCGTAAACCAACGGTTGTGCGACCGGCGCGGGCCAGGCCATCACCGCGTACCCATCCGCCCGTGACGGTGTGGCAAGGAAGCCAAGGATCGGGAGGCTGACGAGGGTCGACAGGACAAACCGCATCGATCGACTCCGAAAAGAATGGGTGACGTCAGTCCCATCGGCGTTCGCCGCTCCCCGACGTGCGAACGATTTCGTCTCGCGGTTTCCTGCAATCATCCGTTTCCTGTAGACTGACTCGCACGACCCTCACCACACTTCAGTTCGGCCGGCGGCGCCGTGCCGGCCGTCTCTCTCCGGTGAAGTAGGCTCTCAGACGGGCCCTTCACTCTTCAGCACTCTCACTGCATCTCACATGACTCACGCCTGGCACGACGTTACCCCCGGGGAAAGGCTCCCCGGAGAATTCATCACGGTCGTTGAGATCCCCCTCGGCTCCAGCGTCAAGTACGAGCTCGACAAGTCGACCGGTCTCCTCAAGGTCGACCGCACCCTCTACTCGGCCGTGTACTATCCGGCCAATTACGGCTTCATCCCTCAGACGCTGGCCGAAGACGACGACCCTCTCGACGTGCTGGTGATGTGCCAGGAATCGGTTCACCCGCTCACGCTGGTGCGGGCCCGCGCGGTCGGCCTGATGACGATGATCGACGGCGGTAAGAAGGACCACAAGATCCTCGCGGTCTGCATCGACGACCCTGAGTACAACTCGTTCCTCGACGCCAGCGACTTCCCCACGCACCGCCTCTCGATGCTCCGCCGCTTCTTCCAGGACTACAAGATGCTGGAAGGAAAGCAGGTCGAAGTCGACGAGTTCGAATCGGCGTCGGCGGCCTTTCCCGTCATCGAGGAAGCCCTGGCCCGTTACAGCACGGCGCGACGCCGCGGGTTCTCCAAGTAGCGGCAAGTAACGGATGGCAACCGCGTGACGGTCTCGCTTCGTAACCCACATAGCGTCCTTGCCACCCTCGCGCATCGCCCGCAGGACGTGATCGAAGTGCGGCTGTCGGGAGGATCTCCTCACGGGGCGTGGCAGGAGGTGGTCGCCCAAGCCGAGTCGCGGCGGATACCAGTCACCAGCATTCCGAAGCATGAAGGCCGCCGCACGCAAAAGCACGGATTCGATCCCGACGCGGGACGCACCGCCGCGGCCGAAGCCGTCATTCGCGAGCGGCCCGATACGCCGCTCGAAGAACTCTTCTCGGCCGAACGGGTCGCGGCCGCTCCGCACGGCGTCTGGCTGGCGCTCGATCAACTTCAAGACCCGCACAACGTCGGGGCCATCTTCCGCACTGCGTCGTTCTTCGGCGTTCAGGGAATCGTCCTCACTCGCGATCGCTCGGCCCCGCTGACGGGAACGGTCTACGATGTGGCTTCCGGAGGCGTCGAAACGGTCCCGTTCAATTTACGGGCCAACCTCGCGCAGGCGCTCGAAGCAGCGAAGCAGGCGGGCGTCTGGGTTCTTGGCTCGTCCGAGCATGCGGAGCGCGATGTGCGCGACGTTCCGCGCGATCGCCCCTGGCTGCTGGTCGTCGGCAACGAAGAGCGCGGGCTGCGGCAGTTGACGCTCAAGACGTGCGATGAGGTCTGTCGCCTGACGCCTCGCGGCGCGGTGACGAGTCTCAACGTGTCGGTCGCCACGGCTGTGCTGGTGGCGTCGCTCACGGAAGTGCGGTGACAGCGGCGATCAATTGCTGGTCGGACTCGGTGCGTCGCAGGGTGCCGCACATGGAGCCGGCAGTGTCCACTGCGGGCGTTGCGATTCGCTCAGGAGGCCGGCGAAGACCGCTTCCATAATCGCCCGGTACTGTTCGTCGAGCGATGCGGTGCGGCCATTGAAGTGGTTCGTGAACATCGTGCCGTAGAGCAGGTTGCCCACGACGTCCATGATCCGCTCGACCGGGAAATCGGTACGGAGCGTTCCTTCGGCTTGCATCTGTGTGTAGATGGCCCGCCACACCACGCGGTTGCGGTCGCGATATTCGAAGTAGGTGGGGCGCTTGCGGTCCTTGAACATCGCCCGTTCCTGGATCAGCAGTTCGACGAAGTGCGGGTGCTTTTCGAAGAACTCCAGGTAGGCGCGGACCGCCCGGCCGATCCGCTCGAAGGGCTCCTTCGTGGTCTCGGCCGCGCCGATGACGGCCTGCTGCATCCGCGTCATGCCCCAGTCGACGCACGCGAAAAACAGATCCTGCTTGCCGGGAAAATAGAGGTAGATTGTTCCTTTGGCGATCCCCAGGGCCGTCGCGACCCGTTCCATGTCGCAGTCGGTGTAACCGAGCTGGGCGAAAAGGGGCGAGGCCGCTTCGACAATCGCCCGCCGGCGCTCGGCGCGGCGGTCCGTCGTCGGGGTCGGTTTGGTCGTGGCCGGCGGCACAACAGGAGACATGCGAGCGGGTCTCGATTTAATTCAGATGGCCATTGAATCGTCTTGCCCGTGGGCTATAATCGACAATCCTGACTGACCAGTCAGTCATGCATTGTGGCATGTCCGGACGATGAAGGAAAGAGATTTCGCCGCGGATTGCGGCTTTTTGAGTAGTTTGCCGCTGAGTTCGACAGTTCCCGCCGACGATCCCCGCTGGCCCGTTTTCACTTCGGGCCCGGTTCGCTGAATCCATGCCTGGAGCTTCCATGCGAAGCCACTCCTTCCATTTGACGGCCTCTCGCGTGGCCCTGCTGCTCACCGCAGCGGGGGCCGTGAGTGGTGCGTCCGGCTGTCAGAAGACGAAGGCTGATCCGCCCCCGCTGAAACTCGCGGAGGTGCAGTACGTCACACCCATCATGCGGACGGTGACCGAGCATGAGGAATTCAGCGGCCGCACCTGGTCGCCGAAGATGATTGAGATCCGGGCGCGGGTCAAAGGCTATCTCAAGGATGTCCGCTTCAAGGACGGGGCCGACGTGAAGGCAGGCGACGTTCTCGTTCAGGTCGATCCCGAGCCGTACCAGGCCGAACTCGATCGGACGAAGGCGACCGTCGAGCAGGTGCAATCGAAGGTCAAGCAGACCGCCAGCCAGCTCAAGCGGGCCGAAAGGCTGAAGGCGGCGAATTCGATTTCGATGGAAGAGTACGAGAACTTCCGGTTCGCGAACGAAGACGCGGTCGCGGCGCTCGCGGTCGCCAAGGCGAACGAAACCGCTGCCCAGCTCAACCTTGATTTCACGACAGTGAAGTCCCCCATCGATGGTCGCATCGGCCGCCGGCTGGTCGATCCGGGCAACCTCGTCAAAGAGGACGACACGCACCTCGCGACGGTCGTCTCGCTCAACCCGATCCACGCGTACTTCGACTTCGACGAACGTTCGATCGTGCGGATGCGGCGGCTGGTTGAAGAGGGAAAGCTCAAGTCGGCTCCCGACCGCAGCCGTCCGATCCAGATCAGCCTCGCCGGCGAAGACGAGACGACGCTGACCGGCATGATCGACTGGGTCGACAACCAGGTCGACATCGGCACAGGCACGTTGCGGTCGCGCGTGGAGATCCAGAATCCCGACAACTTCCTGTCGCCCGGCATGTTCGTGCGGCTGCGGGTGCCGATCGGCCCCGAGCAGCAATCGATCCTCATTCCCGAAGTGGCCCTCGGCACCGACCAGGGGCACCGCTTTGTGTATGTCGTCGAAAAGGCGATGGTGGAGGATAAGGAAGGGAACCAGAAGGAACAGGATGTCCCCGTTTATCGCCGCGTCGAAGTCGGCTGGCTGGAAGGACAGATGCGGGTGATCGAGAAGGGCCTGTCGATGGGCGATAAGGTCATCGTCACGGGTCTCCAGCGCGTCCGTCCCAAGATCCCGGTGATCGCCAAAGAGCGAACCGAGCCCCTTGCCGAGAATGCCCCCGCAGGCAACGAGACGAAGACGGCGGTGAAGCCCGTCTCGAAGGCCGCAGAAGATTCGAAGCAGGAAAAGAAGACGGCCGAAGCCGGCAAGTGACTTCGCTCCGGCCCGCAGAAAGGCCACAGAAACGACGGAGCGAACGGACCTCGCGGAAGCTGTCTCATCCACCGTATTTTCCGCGAAACTCCGTCCGATCCGTCGTTTCCGTGGCCCTGAATTTCCTCCCGGAACCAGCCACCTAACCCCGGGCTCACTGTGTTCTCCCGGTTCTTCATCGACCGCCCGATCTTCGCCGCGGTCATCTCGATCCTGATCACGCTGGCGGGCGCTGTCGCGATCCCGACGCTGCCGATCTCGCAATACCCGGCCGCCGCCCCTCCCACCGTCCAGATCGACTGCAACTACCCAGGCGCCAGCGCCCAGGTCGTCGCCGAAACCGTCGCCGCTCCCATCGAGCAGCAGGTCAACGGCGTCGAAGAGATGCTCTACATGAACTCGCAGTGTACGAGCGACGGCTCGTACACGCTCACGGTGACGTTCAAGCCCGGCGTCGACCTCAACATGGGGCTAGTGCTGGTTCAGAACCGTGTCGGCCTCGCCATGCCGCAGCTCCCTGAAGTCGTGCGGCAGACGGGCATCAACACCCGCAAGCGTTCCGCCGAGATCCTGCTGACGATCAGCATGCACTCGCCGAGCGGCCGCTACGACCAGCTCTATCTCAGCAACTACGCGCTCCTTCACGTGAAGGACGAGATCGCGCGGCTGCCGGGCATCAGCGAAGTCTTCCTGTTCGGCCAGCGCGACTACAGCATGCGGATCTGGGTCGACCCCGACATGCTGGCCGCCCGCGAGCTGGCCGTCAGCGACGTGGTCAACGCCCTCCGCGAACAGAATATGCAGCCCGCGGTCGGCCAGATCGGCCAGCCTCCCGGCCCCGAAGACCAGACGCTGCAGATCCCGCTGACGATCCGCGGCCGCCTGGTCCAGCCGGAAGAGTTCGACAACATCATTCTCCGCAACACTCCGGATGGTCGCATCATCCGTTTGAAGGATGTGGGTCGGGCCGAGCTCCAGGCGAAGTCGCAGGACATCAGCAACCGTTTCGACCAGAAGCCGACCATCGGGATCGCGGTCTTTCTTCTTCCCGACGCCAACGCGCTCGGCACCGCCGACGCCATCAAGGCCCGGATGAAGGAGATGTCGGCCGACTTCCCCGAAGGGGTCGAATACGAAGTCGGCTACGACACGACGCCGTTCATCCGCGAGTCGATCAACGAAGTCTTCAAGTCGCTCCGCGACGCCGTCATCCTCGTGGCGCTGGTGGTGCTGCTGTTTCTGCAGGGGTGGCGGGCCGCCATCATTCCGCTGATCGCCGTGCCGGTGGCCATCATCGGCACGTTCGCCGCGATGTCTCTCTCGGGATTCAGCATCAATAACCGGACGCTGTTCGGACTCGTGCTGGCGATCGGCATCGTCGTCGACGATGCGATCGTGGTGGTCGAGTCCGTCGAGCACTATATAGAACAAGGCCTCCCGCCGCGCGCCGCGGCCATCCGCGCCATGGATGAAGTCTCCGGGCCGGTCATCGCGGTCGGCCTCGTGCTGGCGGCGGTGTTCATCCCGTGCGCGTTCCTCTCGGGAATCATCGGAGCCTTCTTCCGGCAGTTCGCCCTGACGATCGCCGTCTCGACGCTCCTCTCGACGATCAATTCGCTCACTCTCAGCCCGGCCCTCGCCGCGCTGCTGCTGAAGCCCCGCGGCGCGAAACGCGACCCGCTCACCTGGCTCGTCGACACGCTCTTCGGCTGGATCTTCCGACTGTTCAACCGCGGCTTCAAATTCTCGACGACCGTTTACACGCGTCTCGTCGCGCGGCTGCTCCGCATTCCCGCGATGGTGTTGCTGGTCTACGGCGGCCTGCTGGTCCTGACGGCGTGGGGCTATCGCCAGCTTCCCCAGGGGTTCATTCCCAGCCAGGACAAGGGATACCTCGTCTGCGCCGTGCAGTTGCCGGACTCGGCCTCCGCCCTCCGCACGCGCGAGGTCATCTCGAAGATCGAACAGATCTCGCTCGAAACGCCCGGCGTCAAGAACGTGAACTCGGTGGCCGGGAACGCGTTCGTGCTGAGCGCGTACGGTTCGCACCTGGGGTCGATGTTCATCATCTTCAAGAACTTCGACGAGCGGACCACGCACGACCTGTACGGCGAGACCATCGCCAACAAGCTGCGACAGCGGATGGCGGCCGAGATTCCCGAAGCGTTCGTCGGCGTCTTCCTGCCGCCGGCGGTCAGCGGCCTCGGCCGTGCGGGGGGCTTCCGCTTCATGGTGGAAGACCGCGGAGACGTCGGCCTGACAAACCTGCAGAAATACACCGACGAAATCATCGCCAAGGGGAACGCGACCCCCGGGCTCGTCGGCCTCTCGACCGCTTACAAGGCGAACTCCCCGCAACTCTACGTCGACATCGACCGCGAGCAGTGCCTCAAGCAAGGAGTCTCCCTGGGCGACCTGTTCGGCACGCTTCAGGCGTTTCTCGGCTCGCGGTACGTGAATGACTTCAATCGCTTCGGCCGCACCTGGCAGGTCATCGTTCAGGCCGACTCGCAGTTCCGCAACGAAGTGGAAGATATCTCGCGGCTGAAGGTCCGCAATAACCACGGGCAGATGGTCCCCGTCACGGCCCTGGCCAACATCCGCCCCAACAGCGCCCCGCTGATCATCACGCGCTATAACATGTACCGCGCCGCCCCGATCAACGGAAATTCGGCCCCCGGCTTCAGCAGCGGGCAGGTCATTGCGGCAATGGAGAACATCGCGAAGGACGTGCTTCCGTCGTCGATGAGCTACGAATGGACCGAGCTGACGTACCTCGAGAAGACGACGACCAACACCGGCATGATCGTCTTCTGCCTGTCGGTCATGTTCGTGTTCCTCGTGCTGGCCGCGCTTTACGAAAGCTGGTCGCTCCCGCTGGCGGTCATTCTCGTGGTGCCGATGTGCGTCCTCTGCTCGATCACCGGCGTGTGGATCGCGAAGCAGGACATCAACGTCTTTACGCAGATCGGCTTCGTGGTGCTCATCGGCCTCGCGTGCAAGAACGCGATCCTGATCGTCGAGTTCGCCAAGCTCCGCCGCGACGAAGGGGTTGACCGCACCAAGGCGACGCTCCATGCGTGCGAGCTGCGGCTTCGGCCCATCATGATGACGTCGTTCGCGTTCATCCTCGGGGTTGTGCCGCTCGTCTTCTCGCACGGGGCTGGAGCCGAAATGCGGCAGGCCCTCGGAACGGCCGTGTTCGCGGGGATGCTGGGCGTCACGATGTTCGGGATCATCTTGACCCCCGTCTTCTTCTTCGTGATCGATCGCCTGACCGACACGCACCTGCTGCAGAACCGCTACGTGCGGGCCGCGGGTCAGTTCACGCTCGACTTCCTGCGGATGCGGCAGTTGCGGCGCGGATTGGCGTGGTCGTGGAAG
Organism: Planctomycetaceae bacterium; assembly: GCA_020850695.1. Classification (GTDB taxonomy): domain Bacteria; phylum Planctomycetota; class Planctomycetia; order Planctomycetales; family Planctomycetaceae; genus JADZEF01. The sequence goes on along the minus strand of JADZEF010000189.1, from coordinate 18,058 downwards.
GCGGCGAACGAAGCGATCCAGAAGCGGGCCGCCGGGCGCAAGGCGCGGCGAACCCCCGTCGCTTCAGGACAGAACGGCGCAGCTCATGGCACTGGCCACGGTCACGAGACCGTCCGCATCGCGAACGATGCCTCGCTCCGCGAGCCGGCGAACGGCACGCCCGAGAACGGCGACGCGGGCAATGGCCATAGCGGCAACGGCAAGACGTCCGGCGAGCATCGCCAACTGGTGACCCAGGACACGTCCGGCAAGTGATCGACGTGTCGGACCGAGCCCCACCGGGCTTGCCCCGGTGTTGAAATGACTGGCCGGCTACGTCATCTGACACGCGAGCAGTCTGTCAATGTGCCAGTCGAGTCGCGGAGCGTACGCTCCGAAGCATTCCATCACCCAACGCCATCGGTATGCTGAGGCGCTTCGAGTCAGACGATGGAAATCGACCGTCTGCCTCGTCGATCATCCACTTTCGGCGCAGCACGCTCACGCTCCGGAGACCCGCTCATGTCGCATGATTCGTACTTTGCTCTCCGCACCGGCGACATCCCCTGGGAAGAGCGGTTCAACGAAAAACTGGGCCGCAATCTCTATCGCAAGAACCTCCACACCGATCCCGACACCGGCATGGAGATCCGGCTCGTCCGCTATCCCGCCGGGGTGATCAACCCCAGCCACACGCATCCGTGCTCGCATGGAATGTACGTGCTCGAAGGGACGCTCGTGACGCACCGCGGCGAATACGGCCCGGGAACCTTCGTATGGTTTCCGGAAGGCGAGACGATGGAGCACGGAGCGAGCGCCGCCGCAGACGTCGTGGTTGTCTTCATCACCAACAAGCCGTTCCGCATCGATTACACCGATGACAAGCCGTCGGCGTGAGCCCGTTCATTCGCTCCGCAGCGTGAGGACTCTATAATCCCGCGGACCTCCGCACCTCGGCGGAAATCCGCGCACGATCCGCTCCGATTCTGTCCTCCGCATCCTCGTCCCCCCGCCTCCCCGAATGGGCTATCGCAACCTCCGGGAATGCCTCGACGATCTCTCCCGCACCGGGCAGCTGCGCGTTGTCGATACCGAGATCGACCCGCGGCTCGAAGCGGCCGAGATCCAGCGGCGGGTGTATCAGGCCGGCGGCCCCGCCCTGTACTTTCCGCGGGTGAAGGGCTGCCGCTTCCCCATGGCGAGCAACCTGTTCGGCACCGTCGAACGGACGCGGTTTCTGTTCCGCGACACCCTCGACGCGGTGCGGCGGCTCGTCGAACTGAAGATCGACCCGACGCAGGCGCTGCGTCACCCGTGGACCTACCGAGGGGCACCGTTCACTGCCCTGCGGATGCTGCCGAAGTCGGTTCGCAGCGGTCCGGTGATGTCGCACACGACGACCGTCCCCGAGCTGCCGCAGGTCGTCTCGTGGCCCGACGATGGGGGCGCTTTCATCACGCTCCCCGAGGTCTACACCGAGGACCCTGACCGTCCCGGACTGATGCAGTCGAACCTCGGCATGTACCGCGTCCAGCTGTCCGGCGGACAGTACGCTCCGGGAAAGCAGATCGGCCTTCACTACCAGATTCACCGGAGCATCGGCGTGCACCATGCGGCGGCTCTCCGCAAGGGTGTGCCGCTGAAGGTCAACATCTTCGTCGGGGGAACGCCGGCGATGATCCTCGCCGCCGTGATGCCGCTCCCCGAGGGGATGTCCGAACTGACGTTTGCGGGGGCGCTCAGCGGGCGCCGCATCCGCATGATCCGCAACCCGCACGGCCCCGCCCTCTACGCCGATGCCGACTTCTGCATCTCGGGGACGATCGACCCCGACGTCGTCCTGCCCGAAGGTCCCTTCGGAGACCACCTCGGCTACTACAGCCTGGCCCACGACTTCCCCGTCCTCAACGTCGAGCGGGTGACGCACCGCCCGGGAGCCGTCTGGCCCTTCACGACCGTCGGCCGTCCCCCGCAGGAGGACACGTCGTTCGGAGCCATCATCCACGAGATCACAGGCCCCGCGATTCCCTCTGTCATCGCCGGCGTGCACGCCGTGCACGCGGTCGATGCGGCGGGGGTCCACCCCTTGCTCCTCGCCATTGGCAGCGAGCGCTATGTTCCTTATGCATCCGTCCGACGCCCGCAGGAACTTCTGACCAACGCGAACGCCATCCTCGGACAGGGCCAGCTGTCACTCGCGAAGTACCTGCTGATCGTGGCTTACGAGGACAATCCGGCTCTCGACATCCACGACATCCCCGCGTTCCTGCGGCACCTCCTCGAACGGTTCGACCCGCAGACCGACCTCCACTTCCAGACGCGGACGACGATCGACACGCTCGACTACTCCGGAACCGGCCTCAACGCCGGATCGAAGCTCGTGATCGCCGCCGCCGGCCCGGCACGCCGCACACTGCCGACGGAACTCCCCGCGGGGCTTTCGCTGCCCGAAGGCTTTCGCGATGTGCGGGTCGTCATGCCGGGGATTCTCGCGGTGACCGTTCCACGATGGTCGGCGCAGTCCACCGAGGGTATCCAGGACGATCTCGCCCGCTTCTGCAATCACTACCCCGCCAACCATCCGATCGCCGGCTTCCCGCTCATCGTGCTTGTCGATGATGCCGCGTTCACCGCGCAGTCGCTCAACAACTTCCTATGGGTCACGTTCACCCGCTCGAATCCCGCGGCCGACATCCACGGGATCGGAGCAACGATCACCCAGAAACACTGGGGCTGTCGTGGATCGGTCGTCATTGACGCCCGCATCAAGTCACACCACGCCCCGCCGCTCATTGAAGACCCGGCCGTCTCAAAGCGCGTCGACCAACTGGCCGCCCCGGGCGGTCCGCTGCACGGGTTGTTCTAAGCTTTGTCGGAAAACACAGGGTTCGGAGTGCCGATGCATTCGTAGCACGGGGCACTCATGCCCGTGAGTGAGACGATGGTGAAGGCTTTCGCACGGGCATGAGTGCCCGTGCTACGTCCAGATCGAGTTTTCCGACAAAGCCTAAAGACGTCGTGCCACACGGGCATTCCTGCTCACGGAGGACCCCTCCCGGTGTCGGACGCACGAGCGCGAGGGTCCGCGCCGCCAGTCGCATCGGTGCTCCGTGTTTGAGCTCTGGGACAAACGGAGTGACGATCAGCGGGCGAGATTCCACGCTTCGAGCCACGTCGTGCTGACCGACTTGAGCGCGAAGTCCCGCAGGAGCCGCTTTTCAAGGTCCGGCAAGTGGGCGGCCCCGTAGTAGATTGCGATCTTCTTGTGTCCCTTCCTGATCTCCCGATCGAGGACCTTCACCGCCGCGGCGTTGCGGTCGTCGATCAGCAGCGTCGAGAGCGTCGGGCCGAAGGCCGCCGCATCGCCGGACTCTTCCATCTGGTCGGCCATCACGCGCTTCAGCTTCAGGCTGTCGTTGCTGAAGAGCGCACCGAACAGGTCGAGTTCCGACGGTCCCCCCTTGCCCGGGTCCTTGCGGGCCTGGGCCTCGCGGCGATTGGCCTCTCGCATCATGTCGGCCACGACGCTGAGCGTCAGCGTGAACCCCGTCTCGCCACGCTTCTCCATTGCTTCGCCCATCTGCTGGGGCGATAGATCCGCATGCACGAAGTTCTTCCTGGTGTAGTCGATCTTCTCCACCTGCGATTCGAGGTTGAGCATCGACTTGACCATTCCCGACATCATCCCGTCGTTCTTTCCCTTGCCGTTGGGAAGCTTCGTCCCCTCGGCCATCACAAGTTCGAACAGCACGACGTCGTAATTCTCGAAGAGATCGTTGAGGGCCTTGTAATAGGCCTTCTCGCCAATGTGCACCGCTCCCACGAGATCGACGACGAGTTCCCCCTTGCCGTCGGCCGGGGCGTACCGGACGACCGCGGTGTCGAGCGACCTGGGTTTCCCGCTCTTGTCCCGCACGACCCGCATGAAGCGGCCGACCATGTTGTCGGGGTTCTTCTCGGTCTCTTTCGACTCCGCCGGCTTGTCCGTCAGCGGCTTCCCCGCGACATTCGGCGTGTCTTCGGCCGGCTTCACCGGCATGGGAGCCGGCTTCGGCGTCGCGACCGGCGCTTCCGGCTTTGCGGTTTCCGGTTCGGACACCGGCGCGGGTCGCGGAGCGAAGACTCGGGGCTTGCCGCGGCGTGTCGAAACCGGAGCTTCGCCCCTGGGCTCTTCCTGCTTCTCGACGGTCTTCCCGACCGCCTTGCGGCGGCTCGGCTCCCGATCCTCTGCGTGAACGCCCACGCCGCTCGCCACCACGACGGCCGCAGTCGCGGCCATTGCCAGACCCACGATCGACGCCACACGCACGGACCGCACCATGACCGGCCATCCTGTCAGACGAGTTTGTCGAGCCCATTCCGCACTGCGCGGCTCGGCACTCGAAAAGGAACGCCGAACACTCGCTTCATTTTTCGATTTCACAAGTCACCGCGTCAAGAGGGGAGTGTCCGGGAACCGACTGATGGCTGCATCCTACAATTGGTGGCGTTGCGTCTGATCTCATCTTTTGGCCTCCGTCGAACTCACAAGCATTTTTTCACCACGGAGTCGAGAATGAGGCCTTCGCCGCACTCTCGACTCCGTGGTGAAACTCGCTGTGATTCCATTTGGCGGGCTGATCGCCATGAACCGGTGACACCCGACCAATTATAAGGATGCACCCCCGACCGATCGCGGCTCGGTTCCGCGTTGTTTCCACGGCTCCGCCCCTCGAAGATTTTTCCGCCTGCCTTAAAGACGCACTCCGCAATGTCGAAGTCAATCCGCTCACTATTGCGCTGTGGGCAGGCGTGCTACCATCCGAATCCCCCTTGCAATGGCGTGCGTCAATCGTGCCTTCACGCTCTGAAGCCAAAGTTTTGCCCTGGTTGTTTCCGGGATTCTGACTGTGATCGAATATCGTCCGTTCCGGAATTCCGATCCTCCCGAGCTCGCCCGGCTCTGGAATACGGGCGGGCTGGGCCGCGGAGCCGTCAAGGATCTGGCGCCGGACGTTCTCGACCTCGTCAATCTGTCGCAGCCGCACTTCCAGCGAGAGGGATTGATCCTTGCCGTGGAAAACGAGAGGGCGGTCGGCTTTATTCACGCCGGTTTCGCGCTGAAGGACGATGAATCGGGACTGGAGAAAAAGCACGGGGTGATCTGCGCCGCGGTGGTCGAGCCGAAGTCGCGTCGCCAGGGCATCGGACGCGAACTGGTGCGGCGGGCCGAAGAATATCTTCAGAACGCCGGAGCGACGACGATCAGTGCGGGGCCGGCCCCCGGTCGAGATCCCTTCTACGTCGGCTTGTACGGCGGCTGCCAACCGGCGGGATTCCTCGACAGCGACCCCGCGGCCGCGCCATTCTTCCAGAAGCTGGGCTATGTCCCCTTGGCGCGGCACCTCGTCTATCAGCGCGAAGTGACCGGACCGCCCGAACCGGTTCACTTCCGCCTCATCGGCATTCGCCGCAAGCTCGAGGTCGTCGGCTCGCTGCAGCCACTCGACATGACCTGGGGGTGGGGCGCGCGGTTCGGCCGCCTCGATACGCTCGAGTTTCTGCTCTGTCCCAAGGGGAAGCCGGGGGCGGAGACGTTTGCCCGCGTGACGCTGATGGGGCTCGAAAATTACATCGGCAAGTGGCAGCAGCGGGCGGTCGGGCTCGCGGGGTTGTTCGTCCCCGAGAAGGATCGCCGCAAGGGATACGGCCAGGCGCTCGTGCTGGACATCTGCCGCAAGTTGCGGGACGAGATGATTCAATGCATCGACGCGCACGCCGAGGAGAGCAACACCGCCGCACGCGGGCTGCTCGAATCGTGCGGGTTCCAGCAGATCGATGCGGGGACGGAATTCGTCAAGGCGAACGCGTAAAGCCGTCTTTCGCTCCTCGCAGGAACGCGCTCTCGCACAAGAGCGTCGGACGCTCACGCGTGGTCGTCTCCCGACGCAACGTTCTTTGGCCGTGCGAAAGACGACCGCGGGCTTGCGCTCCGCTAGAATCATGGGAGTGAATCGCACTGCTCACTCCACGACTCGTCTTTCGCCTGACGGAGTCTGCTCATGATCTGTCCGGACTCGGGCCGGCGGTGGACTGGCCTCCTGCTTCTCGTGTTCACTTTGTCGATCGAGGATGCCCTCTGCCGCCGATGTGAAGCGGACGAGAACGCCCCGCCCGCGAAGCCTGCCGCGTCCGTCGACTTCGACACCGTCATCCGGCCGATCCTCGCGAGGCGGTGCTACGAGTGTCATGGACCGTCCGCACAGGAATCGGGGTTGCGGCTCGATCGGCGCGAGCCGGCGCTGCGCGGCGGGGAATCGGGCGAACCGGCCGTCGTTCCCGGGAAGAGCGACAAGAGCCCCTTGATTGCCCGGGTGACGGCCGACAAGGCCGACGCGGTAATGCCCCCCGATGGCGAGCGGCTAACTGCCGTGCAGGTCAATCTGCTTCGGACATGGATTGATCAGGGAGCGGTCTGGGGAAAGGTTGACGGAGCAGAACTCGCCGGCCGCGATCTCTGGTCGCTGAAGCCCATTCGTCGGCCCGCCGTTCCCGACGATCCGACCGGATGGTCCGCGAATGCGATCGACTGCTTCATCCTCGCCGGGCTGGCGGCGAAGGGGCTGTCTCCGTCTCCCGAATCCGACCGCAGGACGTTGCTGCGGCGGCTGTTCCTCGACGTGCTGGGACTGCCTCCCACTCCAGAAGAGATTGCGGCATTTATCGCCGATGAAACTCCCGACGCGTGGGAGCGGCAGGTTGATCGAGTCCTCACCAGCCCGCACTACGGCGAGCGCTGGGGCCGGCACTGGCTCGACGTCGTCCGCTTCGCCGAGACCGACGGCTTTGAGATGAACCAGGAGCGGCCGAATGCGTGGCGGTATCGCGACTGGGTGATTGCGGCCCTCAACGCCGACATGCCGTTCGAGCGGTTCGCCCGCGCCCAGATTGCGGGAGACACGATGGGCGAGGACGTCGCGACCGGCTTTCTCGTCGGCGGGGCCTACGACAAGGTCAAGAGCCCGGACATCGTGCTGACGCTGATGCAGCGGCAGGACGAGTTCGCCGACGTCGTCAACACGACGGGAACCGCCTTCCTGGGGCTCACTCTCGGCTGTGCCCGCTGTCACAACCACAAGTTCGATCCCATCACGCAGACCGACTACTACGCCCTGCAAGCAGTCTTTGCCGGCGTCCAGCACGGCGAGCGTTCGCTCCCCGCTTTGGAGACCACCGAGCGGCGACAGCAGCGCGACACCATCGCGAGAGAACTTGCTGCGCGCGAGGCTGAACTTCGCTCGCTCGGAGTCCGCCCGCCCGTCGAACCCCGGCAGAACGAGGAACGCTTCGCTCCCCGCACCGCTCGCTTCGTCCGCTTCCGCATCCACGCCACCAACGGCGGCGAGCCTTGCCTCGATGAACTCGAGATCTTCACGGCGGGAGACAACTCGAAGAACGTGGCGCTGGCGTCGGCCGGCGCCAAGGCAACGGCCTCGGGATCGCTCGCCGGCTTCGACATCCACAAGCTCGAGCACCTCAACGACGGCCGCTACGGAAATGGCCGCAGCTGGATTTCAAACACGGCCGGCAAAGGATGGGTGACGCTTGAGCTTCGCGAAACCGCGACGATCGACCGGATCGTCTGGGGCCGCGATCGCGAGGGAAAGTTCAAGGACCGCGTGCCGACGGAATATGACATCGAAGTCGCCGCGGTCGCCGATCAATGGGTGCTCGTCGCCTCCTCCGCCGACCGTTTGCCGATGAATGCCGCAACCACCGGCGCATCGGCGAACGTCCCCGCGTCGGATAAGGCCGCCGACGTACAAGCCGCATACGCGGTCCTGCAGCGGATCCAGCAGCTGCGGGGCGAACTTGCGGCCCTGTCGGCGCCGGCCGCGATGGCATATGCAGGGCGGTTCGAAACGCCGGGGACGACGCACCGCCTTTACCGCGGCGATCCGATGTCGAAGCGCGAGGCGGTCGGTCCCGACACGATCGCCGCCCGCGGTTCACTGAAACTTCCGGCTGACGCTCCCGAGTCCTCGCGGCGGGCGGCGTTTGCCGGCTGGCTGGTCCGTCGCGACAACCCGCTCGCGGCCCGCGTCATCGTCAATCGTCTCTGGCAATCGCACTTCGGCCGCGGGCTCGTCGCCACGCCATCGGACTTCGGCAAGAACGGCGTCCCGCCCACGCACCCGGACCTTCTTGATTGGCTCGCATCGGATCTCGGCGGGCTCAAGGCCGTTCACCGGTTGATTCTCACCTCAAACACCTACCGCCAGTCGAGCGCGCCGCGAGAGGATGGACTCGCGGCCGATGCGGGGACTCAGCTCCTGTGGCGGTTTCCGCCGCGGAGACTCGAAGCCGAGGTCATTCGTGACAGCACTCTGGCGGTGTGCGGGGTGCTCGACACGCGGATGGAAGGACCCGGGTTTAGCGCGTTCGAACCGAACGCCAACTATGTGCGTGTCTACAACCCGAAGGAGACGATGGGTCCGGCCGAGTGGCGGCGGATGGTTTATATGACGAAGATCCGCATGCAGAATGACGGCGTTTTCGGAGCGTTCGACTGTCCCGATGCGGGGCAGGTCGCTCCGCTCCGCACCCGGTCGACCACCCCGCTCCAGGCGCTCAACCTGCTCAACAGCGGGTTCGCGATCCAGCAGTCAGAACTCTTCGCCAAGCGCATCCGTCGCGACGTGGAGGCCCGCGGAGAGGCCACTCCCGCCGCAACGACATCCCGAGCCTTCGTCGTGGCCTTCGGCCGCGAACCGACTGCCGCGGACGCGACTGCGGGTGCGGCGATTGTCGAACAGCACGGATTGCCGGCGTTGTGCCGGGCGCTGCTCAACTCGAATGAGTTCCTGTTCCTGCCGTGAGGAATATGGCACGATGGGCGGTGGACTCGTCGCCTAGGTCTAAGTCCGCGCAATGGGTTCGCGCGATCCGCCGATAACACTTCAATGCCACTCACTTCAGCCACCGATGACCGCTCCTGATCCTGTGCTGCATGCCGTTCACCGGGCCCTTGACGGGCATCCTCTCAGCGAAGGGGAGATGCGTGCGGCGGTTTCGGCCATCATGGATGGGCAGTCGAACGAGGTGGCCATCGCGGCATTCCTGACGGCGCTGCGGGCGAAGGGTGAGGTCGCGGCCGAGCTGGTCGGGGCGGCCCGGGCGATGCGCGAGCGAGCGACCCGCATTCCGACGTCGCGAACCGGCCTTCTGGATACGTGTGGGACCGGCGGCGACCGGCTGCACACGTTCAACATCAGCACCGCGGCGGCGATTGTCGTGGCGGCGGCCGGAGTGCCGGTGGCGAAGCACGGCAACCGGAGCGTCTCCAGCACCAGTGGCTCGGCCGACGTGCTGGAAAGCCTCGGCGTGATGATCAATCTCTCGGCCATCCAGGTGGGTCGCTGCGTCGACGAGATCGGGCTCGGGTTCTGTTTCGCTCCGCTGCTGCATGGGGCGATGCGGCATGTCGGTCCAGTGCGGCGGCAGCTCGGGTTTCGCACGATCTTCAACCTGCTCGGACCGCTCACCAACCCGGCCGGCGCGGAGTTCCAGCTGATCGGCACGCATGACCCGGGCATGGCGTCGCGCATGGCGGAGGCCTTGTCGCAACTGGGAAGCGGCCGGGCGATCGTCGTGTGCGGGGCAGACGGGCTCGACGAGGTCAGCCTCTGGGGTGAGACCTCGGTGTTCCATGTCGAAGGGAACCGGGTGCGGTCGGAAACCTGGACTGCGGAAACGCTCGGGCTTCCCGCCTGTGCGGTGAAGGACCTTCAGGTAAACTCCCCGCAGGAAAGCGCCGACCGCATCCGCCATGTGGTGGCCAACGAGGCAGGCCCCTGTCGCGACATCGTGGTTGCCAATGCGGGGGCGGCCCTATTCGTCTGCGGTCAGGCGGCCACCCCGTTGGAGGGAGCCGAGAAGGCCGCCGCTGCGATCGCTGAGGGTCGAGCCGCACAGAAGCTGAGGGACCTCGTCGCCGGGACCGCTGCGCTGTCGAGCTAGCTCATTCGGTTCACGTTCTTCGAAGAACCGCCATGAAGTTTTTCACGATGCAGTGGTGGAGCGGCATTCCAGAGGGCGACTCCGGCACCGACCCGTTTGCGAGTTACCACGCCCGGTTGGCCGCAATCCGCGACCAACTCCCTGCGGACCTGGTGGCATTGCAGGAATCGATCTCGCTGCACGACGGGCGATTGCGAGAGCTCGAGCATTTACCGTCCGCGGGCACGCTTCGGATGCTTGTTGACGGCGACGACGGCCAGGGCGGACTGCGCCGCTTCACTCTGCATTACCGAGCCGTCAACTTGTTTCGCAGCGTCGCCGAGACCGACGAGGGCTTTCCACGCCCGCGTGGATACGGCGATTGGGGATATGACGAGGCCGATGTCACTGAGAAAGGAGAACTCGTGCATCGGATTCTGTTCTCGTCGGGAATCGAGTTCGAAGTTCAATTCATGGGCTTCGAACTGACGTGGCAGGACATCGCCGAGCCAGGTGCCGCGGACGGTGAGTCTTGATTGGCTTCCGTGAGTTCCTACCTCAGTCATGCCGACAATCATCGGAGGCGACCTCAACCGCTCAACGCTCCCACGACCGGCGATCGATAATTCCTAAGAGACTGATTCATGGCGTCCGGTCTCCCGACGGGTTCATGTCGTTCACACCAACATTCTACCGAAATCCGACGCCAACTCCGTTGGGTTGCGGCGCCAGCCGCGCTGTGAAGCGTTGCGCCTTTGCGTCAGATGTCTTGCCTTCGGTACGTCTCCGGACGGGGCTTCCTTCCAGGGGCCGAAGGGAGCCTCCAGCGCCGTTGACTCAGACGAGTTCGCTCATCGTGCCGGTCGAATCGGCGAAGCGTTCGCTTTCGATGCCCATTCGCTGCGTCATTGTCAGCAGAACATTCGACAGGGGCGGATGCTTGTCCTGGTCGAACGCCAGGTGCCGCCCATGCTTGAAGCCCAGCCCCTTTCCGCCGGCCAGCAGCGTTGGGAGGTTCTTCGGCGAGTGCTCGCCCCCCTTGCCGGAATTCATCCCGCTGCCGAACAGGATCAGCGAGCGGTCGAGCATGGTCCCGTCCCCCTCGGCGGTCGACTTCAGCATCGACAGGAACCGCCCCAGCCGCGACAGATGGAAGCGGTCGATGGCCGCCAGCTTCGACAACATTCCCGCATCGCCGCCGTGGTGCGAGAGCTCGTGATGGTTTTCCCCCCCGCCGCCGTAGCCCCCCGCCTCGCGCGACCACTCGAACGTCATGACGCGGGTCGAGTCGGTGATGAACGCGAGGTACGCTAGTTCGAGCATCACGTCGATCCACATCGGCCGGTCGTGAGCATTGCCTGGCTGACTCCCCAGCTGCAGTCCCGTTTCGGCGACTTCGGGCTTGGGACGGTCGACCCACGACTGCATCCGCTCGATCTGCTTCTCGGTCTGCCGCACGCTCGAAAGATATTCGTCGAGCTTGCGGCGGTCGTTGACGCCCAGCTTCCTGTCCAGCGACTTCGCCTCGCCCGCAATGTCATCGAGAATCGAACGTCTCTCGGCGAACCGCTTGAGCGTGGCCGCCCGGTCGCCGGCCGACTCGGGGACGAACATCCGCTCGAAAAGCCGGCGCGGCGAGTTCTCCGCCGGCAGCGGCGTGCCGTTGATGTCGAACGACAGAGTATGGCTGTGCCCCGCCCCGCCGGTTCCTGACATATCGCCGAGCTGGATCGAGGGTAACCGCGTCTCGCGGCCGTGGACTTCCGCGGCAATCTGATCGACCGAAACGGTGTTGGTGTAGTCGGCCCCCGGTTTGCTCTTGAGGTTGGCGGCCGTCAGCCAGGTGTCGGCCCCGCTATGCCCCCCTTGAGAATGAGGATGGCCGAGGCCCGAGAGGACCGTGAAGTCGTTGCGGTGTTCTTCGATCGCCTTCAGAGTCGGCGAGAGTTCATACTTCTCACCCGACGTCTGGGGCACCCATTCGAGGATGTTGACCCCGTTGGGGACGTAGCAGAACATCATCCGCGGGTGGACGACCTTCGATTTCTCCCACGCCTTGAACGTGGAGGGTGCGGCGAAGCCTCGCGGCAGCATGGCATCGAGCAGCGGCAGAGCGACCGCCGCACCCGCCGCCCGCAACAGGTGCCTTCGCGACAAACGCGGCGCGTTGAAGTAGGTCATGCTGTTCTGCCGGAGAGAAGAGGCCGTGACCGAAGCCATTCGATGGCGGGAGACTGCCGACCGCCAGAGGAGACCCCGAGTCTCGCATATCACCGGGAGTGGAACAAGCAGTCAGTTTCGACATTGAAATGCGGCAGAGAAGCGAAGACAGAAAACAGGAACCACGGAAAGGACGGTAGGTATGGAAGAAATCCAGAACCCCAATCCATCGTGCAAAGAACCAGGGCTCTGACTCAATCGACCGGTGTCCCTCCGCCTTCTGATGTCTTCTGATCTATTCCGTATTACTCACCATCAAAATCTTCCGCCACTCAAAGATTCACTGCGTGCGAGACACAACGGACGCAAACCGGGAAGAGGGATGAATGAGGAACCCAGGAAGGCAGGAACAAGACAGGAGAACAAAGAGAAGCCTCGTGAAGTCCCTGTGCAAGCTTCCATTTTCTTCGGCGTTCCTTTGTTTTTTTCCTGCCTTCCTGGGTTCCTCATTCAACCCATCCGACGACAGCAATTGAGGGAACCCCCCGGCAAACTCAGCGGTCATACGCGCTCATCCACGGGGTTGCGAGACTCCCGCGCTGGGCCTTCCGTCCTTTCCGTGGTTCCTGCATTTACTCTTCCGCATTTTCATTCGTGGCCATTCGCGTCATTCGCGGGCAAATTCCCACTGCTTTCTTTCATGACTCTGCGGTGAAAGAAGCCCTCACCCGCGCCGCGTTCTTGTCGAGCCCGCGGCGGATCGAATACAACCAACGACGGTCCGTCATCGGTACTGCATGGCTTCGAACTTCGTCGGGAGACCGTCCGCGTGGATGCATCGCTGCTTGCGTTTCTGGAAGAGATGCTCGAGGCTCCCAGCCCCTCCGGCTACGAAAAGCCGATGCAGGACGTCGTTCGCAAGTTCGCGGGGAGTTTCGCCGACGACATCCGCACCGACTGGCACGGCAACGTGATGGCGTGCGTGAATCCCGGCGGCACCCCCCGCATCATGCTCGACGGCCACTCCGACCAGATCGGGCTCCTCGTCAAGCACATCGACGACAAGGGCTACATCCGCGTCTCGCCCATCGGCGGGTGGGACCCGCAGATGCTTATCGGCCAGAAGCTCAAGATCTGGACAGCCGACGGACCGATCTCCGGGATCATCGCCCGCAAGGCCATCCACCTGCTGACCGACGACGAACGCAAGAAGGTCCCCGAGATCAAGGATCTGTGGATCGACATCGGGGCGGCGGACGGCGAAGAAGTTCGCCGACTCGTCCGCATCGGCGATCCGGTGACGCTCGAACTCGGCATGACGACGCTCCGCAACGGGCTCGCGTGTGCGGCGGCCATGGATGACAAGGTCGGCGTTTGGGTCGTCTTCACGGCGCTCCAGGCGATCGCCAAGGCGAACCCCGAGGCGTCGGTGTATGCGGTGGCGGCGGTGCAGGAAGAGATCGGGCTGCGGGGGACGAAGACCGCGGCCTTCAGCATCGACCCGCACCTGGGGATCGCCGTCGACGTCACCCACGCCACCGACTGTCCGACGATCGACGAGAACCAGTACGGCCGGGTGAAGGTCGGGCAGGGGCCGGTAGTGTTCCGCGGTCCGAATATCAACCCGGTGATGTTCAACCAGCTGCACGACATCGCCCGCGACCGCGAGATTCCGATCCAGATCAACGGCATCTCGGTCGCAGCCGCCAACGACGGGAACGCCCTGCAGGTCAACCGGGCGGGGGTCGCGACGGGGATCATCGGAATCCCCAACCGCTACATGCACAGCCCGGTCGAAGTCATTTCGTTGAAGGACATTGAGAACGCGTCGCGGTTGATTTCGGAGTTTTGCCTGACCGTCACCCGCGAGAGCGATTTCACTCCCTGACGCGTTCTTTCCCATCGGGACGCGACGTGAGGGGAGATGACAGAGCGGCGCGAATTGTTGAATCCGAGTGCAATGTCTGCACAAAAGCGTGGCGTGCGACGTTCTTTTCATCGCCTTAGCATGGGCCATCAGGCGTCACAAAGGGAGGCCAGGGCAATTCTTGCGGCCGAAAACCGGCCGCCGAGGTCATCTCAGGAGAGCTTTCTGGTCGCGGCATGACAGTTGCTTTCCACGGGTCTCACGGAACGCTGAAGTTTCGCAGAAACGTGGCGATCGCCTCAAGTTGCTGCGTAATTTCCCTATCCTGCCCTGTTTTCGTTTCCCTTCATCAAACCTCGGATTTTGCTGGTTTCTGGTGAAGGCGGCTGATTTTCAGTGCTCTTGAAGACACTGATCATTACACTGGCGGTTATTCGCGAGCAGCACAACTCAGGGCGGGTCGCTCGCATTTCAAGCAGAGGAGTTGTCGGAATGAGCAGGTCCACGAGGGAATCGTCCGGACTTCGTCCCCAGGCAGGCGTTGATTCATTCGACACTCCGTGGTTGGGTGGGGCCGAGGGTCCTTTCACCGATTGGGATTGCGGCACGGCCGTGATGGATGCCCCGGCAGAAGCAACGTCGCCCCGCGGCCATGATCTGGAGCAGTCTGTCTGCCGCGAACTCCGCCGTCAGTCGAAGTTGCGGTTCAAGTCGCTCGTCGTCCGCCGCACTCAGGACGGCATCCTCCTCGAAGGAGTGATGGAGCAGGATGCGGGCGCTCCCAACATCGCCGACATCGTCCGCGCCATCGGCGTGGCCCGGGTCGACAACCGCCTCGTTGTCGCTAACAAGGGCTGACGCGCCAACGCCGTCAACCGCGCTCACTCATCCGCCTGATCAGCTCCGGACTCCCGGAGCTGATTTCGTTTAAGGCGAATATGGCAGGCTGGCGCGTGTCAGCGTTGCATACTCCGCATCGCGTGCGAAAGACGCGATCCGGAGGAAGATTGAATAAGGACCCCAGGCAGACAGGAACATGACCGGAAAACGCCGCCGGGATGGCGCTCGGGTTCCGCATCTCGCTCACTGGTCTTCGCTCCGTTCCCCTGCCTTTTTCCTGCCTTCCAGGGTTCCTCATTCACATTTCTCGGCCCTCTGGAATCTTGCCTCAACCTCTTCTCTCCAAGAGAAACGTCGCAACTCGACGGGAACAGGAGCTGGTCTCGAGTTAACACGAAGCGAAAGCTTTTTCGATTGACCGACGTGCAATGTCCTTTCCGTGCGTAGAATGGATCAACCGCAAATCATCCGACAGGAATAGCGTGAACCAGCGGCCCGCTGATTGCGTTCGGGCTGGAAAATCACGATCTCGCCTGACTGAACTGTTCCTCCTCTCCACGATCGAATGCCTGAACTCGAACAGACGATTCTGTCCTACATCCAGCGACCCGGTTACAAGCCCCAGCGGCCCGACGGGCTCGCCCGCAAACTGGCTCTGACGAAAAAAGAACTCCCTGCGTTCCGCGCCGCTCTCGAGTCGCTCCTCGTCTCGGGGCAGATCGCCGTCGGCAGCCGCGACCTCATCCGCCACCGCTCATCCGACGGCGGCGTGGCGGGAATCCTCAAGCGGACCAGCAGCGGCGCCGCCTACGTCATCCCGCACGAAAAGGCGGGGGAAGAGCGCGGCCCCTCGCGGGATATCTACATCGATGCCCGCGATGTCGGCGACGCCCAGACCGGCGACGAAGTGCTGGTGCAGCTCCTATCGCGCCGCAAGGCCGAAGGGCAGCGGTGCGGGCGCGTGGCGGAAGTGCTGGAGCGGGCCTCGACGACGTTCGTCGGCACGTACTACGAAAGCGACGGGCAGTCCCTCGTGCAGATCGACGGGCGGAACTTCGCCGAACCCGTGGTCGTGGACGACCCCGGCGTCAAGGGCCCGCGCAACGGCGACAAGGTGGTCATCGACATGCTCCGCTTCCCCACGCACCATGCTGCGGGCGAAGCCGTCCTGGTGAAGGTGCTGGGAAAGCGCGGCCAGCCGGGGGTCGACACGCAATCGATCATCTACGAGTTCGGCCTCCCCGACGAATTCCCCGAAGCGGCGGTCGACGAGGCCCGCTTCACCGCCCAGCAGTTCGACGAGACCGACCTGAGCGACCGGCTCGACCTGACCGGCGAGACAATCATCACGATCGACCCGGTCGACGCCCGCGACTTCGACGACGCGATCTCCCTCGAGCGGACCGAGCGTGGCCACTGGCGGCTCGGCGTGCACATCGCCGACGTCGCCACGTTCGTCCCGTCCGGCGGCCCGCTCGACCTGGCGGCCCGCGAGCGCGGGACCAGCGTCTACCTTCCCGACCGTGTCATCCCGATGCTCCCCGAGATCATCTCGAATGGTCTCGCAAGCCTGCAGCAGGGGAAGGTGCGGTACACGAAGTCGGTGTTCATCGAGTTCGCGGCGGACGGCGTCCCCATTCATACCGAGTTCGCCAACTCGGCGATCCGCGTCACGAAGCGGTTCGCCTACGAAGAGGTGATGCCGCTACTGCGCGACTCGAGCCGCGGCGAAGGAAAGATCGCGCCGGAGGTCATGTCGCTGCTGAAGCGCATGCACGAGCTGGCGATGATGCTGCGGCGACGACGCTACACGGCCGGCGCTCTCGAATTGACGCTCGCGGAGGTAAAGCTCGACCTCGACGACGAGAACCGCGTGGTGGGCGCTCACGATGTCGAACACGACGAGAGCCATCAGATCATCGAAGAATTCATGCTGGCGGCCAACATCGCCGTGGCGCAGAAACTCACCGATCTCGGTGTCCCGTTCCTACGGCGCGTCCACCGCGATCCGGCGGAGATGAAGCTCCGCAAGCTGGCCGAGTTCGCGAACGCTCTCGGGTATCGCGTGAAGCAGTTCCAGAGCCGCTTCGACATGCAGAAGCTGCTGGAGCAGGTGCAGGGCAAGCCCGAGCAGACGGCGGTCAACTTCGCGATGCTGCGAAGCATGAAGCAGGCCGACTACAGCGGCGAGGAACTCGGGCACTACGCCCTGGCGGTCGACAACTACTGCCACTTCACGAGTCCGATCCGCCGCTATCCCGACCTGACGGTCCACCGGCTCATCGACGAGATGATCCGCCGCGGCGGCCGCCCGTCCGGCCTGAGCGAGCTGGAAGTCGCGAAGGTGGGCCGCCACTGCTCGATGACCGAGCGGCGTGCGGCCGACGCCGAACGCGAACTGGTGAAGGTCAAGCTCCTCACGTTCCTCAAGGGGCGGATCGGCGATGAACTGGATGCCGTGATCACGGGGGTCGAGTCGTTCGGACTCTTCTGCCAGGGAATCGAGCTTCCGGTCGATGGACTCATCCACATTGCGGCCCTCGACCCGGGCGAGTACTTCGAGCACGACCCCGACACCTACACGCTGATCGGCCGCCGCAGCGGGAAGAAGTACCGGCTTGGGGACAAAGTGCGGGTGGTCATCGCTCACGTCGATGTGGAGCGGCGGCAGCTCGATTTCCGCATGGCGCTGCCTGCCGGCGCGAAGCGTCGCGACTCGGAAGACGGCCGCAGCTCGAAGGCCAAGGCGCCCTATGGACGGTCGCGCGGCTCGGCCCGTCGCGAGCGGATGTACGGTTCGCGAGGAGAATCCCCCGACCGCCGCGATCACGGCCAGCGTGCCGATCGCGAACCGGCCCTCAGTCCCGATGACGGTGGTGAATGGTGGAAGGAACCGACCGATCGCCCGGATCAACCCGTCTCGGCCGGCGGCGCGCGCCGTGGACGCCCCAGGCCGGGAGGCAAGAAAAAGGCAAAGTTGAAGGCCGCCCGCAAGGGAAAGAAGAAGTCGACCCGCAAGAAAAAGTGACGCGGCATCGTCGGATTTCGCGGAGAGGGCGAGAACAATTCCAAGGGCAGCAATTCAAATGCCCAAGGAAACTCGGAATCTAAGTGGTCCATTTCACAAGTTTCAGGAGGGTTCCAGCGAACCTGAATGACCAGGAAGGGGTGGCTGGGGTCGAGGCTTTGCGAGCCCCCAGCGAACTCCGCGTCGAAAGCTGGGGGCTCCCTTCG
>JADZEF010000188.1 GCA_020850695.1 Planctomycetaceae bacterium | reverse complement strand
GATGGCCAGACGAACCCGATCGCCGATCCGGCCGCGAAGCCGGTTGACGCACTGCTCGCCTGATCCGCCTTCAATGAGACACCCATGACGGTCGATCCCGCGAAGCCGACGCTGGTCGCTGACTACAGACACGATGTCCCGCTGCACTGCTGCGCGTTCGATCCCTCGGGACGATTCGTGCTGGCCGGTGGACGGGACCGTGCGGTCCTCTGCCTCGATGTGGCGGCCGGGAAAACGTTCCGTCTGGAGGGTCACGAATCATGGGTGACTGGTGCGGTGCGGGCCGCAACCGGACTGGTTCTGACGGCTGACTTCTCCGGCCGCGTGATCGCCTGGGATTGCGGAGGAGAGTCGCCGAAGCTGCGATGGAATCTGGCGGCGCATCCCCATTCGGTCCAGACGATCGCCGTCAGCGCCGACGGACGTCTGCTGGCGACTGGTGATCGTGAGGGAGTCGTCCGCGTCGGACAGGTCGCCGATGGCGCTTGCACGCACGCACTCGCGCCCCTCGAGCATCCGGTCACGGCGCTGGCATTCCTTCCCGGAGGCCGACTCGTCACGGCCGACCGTCAGCCGAAGAAGCCGCGGCTCAAGTTTTGGGACCTGGCGACGGGCGAGGCGCTGCGGACCATCGACGTCCCGCAGCTTTCGGCCTACCGGCGCGTCGAGGATATCGAGTGGGGCGGCATCCGGGCGCTGACGGTTTCTCCGGACGGTGGGACGCTGGTCGCCTGTGGAAGCCACGACTATGCCGGTCCCGCCGCGGCCTTCCTGTTCGACGTGGAAACCGGCGAGCTGAAACGCCGATTGGCTTCGACGCTCAAAGGTTTCTGCTACGCGGCGGAATACCATGCAGACGGCTTCCTGATGACGGCCGCCGGGGATGTCGGCAAGGGGGAGTTCCGCGCGTGGGATCCCGGCAAGGACGAATCCCTGGCGACTTCAGCCACTGCCGGCCCGAGTACCGACCTGGACATTGCCCCGGACGGCCACCGGTTCGTCGTGACGCAGACAACCGGGAAGGGCTCATACCCGGACGCCGGCACGCTGTCGCTGTTTGCCTGGGAACAGGCCCCCGCGGTCGCCGAGCTTCCGGAATCGGCGACGGCGAATACTGGAAACCCGTGAGAAGCCATCATGCCCTGGTTCGATAAGTCCTTATCCAGACGCGATTGGCTCGCCGTCAACGGACGTCTTGCGGCGCAGAGCGTTCTGGCCGGAGCCCTTGTTTCGGGAGGCGTTTCGGCCCGGCCATCGATTGTCGCGGCCGAAACGCCATCCGTTCAAAGCGTGCAGCCCTTCGCCCGCTACGCCGATCTCCTGGCGACGCTCAAGAATCGTGGGCGCACGTGGCGGACGCTGGGACATGCGCCGGACGGCTCTCCGCTGGTCGCCGTAAAATGCGGCGGCACGAAAAAGCCTGCCATCCTCATCAGCGCCGGCGCGCACGCCACCGAGCATGCGGGGGTCGTCGCCGCGGTGGAACTGGTCGAGCGGCTGCAGACGAAGCACGAAGTGTGGGTCCTGCCGACGCGCGACCCGATCGGACTGGGCGGATTCCGTCATGCTCTCAGCCTCGGCCTCGGAAAGCCGCCTGAGATCGCTTCCCTGGAGGAGGCCGAGGCGCTGCTGCGCAGGGAAGGTGAGGTCCTGCTCGACGACGGCGGACGTCTGGTCGTTCTGATCGGCGACTACGGCTACGCAAACCGCGGACTGTACGGCGGCGTGAAGAAGGGCGAGGACTTTCTCGAACCGTTGAAAGGGCGCCGGCTGTGGTTTCCCTCGCGTGCGGAGAACCAACCGGCCTCCGGGCCTCTCGAGCGAGCCTACACGCTGGTGGTCACTCCGGATGGCGAAGTACTGCACCTCAACCGCTTCCATGACACCCGCTGGGCGCCGATCGAAGTCCGCTCGGTGCGGCGGCTGATGGCCGAGATCAAGCCGGGCCTCACTTTCGATCTGCACGAGTACGGCGGCGACGCCCTGTGGATGTCGGCCCGCCGGCAAAAGACGGACGAGGACGAAATCTGGGAACGGCGAATGGGGACCGAAGCGATTGCCGCCGTGAAGTTGGACGGCGCGACGCTCGCCGGCGACGACTACAACCCGGGCGGATTCTTCGAACGACTCGAGCGCGGGCTCTACTGGCTCGACCCCGGTAAGCGTGGCGAGGGATACAACCTCGTGGACTTCGCCGCCAAGGAGTACGGCCCCGGGTTCACCATCGAATCCGGAATGCAGGCCCCTCTCGCTGACCGTGTCCGTCGGCACCTGGTTCTCGTCCAGACCGCGGTGAAGGTGTTCGAAGAGCGCTTCGCCTGAGATTGTCGTCCGGTGCTGTTTCTCAAAGCCTTTACGCCAGCGCGACCGGCTCCAATTCTTTCTCCGCCGGCCCCGCAATGACATGGCCGTCTGTTCCAAACCGCGAACCGTGGCAGGGGCAGTCCCAGGTCTCCTCCGCGCCGTTCCACCGGACGACGCACCCCATGTGCGTGCAGATCGCCGAGCAAGCGGTCAGTTTCCCTTCGGCCGACCGATGCACCGCACAACGCTTGCCGTCGATTTTCACGATGCGTCCTTCGCCTCGCTCGACTTCATCGACGGACTTCGCATCCGGGCTGCGCACGAAGCCTGTCACCAGGTGAAGGGGGTAGTCGACGTTCTCCTTGACATACTCCAGCGCGCCGCCGCGAACCTTGGTGCGATGGACGTCGAACACGTCCTTCCAGCGATTCTCGCGCCCGATGATCCAGTCGCACGCCATGACGCCTGCCAGAGTTCCGAAGGTCATGCCGTTGCCGCTGAAGCCGGTCGCGACGAACTGCGATTCGTTCGTGGGACCGATGAAAGGGAGGCCGTCGACCGGTTCGATGACCTGTCCCGACCAGCGGTGATCGACTTCCGCCTGCGGGATGAGGCGCCGCAGCACAGTCTCCAGTTCGGCATAGAGTGTCTCGGGATTGTCGTGCTGACCGGTCTTATGGTCGAGGCCGCCGAGGATCGCGTAGTCTTTGCCCGTCGTCGGGTCGATCCGCAGATAGTAGTAAGGATCGTCGGTATCCCAGAAGCTGGCGTGGGGAAGCGACCCCGAGGGGACCTTCGCGCCGATGGCGTAAGTCGAATAGCCCGCGATCTTGGTCTGGAGGAAGGTCGCGCTCGGGAGGCTCGTGAGTCCCATCATGGGGACATGAGTGGCGACGACGAGGCGGTCGCACCGCACCGTGCAGCCATTGACCAGCACCGCCAGCGGATCCTCCTCGAAATCGGAGATCTCGCAGTTCTCATGAATTTCGCACCCGTCGCCGTGGATTCGCCGGGCGAGTTCGGAAAGGTACTCGATCGGGTGGAAGCACGCCTGGTTCGCAAAGCGGATTCCGGGACGATCGACGAGAGGGACACTGGCGAGGAAATCGGCTTCGAAACCCAGCTTGCGGGCGAGATCGGCTTCCTTCACCAACTCGGATGTCTCGTCGCGCTCCTTCGTCAACGCCGCGTGCAGGAACCCCGGGACCCGCTTGAAGTGACAGTCCAGCCGATACTGGTGGATGATGGCTTCAATCGTGTCGATCGCGAGGTCGCCGGCCTGCCAGACGAGTTGCGCGGTCTCTTCGCCGAAATTCTTGACGAGCCGCGACAGGCGCTCGTCGGTGACGTAGGTGAGATGGGCGGTGGTGTGGCCCGTTTCGGCGTCGCCAATCCGTCCTTTCTCGAACAGGGCGACCGTTTTGCCCGCCTGCTTCAGCATCCAGGCGGCCGTCATCCCGGTGATTCCGCCGCCGATGATCACGACATCGAAGTGAGCGTCCTGTTTCAGCGAGGAAAAGTGGGGGCGTGGCTCTTCCAACCAGATGGGCTTACTTTCCAGTGCGGTGGCGTTCATCGTGATAACTCCCCGGCGGCGGTCACAACGGTGTGATTTTCAGGAACCTGCTCCGGTCATCGAGCGCGTTACCGCTCATGAAACGGTCTCGGTGTCGAACCCATGCTGCTTCCGATGGACGGGTCCGTCGAAGGCCTTGGACGATTTGAACAACTCGTACCGTCCGTCCCCCGCCATCGAGCGCGTCTTTTCCTCGATGCGGCGACGCTCTTCGTCCGACATGGGATGGAAATCCCGGACGATCTTGAGGTTCTGGTCGAGGACCTTCTCCGAGTCGATCCCGCTCACTAGGCTGGTGATCGGCAGCGACAGGACATAACGAATGGCGTCGGAGACCGGCACGCCCGCCTTGGAAACGATGGAGCCGTTTCCTCCGAGACTCTTCATTCCGAGCGCGGCGATGCCGCGTTTGTTGAGTTCGGGAAGCACCTGCTTCTGGAAGCTGTGATAATGGACGTCCATGACGTTCAGCGGCATCAGGACGGCCGCCCATTCGAACGGCTTCTCGAGCATCTTGAGATGGATCGAAGGGTCCTTGTGGCCGGTGAATCCGATGTGGCGGACCTTTCCCGACTTCACCGCCTTCTCGACGACGTGGATGGCGCCGTCCTCGGCGAAGATCCAGTCGGGATCGTTGTCGTAGACGATCTCGTGGAACTGCCACAGGTCGATTCGATCGGTCTTCAGCCGCCGCAGGCTGTCTTCGAGGTGCTTCTCGGCGTCCTTCGCGGTCCGCCCGCACACCTTGGTCATCAGGAACGTCTTGTCGCGGCGGCCCCCCTCGGCGAGGGCCTTCCCCATGCGCTCCTCGGCGACGCCGTCGTGGTAATCCCAGCAGTTGTCCATGAAGGTGATCCCTTCATCGACCGCCCGCTGGATCAATTTCAGGCTTTCGGCTTCCTCCAGCTTCTGCGGGTTGGTGCTCGCATGCCCGCCAAGGCACAGGATGCTGACCATCTCGTCCGTCCGGCCAAACTTCCGGCGAGGGATTCCATGCGCCATGTTGTCTGCTCCTGAGACGACCGCGGGGAGCGACAGGGCGGCACCGCCGACCGCCGCCACCCGCAGGAAGTCTCGTCGAGAATTCGTCGGTTGAGGGTTCATCACGACACCGCCACGTTGGTGAAGTATCCGGGGCTCGTCCCGCCGTCGCCATCGGTCAATGTCATCTGCAGCGTACGGGTCGTCGTGGACGGCGTCGAGGACGTGTTATCGAACTGCAGGGCGTTCAGCAGGGCAGAGACACCATCGACCGTTGCCTTGGCGTTGAACACGATCGTCAGCGGGGCATAGAGACTGGTCCCTCCGGAGAATACCCCGATGACGGTTCCCCCGTAGGTGATGTTGCTTCCGACGACGCCGATCTGGCCGGCGCCGCTACCCTGGTTCTCAACCAGCAGCCGATCGGTGCTGGTCCCATTCTGGTAGAAGCGAACCGTCAGGCGGCCCTGGTTGAAGTCCGCGGAATCGGCGTCGGTGACCTGCGACCCCAGCCCGATATTGACCGGACCCGCGCCGCGTTGCCAGGTCGACGTCGTCCCGCCCAGTCCGTCGATCGTCGGCCCGTCGTTGACGGCCACCACATTCACCTTCTTCGAGACCGCGGCGCTGACAAGGCCGTCGTCGTCCGTCAGTTTCAACTGGACCGTCCGTTGGGCCGTGCTGGGAGCATCGGAGCTGTTCGAGAAGGTCAGGTTCCGCACGAGGGCCTGGACGGAGATGGGCGTCGCCCCCGCATTCAGCTGAATCACGAGTGGCGAACCGGCTCCGCCGGACATCGTCCCGATCGCGACGCCGCCAACCGTGACGGCCGAGCCGTTCACTCCGATCTGGCTGACGCCGGTCCCCTGGTGGCGGACGCCGAGCACGTCGTCCGCGCTGCCGTTCGCGGTGGTTTCGACGGTGAGCGTGCCGCCGGCGAGACGCGGCGAATCGTAGTCGGTGACGGTCGCATTGGTATCCAGCACGACGGGTGCGGCGTTCTCGTAAAACGTCGCGACAGTGTCCCAGCCGGCGATGACCGGCGGAGTCAGCATGACGTTGATCTGCTTGGTTGCGGTGAGACTGGTCTCGCCGTCGCCGTCAGAAACCGTCACGTCAAGCGTCCTCGGCAGTCCGGACGGATTCGTCCCGGCGCTCGAGAACATGACCATTCGCAGCAGCGCCTGCACCGCCGCGGGTGTCGCCGCCGAGTTGAAGTGGATTTCAAGCGGCGTCAGCCCCAGGCCGCCGGTGAAGGTTCCGATGATGTTGCCGCCGTAGGTCACGTTCTGACCGCTGACGCCAATCTGGCCCGCGTAGCGACCCTGATTCTGGATCGTCAGACGGTCGGTCGTCTCGGCATTCTGTGACAGCGTCAGCGTCATCGATCCGCCGTCGAAGTTCGTGGAGTCGAAGTCTCCCACGATCGAACCCGTTCCGATGGCGATCGGCGTGCCACCCTTTCGATAGGTGGCGGTCGAGGAGAAGTTGCCGACAGTCGGTGCGTCGTTCACGGGAGTGACGTTGACCGTCTTGGTACCGACCAGGCTCGTGCCGCCGTCCCCGTCGGTCAGCGTGATATTCATCGAGCGGGCAGCCCCGGACGGATTCTCGCCGGCGGTCGAGAAGATCATGTTCCGCATGAGGGCCTGGACGGCTTCGGGCGTGGCCTGGGCGTTGAATGACACCGTCATCGGCGTCGTCCCGGTTCCACCCCAGTAGGTCCCGATCGACGTGCCGCCATACAGGACGTACATGCCGCTGAGGCCGATCTGTCCCGCGGCGGTTCCCTGGTGGTTGATCTGGATGCGGTCGGCAACGTTGGTCCCGCTCGTCGGCGAGGTCATCGTCATGGTGAGCTTCCCGCCCGCGAAGTTGATCGAATCGATGTCGCTCACTTCAAACTGGTCATCGATCAGGGTCGGCGCGTCGTTTTCACGATAATCCACCGGATTCTGAGTGAGTACGATTTCGGGAGGCGTGTTGACCGGCTTGACGTTCATCCCGCGGGTGACCGACGTGCTTCCGCCGTGCCCGTCCGTCATCGAGGCCTGGATATTGCGGGTCAGCGATGACGGGTTGCCGGAGGTGTTGGAGAACATCACGTTCCGCAGGACCGCCTGGGCGGCCGCGGCATCCGCCTGGCCGTTGAACAGGATTTCGAGCGGAGTTCCGTTTTCACCCCCCTGGAACGACCCGATCTCGGCCCCGCTGTAGTAGAGCGTCGAGCCAATGATGCCGATCTGACCGGCCCCGAAGCCCTGGTGTCGGATGGACAGGACGTCCTCCAACTCGCCGTTGGTCAGCGTGGTGAACGTCATGCGGCCGGTGTCGAAGTCGGTCGAGTCGCGATCGGAGAGAGTCGCCGTCGAGGCGAAGAGCACTGGCGCCTGGCCTTCCGTAAAGGTAGGAGCCCATCCCATGTTGCCGATCACGGGCGCCGTGCTCGTGGAGCTGACATTGACGGTCTTGGAAACCGTGGTGCGGGTGCTGCTGCTGGTGCCGCCGTCACCGTCCGTCAGCGTCAATTGCACCTGGCGCCCCGCCGTCGTGGGGCTTGCGGCCGAGTTGGAGTAGGTCAACGCACGGATCAGGTCCTGGACGTTCTGGGCGTTGGCGTTCGAGTTGAACTGGAACGTCAGCGGGTTCCCCGAAGTCCCTCCGCTGTAGGTCCCGATAACCGTCCCGTTCCACAGGACCTGGTTGCCGCTGGTGGTGATGGGCGACGCGGCGGCCGCGGCAGCGAACGTCGACGTGCCGCTTGAGCCACTGCGAACGGCGAGCTGATCGTTCGAGTTCCAATAGTCCGTGAACTGAACCGTCATGGAACCATTGTCGAAGTCCGACGAATCGGAGTCGGTCACCGTGGCGTTCTGGCTGATGGGCGTTGGCTCGCCCCCCTGCGTGAAAGTCGCCGAGTCGTCGAATCCGCTGATGGTCGGTGAGGAATTGGACGACGCAGTGACATTGATCGAGTAGTTGATCGAGTCATCCGGCGTGCCGCCGACGCTCGTGTCATCGAGCAGAAGCGTCACATCGAGCGACGGGTTCGCCGCGCGGTTGAGGTCGGTTCCCGCCCGGAGATAGAGCTCGGATCCCTGCACGAAGAACGAACCGGCATCGGAGCCGGTCAATGTCAGCTGGTTGTTTCCCAGGCCGTCATCGAAGATGACGATATCGGCCACTTTGATGTCGAACGTGGTGTCGGTATTTTCCGGGAGGAACACGGTGGCGTTCGCGAGCTGCATCGACGGCGGCGTGTTCTGGGCCGACGTGATGTTAAGCTGGTAATTGACGTTGTCGTCGGGCGACCCGCCGAGGCTCGGGTCGTCGACGTTCACCGTCACGAACAGCGTCGGATTGGATTGACGATTCAGCGTCACGCCGGCCCGGAGATAGAGTTCGTTTCCGATGATCTGGAAGAATCCGGCGTTGGAACCGGTGAGGTAAGTCTGGTTCGTCCCAAGGCCATCGTCGTTCACGACGATGTCGGCCAGTTTGATGGGGGACGACGTGTCGGTGTTCTCCGGCAGGGAGACCACGGCGTTCGCGAGGACCAGCGTCGGAGCGGTGTTCTGCGCCGAGGTGATATTCAACTGGTAATTGATCGTGTCGTCGGGGGACGCTCCGATCGATGGGTCGTCCACGTTGATTGTGACGAAGAACTGCGGATTGGACTGACGGTTGAGTGTCGTCCCGGCCCTCAGGAAGAGCTGCGTGCCGATGACCTCAAAAACGCCGGCGTTCGTCCCGGTCAGGAAGAGCTGGTTCGATCCGAGGCCGTCGTCGTTGATGAGGATGTCGCCCAGCTTGATGCGGGTGCTGGTGTCCGTGTCTTCCGGCAGCGAGACGACCGCATTGGTCAGGGTGATCGTCGGGGCGGAATTGCTGACGTCGGTGATCTGGAGCTGATACGCGGCCGAATCGTCGGGCGACCCGCCGAGGCTCGGGTCGTCCACGTTCACGGTGACGAAGAACGTGGGCTTGGTACCGGCATCCAATGCGGTTCCCGCCCGCAGGAAGAGCTGCGAGCCAATGAGCTCGAAGCTCGCCGCGTCCGTCCCGGTCAGAAAGACCTGATTCGTCCCGAGGCCGTCGTCGTTGACGACGACGTCGGCCACGAAGACTCGATTGGCGGTGTTCGTGTTTTCCGGAAGCGAGACGACCGCATTCGCCAGCGTCACGACGGGGGCGACATTCTGTGTCTGGTCGGTCACCAGCACGGTGAGCGTTGCGGTGCTGTCCGGATTGGTGCCGACGGTGGGATCGTCGACCTGGACATTCACGTCGAGGCGCGGATTGGACTGGCTGCTGAGGACCGTTCCGGCGCGGAGGAACAACTGCGAGTCAATGATCTGGAACAGGCTGGCATCGTCGCCGGTCAAGCTCAACTGATTCGTCCCAAGGCCGTCGTCGGAGATGACGATATCCGCGACGAAGACCGGGCTGGACGTGTCAGTCGTTTGCGGCAGGGATGTGACGGTGTTCGTCAGGGAGACTGTCGGCGGCGTGTTGTTTCCCGTCTCGTCGACGTCAGTCAGGCGGACGATGACGGTCTGGAATTGCGTCTGATTGTTGGCATCGACGACCGCGACGGTCATCGTGAACGTCGGCTGAGTTTCGAAGTCGAGGGGGGCCGGGTTGGCGACGGTGATCGCCCCCGTGGAGGAGTTGATGGTGAAGGCTCCCGCCTCGTTTCCGGCCGTGAAGAAATAGGTGAATGGGGACGTACCGGAATCGACCAGGACGTTGCCCACGAACGTTCCGGACGCGCTGTTCTCGGGAATGGTGAAGTCGTTGATGGACTGCGAAGGGAGTCCGAACCTCTGCATGAACACGCCGTCGCCGCTGCCGTCCTGCAGAAAACTGGTCCAGGCGACGACGGAGTTGCCGGAGGCATCGACCGCGATCGTCGGCGCCCACTGATCGCCGGCGAGATTCGTGTTGAGCACTTCGGCGACGTCAAACGGGGTTCCGTCCGCAAAGAAATCGCGGCCGACGACGTCGAATCCATTCGAACCGTTGCTGACAGTCCACACCGCAAAGAAGCTGCCGTCGTCGCGCAGCGCGATCGACGGCACATAGTTGGTCGCCGCGGGGAGTTCCGGGGTGTCGATGCGGAACTCGGCACCCACTTTGGCGCCGCTGGAGTTGTAGCGCTGCGCGAAAATCCCGGTCTGAGTTCCGGTGCTCAGCCACGTGATGAGGAAGTCGCCGCTCGAATTCGTGGCGACTTCCGGGCTGAACTGATCGCCGGACGTCGTCGTATTGACGAGCGTGTTGGCGCCGTTGCGGGTGCCGGACGAGGTATATCGCTGGCTGTAGACACCGTATCCACTGCCGTCGGTGTTGAGGCTGTGCCAGGTGACGGTGAACTCGCCCAGGGCATTCATAGTCACGGCCGAGGTGCTCTGCTGCCCGAGCGTCATGGTATTGACGCGGAACTCGCTGCCGATGGGAGATCCCGACGCGGAATAACGCTGACCATAGACACCGTCGCCGCTTCCATCCTGACCGTTGCTCGTCCAGATGATGACGACGTTCCCCGCGTCGTTCATCGCGGCCGAGACTTCGAACTGGTTGTTGATGGCATATGTGTTGACGCGGGTCTCATTGCCGAGCGGCGTTCCCGAGGCGTTGAAGCGCCGCATGTAGACGCCGTAGCCGCTGCCGTCCTGCCCCTCGCTGGCCCAGGCGACGACGAAGTCCCCCTGCGAGTTCATGGTGACCACGGCGCCGATCTGATTGCCAAAGGTCGACTGGTTGACGCGGAACTCGGAACCCAGCGGCGTGCCAGAGGCGTTGAATCGTTGGGCATAGACACCCGCGGCGCTTCCGTCCTGGCCGAAGCTGGTCCAGACGACGACCGAGTTGCCCGCGTCGTCCATCGCGATGCTTCGTGCGCTGGCCGTTTCCTGGTCGCCGGCGGTCGCCGTGTTAACCTGCGTTTCCACGCCGATCGGTGTCGCGGCCAGCATCACGCGGTGCTCCAGCGACTGAATGGCGGCCGCCGCGAGACAACGTGGTGGACGCTGACGCCGCAGAGCCATCGACCGATTCGAAGCGAACAGCGACGACTTCCACCGCGCGATCCAGTCGACAAGCAACATCGGAGTCTTCCCGGGTGAGGTGAGGCATTCATCAAACCCGGAGACGACGGACGGTCCGTTCTCCGGCCCTGTGAGGCGCACCGTCCCACCCAGTGCGGCGAGCGTCTGCGTGGCTCGCGAATCGCGCGTCGCTCGCGCGTGGTGGGAGGTCGCAACGCAAAGCCTGTGCCGGGTTCCCTTCTCGTTGCGAGTTCTCCCGACCCGTCGGCTCCGAGACGCGCCCGCCCAAGGTCGCACTTATTTCGTCCCACACATTTCGCCCGGGACCAGTGTCTCAGGGTCAGATGCGGCATGAACCTGAAGAACGGAATGCGATGTCCGCGATTGATCGCTGCGCATGCGTCGTGCTCGCACGATGGCCACAGTTCACATCAACGTTTTGGACGCGCGGGGACTTCGCACATGACCCGAGACATCGGCTCAAAAAGGCGGATCGATCGGTGAATCACGGGGCGAGTTCTCATGCTGTCCCGGATGGCAATCTGTTCGGGACGACAATCGAACTCGTCCGGAAAGCGACTGAGGGAGATTGAGTTTTTCGGCGCGATGAACGATCTTGAGAGTTCGGGACGCGACAACAGTGTCGAACGATCCCGGGAATCCTTTCCACCCATCGACTGACATGCGCTTCGTTCACGCCGCCGACATCCATCTCGACAGCCCTCGCGGCGGACTCGATCGCGAGTCGGATGCGCCGGTCGACGAGATTCAGCAGGCTCCTCGCCGGGCGCTTGAGAACCTCGTGCAGCTCTGTCTCGATGAGCGGGTCGATTTCCTGCTGATTGCCGGGGACCTGTACGACGGAGACTGGAAGGATTTCCGGACGGGTTTGTTCTTCATCGATCAGATGAGGAGGCTTCAGGCCGCGGACATTCCGGTTTTCCTGATCGCCGGCAATCACGACGCCGCGAACCGGATGACGCGGACGCTGACCCTGCCGACGAACATCACCCTGTTTCCGGCGAAGGATTCGGATACGGTCCGACTGGAGTCTCTGCAGGTCGCCATTCATGGACAGAGCTTTGCCCGCGCCGCGGTGCTCGACGATCTTTCGGCGAAGTATCCGGCGAAAGTCTCGGGCTGGTTCAACATCGGCCTGCTGCACACCTGCGGAACGAGCACGGAACACGAACGATACGCTCCGTGCACGCCGGAAGGGCTTCAGCGGCGGGGTTACGACTATTGGGCGCTGGGGCACGTCCACAAGCGTCAGTCGCTCCACGAGACCGGAAGTGCGCCGATTCACTTCCCTGGAAACCTCCAGGGGCGGCATATCCGCGAGACGGGGGCGAAGGGGTGCCTCCTCGTGACGGTTGACGACCGCGGCACCGTCACGCCGGAATTTCGTCCGCTCGACGTCTTTCGATGGGAGATGTGCACGGTGGATGCCGGCGGGGCCGACCGCGCGGACGACGTGGTGCAACAATTTGCGGATCGCCTTCGTTCGGACCTGGATGCGGCCGACGGCCGGCCCCTTGCGGTGCGCGTGGATTTACGCGGGGCGTGCCGGGCGCATCAGCAGCTCGCGGCCGAGCCGCAGCGCTGGGCGGCGGAACTGCAATCGGCCGCGGGGCTCGTGGGAGGGGGGCGTGTCTGGATCGAGAAGATCGTGCGGCACACATCGCTTCCGACCGACGTCGACCTCGAGTCGCTCGACGGGCCGATGGGAGAGCTGGCGGCGATGATTCGCGATCTTCAGGCAGACGAAGCGCAGCTGGCGGCGCTCATCGCATCGATTCCCGAACTGGCGACGCTGCAATCCCGGCTTCCGGGCGAGCTGACGGAGGGGGTCGATCCGTTGCGGTTGACCGATCCGGCGTGGGTGCGCGGCCAGCTCAATGACGTGCGCGAATACCTGGCCCATCGATTGTTGACCGGTTGAGCGTGCGGCTCAGGCCATCTTCATGAAGTCGACGAGCTTTTGAATCGTTGCGCTGAAGTAGGCGTGCGAGTACTCCACGCAGTTGTAGCGCGGGAGGTCGCGGAGTTCGGGGGTCAGGTTCGCGGGGCGAGGAAACTCGAACCCCTTCGTGAGAATCGGCACGATGTTTCGGTCGTGCTGCATCGCGTGCAGGATTTCCTTTCGAAGCCAATCGTCCGGATCGACGCAGCGATCGAGGCAGCCGGGAGATAAGACGAGAAGGAAGTTCGGGGCCGACTCGATTTCGCGGAGGAGTCGCTCGTCGTAGAAGTGCGAACGCAGATCGTCGACGTCGAGGAACGTCTTGATTCCGCGCCGTATGAGCTCCGAACGCAGGGCTCTGGCGATCTCGCTGGCGCCGTCGCGGCGGTAGCTGAGGAATGTCGCGCCGACGCTGCTGTGCCCCGACCAGCGATGGTCACAGTCGTCGCAGATCCAGTCGCGGCGAACTTCGCGAAGGCGCGTCCTGACACCACCGCAGCGCGGGCAGGTGCGAGACCCTTCCGGCGCTTCCGCCGCGGCGAGCGGAGAGAAAAGTCGAGCCAATCCGGCGCGTAACAGCGAGAACGGGTTTCCGCGGGCTTTCCGCATGCGCACGGGGGCGTCCGGGGTCGGGATCTCACCAAGCACCAGGCACCGTCCCGGCAGCGCGGCAAATCCGAGGTCGATCACTCCCCAGACGCTCCAGATGCCGCGCGACGGGATCTCCGCGCGCGAAACGCGGAATCCGCCGGACAATTCGTAGTGCTTTCGGCCCACGACATACCGGGTGAG
>JADZEF010000187.1 GCA_020850695.1 Planctomycetaceae bacterium | reverse complement strand
TGATGAAGCGACGCCTTTGCGGGTGGAGCGACGACTTCCTGATGCAAGTCCTCGTCGGGAGCAGGAGTTAGTGTGCGCTGGCCCTGAGTGAGCGATGGATTTGCGCCGTTGAGATGCCATGTCTAAACCCCCTTACGCTTCAGTTCGCTCAGCGCTTTCGCTGAGCTGGCCTGCCGTTGGCTGGAAGTTCTGGATTCCTGGATTTCACTGAGGTGTCCGTTCGCAGCGGCGGTCAACCGTTCGAAGAAGCGATGAAGTGCCTCGCGAGATGTGCAGCGAGATCCGCCAATCTGGATGAACTCCAGCTTGACGCCTTTGCAGCCGGTGCTGGTCCAACGGTAGAGAGTGGCAACATTCGCTTTCTTTCCACCGCGTCGATGCGGCAGCAACTTGGTTGCTTGCGGAAGTGTGATTGCTTCTTCGACGGACGGGTCGATTCCCATTTTCGGTCTCCTGGCTGGCGTTTGCTTTCACGCTCGCACGCGATGTGCGTCGCATGGCCACCGAGACGAAAGTGGTCCAAGGATTTGCTTCCTGGGTGAAATGGGTCGAAAGCTGCCGACCGCGAGTTTCGCCGCTACTCTCTGTTGCGAATCGACTTAGGCCGAGTGCGTTCGCCGACCCCCCAGGGTCATATCTGGTCGAAGTGCCGCTCGGCTGACTCCGGCGGTCGTCCCGCGCCCCTCGCGTGAGCCGGCGGTTACATTCGCCGGCAACGTCCACCAGACGGAGAAACCCCGCGGCAGTTTGACTGCCGCGGGGTCGGAGTAGTTGGTGTCGGTGAAGTGTGGCGGCGAGTATCGACTGAATGTCCAAAGAGTCCGCCGGCGGCAGTTCGTGTCTTGTCGCCGGTGTCGCCGGCGACTGGTTAGAAGCCGCCGGCACGGACGACGCCTCAGCCGTGTCGCGCCATGATGTCAATCGCTTTCGTCACGTCGAGCTGAGCGTACGTCTCTGTGATCTGGGCAGACCGATGTCCGAGGACGACGCGGGCTCCGTCGATGCCGAAGGACTTTCGAAGCTCGGTGGCGCAGGAATGACGCAACTGATGCGGATGCCAAGGTGGCACATTCGCCTTCAGGCAGGCGCGACGAATCGCATAGTAGTAGCTGTGCGTGTCGTACCGATCTCGGGGCCGCCGGCGAGTGACTGGTTTCCGCCGGCTCCGTTGCGACGGCTGCACTTTGGTCTTCCGTCTGGCTCGCTTTTCCGTCGCGAGTTGTTCCATCGCTTGTCGCGGTGAAAACAGCGGTGCTTCCGGATCGGCGGCCAACCACGAGCGAAGGATTTGCTGCCCTTTGGGACCGATTGCGATCAGACGCTCATGACCGTGATGGAGGGTCTTGTGGTGACTGGGACGGTAGACCCAGACTTCCTGGGACTGGTCGATGTCAATTGCGCGAAGCGAGACCACTTCCCCCGAACGCATGCCTGTGATCCGTTGAAGCTGGATCATCGCGGCTACGGGCGGCAGGACGTAGGGAAGGATCGCGTCGACATGTTCGTCAGACACCGGCTCGACCGGTTTCCTTTCTGCCGCGCGGCTTCGACCGGGGTGGAGTGCTTCAACGGCTTTCAGCCGCTGCCACACGTCGGGATGAACCAATTCGTTCTCGACCGCCCACTTGAAAGCCCGTACTAGCCGGCGGGTCCGCTTGTTGCATTCGTTGCGGCAGAGGCCGGCGTCGATCATCGCTTCGCGACAGGCCTTCAACTTCATGGGACTGAAGGCACGCGCGGCCGTGTGGCCGTACAACTTGACGAGCGGCCGGATGCTCTGCTTGATCGACTCCGCCTCTCCGGTGGGAGTCTTGTCGGGCCGGCGGTAGTACTCCTCGCAGTGTACGACGTAGGCAAGGAGCATCTCACAGATCGTCAGGTCGTTCGTCGGTGCGACGCGGTTGTTCTGGAGCCACTCCGCGACGAGGCGGTCGTATTCGGCTCTGCTCTGCGGCGAGTCATGTACGCCTAAGTAGAAGTCCCGGCCGCTGAGAGTGACGACAGCTTGGCCAGAGGGCTTGTGCAGGCGGTACGACGGAGTTCGGACAGACACGGTGCGGCCTTTCGGAGCCAAAATCCGGTAAACTACCGGATTTTTCGGGTCCAACGGCCACACCATCCGACTCGGATGGGTGAGCGTAAGTACTACGCTCAGCCTGAGTTATGCAAAGTGGACAGAGCCGGAATCGAACCGGCGACACCAGGATTTTCAGTCCTGTGCTCTACCTGCTGAGCTATCTGTCCGGAGGAAATCGACCGGTGGAGACACCGAGGTGTTCATGCCGGTTCGCTAAAGAATAACCGCACCGAGTCGAAAATCAAAGCCAGCAATGAAGCCTCCGCGAAATCGCGAAATCGGTTTTTTCCTGGAGCGAGGAACTCCGCACGGTCTGAAGCAACGCCGAGTCGCGGGGCTGCTAATCGCAGTCTATTCATCATTGCGATGAGTGCTCGCGTGCAGGCTGCTGCTGATCGTGGACTTCGTGCCCGATTGGCCCGCAATCCACGTCTCGTCGCCTTGAAGCGTTCCTTGACGAACACCGAATGAGCAAATAGACTCCACAGTTGCATCAATCGACGTCGATCCATTGATGCGGTGTCCGCCGAAGTCATCGAGAATCGGGAACCAGCGGCACTGCCGCACGCCGGATGGCGCTTGGCCCGTAATTGGTGGTATCACGGCACGGGGCGGTCCGAAAAAATTCCCAAGCCTTCCCTCTCTCATTTCGTGAACCCTTCTCACAAACCGAGCGGACCGATGTCATGAGCGAAACGCCGGTTCCTCAAAAGTCAGTTTTCAACCGCCGGGCGATGTTGACGGCCGGTTCGATGGCGTGGGGGGGCTTTACGCTCGCGGAATTGCTGCGGGTTGAGGCCGCTGCCGGCATCCGCTCGTCAAACAAGTCCATCATCAACATCCATCTCGACGGCGGCCCGCCCCACATGGACCTGTGGGACCTGAAGCCCGAGGCTCCGATCGAGATCCGGGGAGAGTTCCAGCCGATTGCGACGTCGGTCCCCGGAATCGAGGTCTGCGAGTTGCTGCCGCTGATGGCCCGCCGGGCCGAGCGGTTCGCCTTCATCCGCTCGCTGGTGGGTTCCGCGGGTGCGCACGACGCGTTCCAATGCCAGTCGGGATTCGAGGCGAAGGATCTCCAGCCCATCGGTGGGCGGCCTTCGCTGGGTTCGGTCGTCGCCCGATTGCAGGGATCGACCAGCGCCCCCGCACCCACATTCGTCGACTTGATGCAGGGCCGACCGCTCGTCCGCAACAGCGCTCGCCCCGGGTTTCTCGGACCGTCCTACCAACCCTTCCGGCCCGATATCTCCGCCCTCTTCGAACGCCCCCTCGAACAGGGAATGGTGAAAGAGCTCAAGGCGAAAGGAGCGAATCATTCGATCAGCCTGACGCTGGATGGACAGCTGACGCTCGATCGCATCGGCAACCGCACCGACCTGCTGCACGGACTGGACCGATTGCGGCACGAAGTGGATTCGTCGGGGATGATGGACGCCATGGACCGCTTCACGCAGCAGGCGGTCGGCATTCTGACCTCGGGTCGACTGGCCGAAGCACTCGATTTCAGCCGGGAGTCTCCGGAGACTTTGGCGCGTTACACGCTGGCGGCCTCTCCAGACCCCAAGGCGCTGCAGTTCACGACGGCCGACCGCCCGGATGCAGTGAAGAAGTGTCTGCTGTCCCGCCGCATGATCGAAGCGGGGGTGCGGGTCGTGAGTCTCTCGATCAGTGACTTCGACACGCATTCCTCGAACTTTCCCCGGCTCCGCCATCTGCTGCCGATCGTCGATCAGGGGATTGCGGCGCTGGTCGATGATCTTTCGGAGCGGGGACTTCTCGACGACGTGGCCATCGTCGCATGGGGCGAGTTCGGCCGCACGCCGCGGGTCGACCCCAAGTCCGGAGGAAGGCATCACGGGCCGCAGGTCGGACCGGCGCTGCTGGCCGGCGGAGGATTGCGGACCGGCCAGATCCTCGGAGCGACCGATCGGACCGCCAGTGTCGCTGTGTCCCGGCCCGTCCATTACCAGGACGTGTTCGCCACGCTCTACGAAGTGGTTGGCATCAACGCCCGCGCGACGACGATCGTCGACACTCGCGGACGTCCGCAGTTTCTGCTGGACCAGGGGATGCCTCTCCGAGAGCTGGTTTGATGGCCGCGACGTCACTGCGATGTGGGGGCTTGCCGTCCGCCAGCGCCGGCGCCCCGCATTCGTGAATTGACACGCCAGGTCCCCTATTTTTCGCGGGCAGGTTGCCGCGACGTCGGCCAACTGCGATGGAGCCTGTGAACGTCGCGGGAGCGAAAAACTCAAGCGTCGCCAGAGAACGTCGCCGGATTTACTCCGGGGATTGCCGAACGCCGTTCCAACCCGATAAGGTGCGGTATCGTGTCTCCCCTCCGGTGGTGGCGGCGGGAGAACGGACAAACCACCGAAGGAGACCGAAATGCGTGGCGTCCTGGCGTTGATTCTCGCGGGCGGAAAAGGCGTCCGTCTCGAACCTCTCACCCGCGATCGCGCCAAGCCGGCGGTTCCCTTCGGCGGCAACTACCGCATCATCGACTTCACGCTGTCGAACTGCATCAACAGCGGCCTCCGCCGCATGCTGGTCCTCACGCAGTACAAGGCCGCCAGTCTCGACAGGCACATCAACCTTGGATGGCGGTTTCTCTGCCGCGAGCTCGACGAGTTCGTCGACGTTCTCCCCCCGCAGCAACGCATCGATGAGAACTGGTATCAGGGAACGGCCGACGCGGTCTACCAGAACATCTACTCGATCGAGCGGCACAACGCGGAATACATCCTGATCCTCTCGGGCGACCACATCTACAAGATGGATTACGCCGAGCTGATCCAGGACCACGTCGACTCCGGGGCGGTCGCGACGATCGGCTGCATCCCGGTGGAACTGGCCGAGGGGACGCAGTTCGGCATCATGCACATCGACGCCGAGCAACGCGTCGTGGACTTCAAGGAAAAGCCGGCCCAGCCCGACCCCATGCCGGACGACCCGACACGCTGTCTGGCCTCGATGGGCATCTACGTCTTCAACGCCCACTTCCTGTTCGACCAGCTCTGCCACGACGCAACGGTTCCCACCAGCTCCCACGACTTCGGCAAGAACATCATTCCGTCGATTCTTGGCACGCACCACGTGCGGGCGTATCCGTTCCGCGACAAGAACACCGGCAGCGCCCTCTACTGGCGCGACGTGGGAACGCTCGAAGCGTTCTACGAAGCGAACATGGACCTGATCTCGGTCGACCCGCAGCTCAACCTCTACGACCGCAGCTGGGAAGTCCGCACGTACCAGGCCCCCAATCCGCCCCCCAAGTTCGTGTTCGCCCAGTCCGAAGGGACGAATCCACGGGCCGGGATGGCGCTGGACAGCATCATCAGTGCAGGCTGCATTATTTCCGGGGGAAAGGTCGAGCGGTCGGTCCTGTCGCCGAATGTCCGTGTCAACAGCTGGGCCTCGGTCCAGGATTCCATTCTGTTCGAAGGAGTGGATATCGGCCGCCACGCGCGGGTGCGGCGGGCGATCATCGACAAGGGAGTGCACGTTCCCGAGCACGCCGAAGTGGGCTACAACCACGATGTCGATCGGGCCCGCGGATTCACGGTCACCGAAAACGGCATCGTGGTGATCGGGAAGCTCGACGGGTTTCCGGACGCGCCGCGATAATCGTCGAGCGCCTGGATCGGCGGCGGCGACTCGGCTTTGGACTCCGGACGCGGCTCCCCGAGGTCCTCTTCGACCGACACGCGGCCGTCCGCATGGAAGGCCTTGAACTGCATCATCGCGCGGCGTCGGAGCCATCCCCCGAGCCGGTCGCGGAGTGCCGCGCGGACCCGCGTGAACAGCAGTGCCGCGCCGGCGATGTCGCTGAGCAGCCCTGGAGTGATCAACAGGATTCCGGCCAGCAGGATCAGCACGCCGTCAAAGATCGACTCACCCACCGGCTCGCCGCGGCGAACCTGCTGCAGAATGCGGCTCCACGCTTTCAACCCCTGCTGCCGGACACACCATGTCCCCAGCGCGCCGGACGACAGCAGCAGCAGGAGCGTCAGCGTGAAACCGATCGTGTCGCTGATCCAGACGAGCAGAGCATACTCGGCCAGCGGAAGCAGCGTGATGACGACGAGCACGCGGAACAACAGCGGCACTCGTTTCAGCCTCGATCGCCACGTGGACGCCGTGTCGCTCATCGAAAAATCAGATTCCAGCCGGAGACAGCACAACCGGGACGGGGAACGCGGGACGTAGCACAAGGCTAACACACGCATCGCGGACGTCCCAGACACAGTCCGAGCCTGCTGAGAATCG
Source organism: Planctomycetaceae bacterium (assembly GCA_020850695.1). Taxonomy (GTDB): domain Bacteria; phylum Planctomycetota; class Planctomycetia; order Planctomycetales; family Planctomycetaceae; genus JADZEF01. The sequence continues at coordinate 12,761 of JADZEF010000187.1, read as the reverse complement.
ATCGTCACTTCCGCTTCGACTCCTGGACCCCCAGCACCGCCCGCTGGTACTCCTTGAACGACTTCAAATCCGCCGACTTCGCCGCGATCAGCGCGTCCCAGTTGCGGATCTGGCTCCGGTCCTTCGAATCGAATTCCCAGTGCATCTCGTGCCGGGCCCGCAGATGGATGTTGGTGTCCGCGTTGGTCATCAACTCGACTTCCACCGGCAGCTTCCGATGCTGCGCCAGGCTCGCATTCACCGCAATTCGGGCTTCCGGAAACAGCGCTCCGGGATGCAGCACATAGTTCAGCCGGGCCATCGCGTCCGCATACCGCAGCCACGTATCGACCACTTCCTGCGACGACTCGTCGACCGCACACAATGCCGAGTACCGCAGGAACCGCCCGGTCATCGTCAGTCGGCGCGATTCGTTGTCCCACGACTCTTCGAAGTCCGGATTGAGCTGGAACCGCAGCTGCGCGGCGGCCAGTTTCGATTTCTCATCCCCGTCCGACTCGAGCTGTTCGACGTACGTCTCGGTCCGGCTGCGGGCCACCTTCAGCAGGTTGTGCAATTCATCGAAGTTGACGCTCGTCGCCACGTCGCGAGTGGTGTTCACGATCAGGAACCGCCGCTGCGCCGGCTCGAAGACGATCAACTCGCCGATACTGTCGATGTAGTCGTAAACCTTCCCCGCATGGAACAACGTCAGGCTGCGGGCGATCACGGTGGGCTTCGTCGCTCCCGATGCGGCCGCCGGCGGATTCTCCAGCATCACCCGGGTGTAGATGCGGAATTCCTGAGCCACGGCGGTGTGTGACAGGAACCCGACCAGAAGTGCGAACGTCAGCCGGCGGAGTGTGGAGATCATCGCGAGCATCCGTGCTTGGGATGGAAGGGGGCGGAGGTCGGAAGATTGAGGGATGGAGTGATGGAGAGATTGAGGGCGGATGAGTCAGAACGCTGCAAGAACGGCAGGATGCAAAGCGAGTGTCGGACGAGGCGGAGCAATCGAGGGCATCCTTTCCCTCAATCCCTCTGTCTCTCCATCACTCTATCCGTCTAATCGAGCCGCATTGCGCGGCCCCCATGGTGTTCGCTGGCGAGGGCCGCCAGGATGAACCGGACGATTTCGAGCGACGTTTCGTGCGGGACCGCGGGTTTGCCACTCGTGAAGGTTTCCACCATGGCCCGACACAAATTGCGATAGGCGTATTGCGAGCAGGCGGGGACCGGCACGATCCCGGCTTCGCAGAAGACGGCGCCTCCATAGCCCGTGCAGCCGCGGCGAATGCCGCGAACCGTTCCGAGCCGGCCGTCCGACCATCGGCCCGTGACGACTTCGGCGTCTTCGGACCAGGTGGCGCTGACTTCCTCGCAGCCGGTTCCCATCAGCGAGTAGAGAACTTCGACCGCATGAATCCCGTAGTGGAACAGTCCCGGATTCCCGGGATGACGCTTGGCGGGCCCCCAGGAGATGGCTCCATGCAGCCCCCCCAGCGCGGGAAGCTTTTCGCGAAAGGCGATCAGATCGTGTGAGTAACGGAGCGACGACGAAGTGAACATCGGCACGCCGCGACGCTGCGCCAGGTCGACCATCTCGGCCGCGTCTTTGAGGGTGCAGGCGAACGGCTTGTCGACGTAGGAAGGAATGCCCGCTTCGAGAAATGGCCGCACGCGAGCGAGGTGGGCGTCGCCGCAGATCGACAGCACCAGCACCGCATCGATCCGTCCGATCATCGCCTCGGGAGAATCGACCAGTTCCACCCCGCACTCCAGCACCTGCTTGCGGAAGCCAGGCACCCGCTCGGGGGACATCAGCGACTCGCCGGCGTAACCCAGCACGACCGTCGCCCCGTCGACAATCTGATCGGCATCCACCCCGCAACGGTTGAACCGCCGGGTGAACTCGATCGAGTGCGACGAGTCCATATCGATGATGCCGAGACGCAGCATGGGATGAGAAGGCTCGAAACAGGGAGACCGAACCCAGCCTGCGAAAGGCTGGAAAATGGGCAGACCGGCGCACGGGAGCGTAACAACGCGCCGCCGCCGTCCGGACCAGACTCAAGTTATAAAGAGGGAATGTCGCAATTCGGAGGGAATCGAAGGGGTCGGAAAGATATCCCCCGCGAAATTTTCCCGCAAGACGAGCTTCGGGAAACCTGTGCCCCTGCGGCATCACCCCAGACGCGGCGAATCCAATAACCGGGTCGGAACGAACATCCGGACTGTTCCCGCCCCCGGCCGCAGGATGATGTGCTGCGCCGTGATCCCCTGAATGACGCGGGGATCGGTCAACGCGTAGAGAAGTTCGTCATCGGAGACCGAGCGCTGTGCGGTGCCCGTCGAGAAGGACTGGCAAAGGGCGTCGTACCGTCCGCAGGCCGTGCGGAAGAGGACATGTTCACCCGATGCCGCGTCGCGGAACAGCAGCCGATAGTCGTTCGTGCAGACGAGCGGCTCGTCTCCTTGCGGCCGGCGCAGTGCGAACCGCGTCGGCGACCGCTCCACCGTGACCCGCTGGTCGTTGCGTGTCCCCACAAGCGTCACCAGGCAAGGTGTCGCGAGGCGAACCTCGGTCAGGCGGCGCATGGCATCGTCGAAGCCGGTGGAATCTTCGAGCACTCTCCGCAGATGGAGCAGGACCGGGTAACCGAGAACGTTGTGCCCTTCCGGGCCGCTGACCGCATTCAGCACGAGAGCGAAACCGCGTCCAGACAGGCCGGTGACAACACCGACCGCTCCGGGCCACCCCGCATTGACGAATTGCAGCCGTCCGTCCTTCTCCGTTCGGACGAGCCAGCTGGCCCGCGCCAGGATGTCTTCGGGAAACCAGTCCATGTTGCGGGCGACGACCGGGCCATCCTTCGTCGCCAGCGTCAAGGTCGAGCAACCGAGCGATCCCACGACGAGATCGTACGAGAGATTCGCCAGCATCAGGTCGCGCCAATCGGCATTCACCAACTGCGACAGGGCCACGAGTTCGGCATGAAAGCGATTGAGCGTCCGCACCCGCGCCAGGTTGGCCAGCCGCCGAGCCGCCGCGGGAATGGAGCTGCGGATCGACGCGAGCAATTCCCCAGCATCGCGAATGGCTCGCTCGGGAACCTGCTCAAACCGCCGAGTCATCGGCGTGGAACCATCAAGCGTCAGGGTCGGGCACTGCTGCCAGGGAACGGATTCGGATGATGGCATAACAAATCTCGCGGCCGCGCGCCCCTCAACCAGACAGCGTTCGAGATATCACGCGCATCAAACCGACCGACCTTTCCTGACGGGAAGAGCGTCGCCAGCAATACGGTGCGGTACCCCTCCAATCATATGCCCACGGGACGCTCTCGGCCGGGTTTGGCCGACGAAACCCAAACACCCGGGCATTCTGACAGGTGAGTCAACGGCAATGCTTGTCAAGCATTTGGCGAATTCGGGACAACGGTTCGAGGACTATTGGAACCTGGACGTCGAGCCAATTGAGCCACCACTTGCGGGAGAGTTCCGCGATCTCTGTCTCGCCCGATTTCTCGCCTCCGACGTCCATGTAGGCGAGGAGATTCGGATCCTGGCTCTCCTGTCCCTCGAAATCCTTCTCGCCATAGTTTCCGATCCGCCCGGCTTTCCGGTAGATCGTTTCGCGGAGCGCTGCATGGGCCGCGCATGCCGCGAAAGGAAACCAGTCCGGCGACTTTGGAATGTCCGGCAGGTACGTCTGATACCAATGATAGACGTCGGATTCCGCCGGCACCTGCTGTTCGTCATGGACTTCGACCGCAACTTCGCGACTGCACCGGCCCGTGAGGAAGGCCGCCGCCACATGCAGGCAAGTCCCGGGGATCCCCCGAAACTCTTCCGGAATATCTTCCCGAGCGTTCCATTTCTGGAGCGTGCCCGCCGCCGTCAGGCATCCAAGTGCCAACCAGCGGAATCGTCCCGACTCACGATCCTCCTCGATCATCGCGTCCCATAGGAAGTTCCGCAGCCCGCACTCGAGATACCCGCACGGATCGCGCTCGACGGCGCTGCGGAGAGCGGGGAGTACACGATCGACGTGAGCCACGCAGGAACCTCCACAGGGTCCGCCCTGACGCGGACGACTACCTCGTCGCCAGCGGCTGCGTTGACCTGAGATAGGCGAACAGGTCGCGCACCTGCTGCTCGGTGAAGTCCTTGAGGGCTCCCTCGGGCATCAACGATTTGGGACTTGCCGACATCTCTTCGATGTCGCTGCGGGGGACGACGGTGGTCTGCCCGTCCGCTCCGCGCAACACCACCACGCGGGCGTCCTGATCGGCGATGAAGCCCGTCAGGGCCCGGCCGTCGTTCGTGAGGACGACGTAGTTCTCGAACCCCTCACGGATCTGGGCGCTGGGGTTCACCACGTTGACCAGCATGGTGTGGACGTCATCGCGCTTGTAGGTTGTCAGGTCGGGGCCGATGCGGCCTCCTTCGTTGAATAGCAGGTGGCACTTCCCGCAGTTGTTGAGGTACAGCTTGCGGCCGTTGTAGGGGCTTCCCGTCCCGATCGCGAGAACCTGCTTCAGTTTCTCGACCTGGGCCAGCATCTCGGCCGTCGTGGCCCCCTTGATCTCGCCGAAGTGCTTCTTTACCAGGGCGGCAATCTGCTCGTCGCGCTGGAAGAGGATCCGCTGCACGACGTCCGAAGGAATGCTCTTCGGCGCGACCTTCCCCGCGTCCACCGCCGCCAGCAGCGACCGCGCCCACGCCTTGCGGGTGACGAGGACATTGAGGGCCGTCGGACGAACTTCCGGAGCGAGTGAGTCGAGCATTCCGACGAGATCCTCGCCCAGACGAGCCTCGTCGAATGCCTGGAGCGCTCCCAGCGCGGCCGTCTGCAACTCGGCATCCTTCGATGCCTTGAGCACTCCCAGCAACACCGCGACGGCGGGCTTCGGATGAATCTCGCCGAGAATCTGGATGTACTTCAGCCGGTCGGGCTTTGCCACTTTGTCGTCGCCGACGATTTTGAGCGACTCGGCCAGCGCCGCTTCATCTCCTTGACGCAGCCGCAATCCGAGCGACCCTCCGCCCACCTTGGCAATGGCCGCGATGAGTTCCTCCGGCAGCGCCGCCAGCGAGCGTCCCTCAAACGCTTTCTCGAATCCCTCGAGGAGCAGCTTCGCTGAGGCCGCATCCGGCGCGGCCGACAGCAGCCGCGCACAGGCCAATAAGTCCTTGCGAGTGCCAGCCGAGGCATACCGCCGCATCAGCCGCTCCATCAGATGGTCGCGAACCAGCGTGTGCTTCCAGAGACCGGCGTCCGTGAAGAGATCGACCACCGCATCCCGGTCGCTGTCGGCCTTCGCCTCGATCGCCCACCAGAGCGACAACGGGATGTGAATGTCGGCGGCATCGCCATCATGCGACAACATCGGTTTTGCGATCGTCAGCGCTTCGGACGCCGGCAGGCGACGGATCGAGCAGGCGAGCTGGCTCCGCACTTCGGAATGCTTCTCGGTCTCCGCCAGGCTCTTCAAGCGGTCGACGACGAGGCTCGACACACTCTTCTCGTCGCACAATACCCGCACCGTCCACAACCGCACGAACGGATTGGCGTGGCCCAACAGCTGAATCGCGGACTCGTCCTTCAAGCCGTCGAGTTGATACACGGCCCACAGCAGCGAGACGGCCGAATCGTCCTTCGCTTCCTTCAGCCGCGCGAACAGGATCGGCAGCGCATCGGCCGGCTTCTTCCAGCCGAGTACCATCAGGGCCGACTGCCGGAACCAGCGGTTCGACGACTGCAGCAGATCGATCAGTTCCGTCGTCGTGAGCTTCGTCAGATCAAACGTCCGCTGACCTTTGCCGCCTTTGCCGTACAGCCGCCACACGCGGCCGCGCTCGCGGTCGATGCGTCCCTGGTAGTGGCTTGCGTGATCGATCCGTTGCTCGTACAGGTCGGCGACGTAGATCGCCCCGTCCGGTCCCACCTGGATATCGACCGGCCGGAACCACGTATCTTTCGTCGTGATCGGCCGGTCGAGGTCCTTCGTCTTCAGCGATGACCGGTCGCGGGTCACTTCGCTTCGCACGATGTCGCTCTGCAGCGGCTCGACGCCGAACAGATTGCCGTTGTACTTCGCCGGCAGCGCCGCAGGCGAATCGCTCGGCGCGATCTTGCCGTTTCCCGGCGTGTTCTCTTCATAAAAGATGAACGTGTGCGTGAACCGCGGCACATTGTGGTGCGCCATGTTCTCGAAAAACCCGAAGGCGTACGGGTTCGACAGGGCCCCATGCTTCTCGAAGCCCTTGCGGTAATAGCCCCCCTGCACGTAGTGGAAGCCGCGGGTGTTGCCGCCGTTGTGTCCCGAGAAGATGCGGCCGTGGACGTCGATCTCGACGCCGAACGAGTTGCCGCCTCCTTCGGCGAAAATCTCGTACTTCCGCTGCACCGGGTGATATCGCCAGATGCACTGCCCGAGCGAGTGCACCGCGGTCTTCTCGCCGGGCCGCTTCACGTCGCCGGTGACGGTGCTCCCCTGCGAGCCGTACAGCCACCCATCCGGGCCCCAGCGCAGGTTATTGGCGATCGAGTGCGAGTCCTCCATGCCGAAGCCTTCGAGGTGCACCTCGGGGTCGCCATCCGGAACGTCGTCGTGGTTTCTGTCGGCATAGAAGAGGAGATACGGCGGCTGGAGCACCCATACGCCATCCTTGTCGAAGGCGATCGACGAGGTGAGGCTCAGGCCTTCGAGGAACGTCCCATGCTTGTCGTACACGCCGTCGCCGTCGGTGTCTTCGTGGAACGTGATCTTGTCCATTCCTTTGAAGTGGTTCGGCGGCGGTGCGGGGACCTTGTCGTAGACCGACCGCAGGAACTTGTCGCGGCTGAGCATTTTCAGCCCGGCCGGGTCGGGGTATTGAATGAACTGCACCACCCACAGCCGCCCGCGGGTGTCCCACTTGATGCTGAGCGGCTGCCGCACGTAGGGCTCGCCGACAGCCAGGTTGATCGCCAGATCATCGGGAATCACGAACTGTTTGAGGGCCTCGGCCGTCGTCTGCGGGCCCGCATCATCGATCCGCTTGAGCGTCGCGGCGACTTCCACCGCGTTGTCCAGCCGGGCGAACAGCGTCGTTCCTTCAGGCGTCTTCGCGTCATCGAACTTCGACCACGCCGCATTGTCGCCGGGACGGAACTGCCAGTCCCCCTGCATGCGGATCGCTTCCTTCTCGCCGAACAGGACCGGAGCAGCGAGGTTGAAGCCCGTTCGACCTTCCTGATTGAAGATCCGCAGCGCGACGATGTTCGGCCCATCCGCCTTCACTGACGCCGCCGGCACGAAGAACCGGTCGGCCCCTCCGAGTCCGCTCCGAAAGAACGGAGGAAACTCTCCCGAGCCGCCGATCTTTTTCCCGTTGAAGTAGACCTCGCACGCCGCATCGGTCGGCTCGACGAACAGTTCGAGGTCTTTCCCTTTCCAGCTGTCGGGCGTGCGAACGAATCCGCGATACCACGAGAGCCCTTCGAGTCCGGCGGGGGGATTCTTCCACACCTCGGGAACCTTGACCGTCTTCCAGTCGGCCGGGGCCTGGGCCCGGGCCTGCGACATCAAGACCATTGCCGCCAGCGCCAATGCGATCAGCAGGGTCAACATCCGGCGCAGCGGTTGGCACGAGAAGCACATTCGGCTGGTTCCTTGGCGGGCGGTAAGGCGGGAGACTCCATTGACGCCGTTCGCCCCCGGGAATTCAAGTCAACACGACGTGTGGCGCGGAGAAGCATCGCGGCCGCGGCCTTGCGCCGCAGGGTTGCTGGAACCATGGGACGGTCGAACGACGAATGCCGTCCAGCGCGGCTGCCGCTGCGTGAGCGTCAATCACCGGCCAACCGATGGCGACGAAGAGTTGGACTTCCTGGCCTTTCGCCGATCCAAGCGGCGATCCGAAAACGCTCGATCATGCACGGCAAGGGTGCATTCGTCGCAACGGCGCACAGCGCCGCGAACCGCGAAGGCCGACATGCGGCACTCCGCGGGCTGTCGTCATTCGCTTTCGAGATAGGCACGGGCACGAATGCCCGTGCCGCCTACCGGCCTCGATGGCTCTCCTGGACTTGCCAGTCGCGACTTAAACCAACTCGTGCAGCGGGCGGGCATTGTCCTCAACGAGGTATTGCGGACGCCCGTTGAGGTCCGTGATCGTCGCGTGGCCGGTGTCGATGCCGAGGTGATGGAACAGCGTCGCATACACCTCGCCGAATGTCACCGGGCGGGAGACCGCCTCGCCTGCGATGCGGTCGGTGGCGCCGATCATCTGACCGTGCCGCATGCCGCCGCCGGCCATGAACGCGCAATTCACCTGCGGCCAGTGGTCGCGGCCCACCTGGGCGCTGATCTTCGGCGTGCGGCCGAACTCGCCCCAGATGATGACCGCACAGTCGTCGGCCAGGCCGCGGACATGCAGGTCGTCGATGAGGGCGCTGACGCACTGGTCGAAGACGGGGAAGTCTTCCTGCTCGCGCAGGAAGATCGAGTTGTTCGCCCGGCCTTCGGCGTTCAGTCCGCCGTGCCAGTCCCACTTGCTGTAGTTGAGCGTCACGACGCGGACGCCCGCTTCGATCAGGCGGCGGGCCATCAGCAGGCTTTGCGGGACGCGCGTGGCGCCGTTGCCATCCATGAAGATCTTCGGATTGCCCGTGCCGTAGCGCTCGATCGTCCGCGGATCTTCCTTCGTGATGTCGAGGGCGTCGGCGAGGCGGGACGACGTCAGCAGCCCCATCGCCTGCTCGGTGAAGGCGTCCATACCTGTCATCATCGAACTGGCGTCGACGTCGCGCCGCATCACGTCGAAACTCTTGAGGAGCGACTTGCGGTCGGCGAGACGATCGAGCGTGATGCCGTTGAGAACGAGGTCGTCGCGGGTCGGCCCCAGCGGCCGGAACGGAGTATGAGCGGCACCGCGGAACCCGGGGCCGGGCTCGTTGTACGGGCCGTGAGTGCACTGATAGCAGAGGCTGACGTAAGACGGGGAGGTCGGGTGAGCCGGCCCCTGGATCTTCGAGATGACCGAGCCGATCTGCGGCCAGCCGCCGGACGGCTTCGGCTTGCTGGGGTGGTGTCCGTTGAAGACCTGGATGGCGTCGTGCCCGGCCTGGTTGCCGACCAGCGAGCGGATGACCGAGAACTTGTCGGCCATGCGGGCGAGGAGCGGGAAGGCCTCGCAGATCTCCATTCCCGGGACGTTGGTGGCAATTGGACGCCACGGCCCGGCGATCTCTTTGGGGGCTTCGGGCTTCAGGTCGAACATGTCCTGGTGCGGGGGTCCGCCGACCAGATAGATCATGATGACCGACTTCGGCAGCTTGCGGGGAGCGAGCCCCTGGCTCGCCTGTGTGGCGGCCTCCGCCTTGAGAAGATCCGCGAGCGACCAGGCGCCGGCGGTGCCGAGAGCGGCCAGCGATCCAATCTTGAGGAAGCTTCGACGCGACAGCCCGTCACAGTAAGTCGAGTGGGACCACGGCCGTCCATTCAACGTCAACATGAAGCGGCTCCGAAGTTCGTAAATCGCGGAGTGGATTGGTGTGAGGGACGAGTTTCACCTCGTGTTGATGATGATATCAATAGATGTTTGCGCTTGCGAGTCCGAATAATGCGCGGCGATGTGGCCGCCGGAGCACCCATGGCCGTGTCACTCCTCGTCGTTGGGCGGCCAGACGTCCGTATCGGTCCCCGGCGCGGTGGGGCGAGGCAGCGGTTGCCGAGCGAACGGGGCCGGCACGGCTCGTGGCACGGCTCGTGGCACCGCACGCGGCACGGCGCGGGGCACCGGCTTCGTGACGGGGACTTCCCGATGGAAGCTGGCGTCGTGCGTTTCCCTGCCTTGGGGAGGCCACGCTTCCTCGGTATCGCCGCCATGTCGCAGGGCCGGGCCACGGGAAGTCTCCGTGATCGGCGAGGGGCTGCGTTCGTGGGGATCATCGCGATGCGAGACCGGGTGTGCGGACTCGTCCGCAGGGAGTGCAAAAGACGTCGTGTGATCGGCCTCGGCCGCTGGAGCGGGGAGACGTGCAAGGGCGCGCGGCAAGGGCTCGGGATCAGTCTGCCGAGGGAGCGGCCGTGCCCGGGTGGCCCGAGGGCGTGGCAGGGAAGGTTCGACGTCACGCGCGGCGGGGAATGAGGGACCCGTCAGAGGCGCTGCGACGATGGTCGGAAGCGGGTGATCGTCGCGGTGTTGCGGTGCGGCGAATTGCTGGGGCTCGAACGCATTGCGAGCGAACGACGCGTCCGCCGGCGTCCGCGACGGTGCGGGGACAGATCCCACGGCGAAACCGCGCGGAGATTGTTGCGGGAATCCGTCGTTCCTAGCGTCATAGGCCGCGGTCGGCGCCTGTTGCGGGGACCGCGAACCAGCACCTGCGAAGTCGCGAGACGTCGCCTGGGAAGGTCCGCCGTGCGTGCGATCGAATCTGGACCGTTCCGCGAGGGCCGGCTCCTGGGACATCTGCTGAGTCGCCGAATCGCGCACCGAGGCGTTGTGCATCGCCATGTCTCGTGACGGAAGCGAGTCACGCGGTGCGATGGATTCGAGTTGCGGTCCCGTCATCTGCGGTCCCGTCATCGTGGGCGAAGGCTGGGACACCGCCCGAGGCAAGGGGTACGCCGGTGTGTGGAGCTGGGGGCGATCGGCGAACTGCTGACCGCGCGAGAGCGGAGCAGAGCCGTGCGGACGAGCCGGCATCTCAGAAGGAAAGCTGCCGGATGGCGATGGTGAGGCGGCCTGAGAAGCGTAGGCCGGGTTCGGAATCGGTCCCGGCGGCGATTGCGTGGTGCGAAACTCCGAGGGCATCGTGGGGTATGGCATCTGGCCCGGAGCGAAACCCGGGGCGAAATGGCCCCGCGGCGAAATCGCTCCCCCGGCATCGAAATCGCCGCCGTTCCAGGGACGCCAACCCGTGCCGTAGTATCCCCACGGCTGGTCGCCGACGGGTGCCATCGCAGGCCGCTTCGAGAAGACGTGCCATTGCGGGGGGAGCTCGGCCTGAGCTGCTGCCCACGGGGCAACAGAGAACGCTCCCGCCATCAGCCAGCGGGCCAGCGTTCGCGAGTTCCGGCGCAGTCGCAATGCAGAGGGAACGAGCATGGCGTCCTTGCCTTTTCGAAGGAATGTCCTGATCACTGGTCGCCCGTGGGCGGCTCGATCGCGGCCCGACATCAGCCGTAGCACGGGCACTCATGCCCGTGAGAGTCGAATCCGACCTGTTTCGCACGGGCATGAGTGCCTGTGCTACGAACTTCCGTGCGTGCCGATTCGGGCGTGCGACGACGCCTCACCCTTCAGCGCGAGACTGTGTCCGCGAGGAATCATTTCTGACGGTAATAAAAGCCTGAGTTGCCGAAGTGGACGCTATGCCCGGTCTCGGGGCGATAGCTGCCGGTCCGGTCAACTTGCTCGAATTGCTCGAGCTTTCGGGCTCGCATTTCCAGGACGAGGCTTTCCGGTCGCCCCTGGAAGTCGGAAAAGAACTTCGAGGAATGTCCGGTGGAGCCGAACTGCAGCGGTTGCTGCGGGCGGTTGGACCGCGTCGGCTGGCGGAATTGCTCGTTGTCGAGACGATTGAGGCCCCGCTGCAGATCGTCGTCCATCGTCTGAAAGCGGACCTGCGGACGAACGTTGCCGTAATAGTTGAGCGTCGGGTCGCCGCTGCGGAGCAGGTTGATGTACGGGCTGACTGTCGGACGGTTGAGCGTCGATGGCGTGCGGCCCGAGATGCCGCCGGGCATCGGCACGCCGAACTGCGCCTGCGCCGCGGCGGGAAACGCCGTCAGGCACAAGGCGAGTGTGGCCAGGTGTCGGATCATGAGTGTCGGGCTCGCTGGTCAGAGATCGGGGCGTCGCAACGTCTCAGGTCAGGTCACAATCACTGGCTGTTGTTCGACGAGAACATCCGGTGACCGAACTGGATCGAGCGGACGGTTCCGTTCCCCAGCAGCGTGAAGCCCATGATGCGTTCGAAGGGGGACGTGACCTTCGCCACGAACGTGTCGAACGTGATCATGTGGTCGGCCTGCACGTAGATGCGATCGCCGGGGAGCACTTGATAGTTTGTGTCGGTGGCCCCCCCGCGCACAACGGCGTTCCAGTCGACCGGCAGAGTTTGGTCGTATCCGACGCCGGCCGGGGCGGGTCGTGCGACCCAGATGTGCTTCTTCGAGGCGACGACCGGCAACCCGTTGATCTGCGAGATGGCGTCGAGGACGGTTTCGTTCCCCGTGCAGGGGAACCGCAACACCTGCTCGCCGGCGCCGCCCCCGTCCGTCACGACGTAGTAGACCTTGCTGTTGTAGGCGAGGACGTCGACGTGGACTTCGGGTTGCGTCATCCAGCGGGCGAGGTGCTGTTCAATCGCCTGCCGGGCTTCTTGACTGGTCAGCCCCGCGATATAGACCTGGCCGTAGACTCCCAGCGAGACGGTTCCGTCCGGTCGGACGAGGTGCTCGCCCGCCACTTCCTGCCGTCCCGTGGCGTTGGGAAGCGTGACCCACACCTGCGGGTTCTGGAGCGTCTGCCGCAAGTGGTTGATGATCGCGGTGCGGGCGTCTTCGAGAATGAGGCCGCCGACGAGCACCTTGCCGTACTCGGGGCCGAAGTCGATGCGGCCGTCGGCCTGAACCGGATAGGGGCCGTTGATCTGCTTGAACTGCCGCGAGACTTCGTCGTCCGCTTCGGGGTCGACGGGAATTGTGTTGGCGACCCGGACCAGCAGCACATCGGCGGGACGAAGAGGGTCGCTGGGCAAGCGGAGGTTGTTGACGGCTTCA
>JADZEF010000186.1 GCA_020850695.1 Planctomycetaceae bacterium | reverse complement strand
CTCAATCTCTCCATCCCTCAATCTCTCCATCCCTCAATCTCTCCATCCCTCAATCGTCCCCGCCATGCCCTCCCGTCCGACACCCACCGGCCTCTACCTTGGCGTCGACCCCGGGTTGAACAAGACCGGGTACGCGCTCGTCGAGTGGGTCGCGGGGCGGGCGGTGTTGCGGGAAGGGGGGCTCGTGCGGTCGACGCAGTCGCGGACGCTGGCCCAGCGGGTGCTGGAGATCGGGCACGGCCTTCGCGAGGTGATCGAGGAGCACAAGCCGAAGGTGATGGCGATCGAGCAGGTCTTTTCATACGGCAGGAACCCCAAGACGGCCCTGCTGATGGCTCACGCCCGCGGGGCGATCCTGATGACGGCCGCGTCCTGTGAGATTCCGGTTGTTCACTACACGCCGACGCAGATCAAGCGGCTTCTGACGGGGAGCGGCAAGGCGTCGAAGGAGCAGATCCAGCACGCGGTGAAGGCGGAACTGCGATTGAAGGAGATTCTCGAACCGAACGACGTGGCCGACGCTTCAGCAATCGCCCTGTGCGTGTGCCACAGCCTGAAGTTCGCGGCCTGAGAGATTGAAGCGAATACATTTCAGCGCAAAGACGCCAAGGGCGCGAAGGAACGCCAAGGGGTGGGAAACGGGCCATGCGGCTTGCCCAAGCGGTTTTCTGGGCCCTTCGGTTCGGCAGTTCCCGCACGGCACGCATCCTGCAAAGGATCCAACCGCATGTGAGCTCCATCCTCTGTCTTTCCTTTGCGTTCCTTCGCGCCCCTTACGACTTTGCGTTAAACTGCCTGCCGTCTTCTCGTCTCCCTTCGGAGCCGCCGCCATGCTACATCGAGCGACCTCCGACTCGCCGCACTTCTCCACCCCCCGCGCCATCCCGCAACGCCTGGCGGGTGCGATGAGTCTCGTCGACGTCACGGTGCGTCTGGCGGCCCAGCACGATGAAGAAACCGTGCTCCGCTCCGTTACCGAGGCGGTGTGCGAAGCGCTGCGGTGCGACCGGGCGAGTCTTTTCCTGCTCGATGAATCGCGCCAGGAACTGTGCACGCGGGTTGTCACCGAACTCGAAATCTCGGAAATCCGGGTCCCCGTAGGCGTCGGCGTGGCGGGGTGGGTCGCCCGGCACCGCGCCGTCGCCAACATCCCCGATCCGCCGCTCGACGAACGCTGGAGCGCCGAGACCGACCGCCGGACCGGCTTCCGCACGCTCAACATCCTTGCCGCTCCGCTCGTCTCAGTGATCGATGGCCGGCTCATCGGCGTGCTGCAACTCCTCAACCGGCACGAAGGGCACTTCGACGAGTTCGACGAAAAGCTTGTCCAGGCGTTCGCGGCCCACGCGGCGACGGCGATTGAACGCGGCCGCCTGCTCGAACAGGCGCGACGCTCGCAAGAGCTACAGATGGCGATCGAGATGGGGAGATCGATCCAGACCGGCTTCCTCCCCCAGAAGCTCCCGACGATCTCCGGCTACACGCTCGCCGCATGGTGGCAACCGGCGGAAGACGTCAGCGGCGACTACTACGACGTCCTTCCGCTGCGCGATGGCCGCATCGGCCTGGTCGTCGCCGACGTGAGCGGGCACGGCGTCGGCCCAAGCCTCATCATGGCCTCGGCCCGGGCGATGCTCCACGTCCTCTGCCGCACGATGTCCGACCCGGTCGAGATTTTTGCCGCTCTCTCCGAATCGATCACGCCGGACCTTGGAGAAGGCCGCTTCATCACGTTCCTCATCGCAGCGCTCGACCCCCGCACGCACACCGTCACCTTCGCACACGGCGGTCACGGACCGGCGCTGCATCGCCGTGCGGAGGACGGCAGTTATGCGGCGCTCGACCCCACCACGATGCCGATCGGCTTCGACTTCGTCCCCGTCCGCCGCACCACCGGCAGTCTCAGCCTGAAACCGGGGGACGCGCTGGTTCTGGCGACTGACGGAGCAATTGAACTTCGCGACACGCAGCGAGAGATGTTCGGCCGCCCGCGACTCGAAGCGGCCGTGACGGCCGCGTGTGGGCCAAAGCAGGACGCGGCTGCCATTGTCTGCTCACTCCGCGAGCGGATCACGGCGTTCCTGCCCAACGCGGCGCCACCCGATGACATCACGATTCTGACTCTCCGACGCAACTTCTGAGGTGCGGCCGCTCGATGCAGCCGCAAAGTCCGTCGAGAACGATTTCGAATGCGAGCGATCTTCCATCCCGAGTCCATCCAGTTTGAAGACTATCCGTTCGAGCCAGCGAGCATCTCGCATGGAGGACCTCTGCCGCTGAAGCAGATTCGGGATGTCGACGTCAGTGCGACTCCTCCTCAGATTCGCACGCACCAGGGCGAAACGCTTTTCGTCTCGGCGGTGCAGCGGGACGAGCTACAGAGGGTGGTAGACGCGGCGAGGCTGCCGACGATCAAGCGATACGATGTCTGGGCCGACATTCTCGAGTCCTATCTCGACACCGAGTTCATGCCGGCGGCGCAGCGTCGCACGCTCGATTCGCTCAGCGCCCACGGATTTCCAGAGCCAGAAGTCACACAGATTCGACGCCGGGTCGAGCGCCGCATGATGGCGTACAACTTCGGCGTTCCCCTCTGGGAATGGGTCTACCTCGGACTCTTCGATGTTCTGAGCGCGTTCCAACCGCGCTCGCCACTTTGGGAATGGATTGATCCCCGAGTGCGTCGGTTCCGTCGGTTCTATTGGGACGCGATGCGGATTGCAGAACGAGGTCGCGAGGGGCCGACGCCTCCGCCTTGAACCGCAGAACGACGAAAAACCGTTATGTCTCACGCGGTCAGAACGCGATGAACGCCATCACTTCGGCGTCGGCGTCGGAGCCACCGCCGACGGGAAGAAGTACTTGTCGATCTGCTGCTTCCCGCGGTTGATGTAGTAGGCGATCAGCGTCTCGTTGACGTCGCGTGGAGATAACTGCCGCTTCTCGAACTTCTGGATCATGTCCGAATGCCGCTCGCGGAGTTCCTTGAACCAGGTGATGTCTTCCTCGGGAATCCGCTCCTTCGCCTTCTCGTCGAGCGTCCCCGCCCGCATCGCACGCAGCGTGCCGTCGAAATCGCTGCTGTTGTCGTACGCGACCTCATCGAGCGTCTCGACGACCGCCGCCGCCCGCGCCGCACGGCTCAGGTCGGTCTCGCGGTCGACCCCCGCCGCGTCGGCAATCGCCTTCGCCAGGAAGGGGTTGGTCTTCGACGCCTCGGCCAACTGCTGCCGCAGCGACTGATACAGCGTGCTCTTCGGCTCGATCGGGGCGACGGCCAGCTGATGAGCGAAATGGTCGTAGATCCGCTGCTCGATCTCGCGCCGCGGGTCGAACATCGGCTCGCTCATGTGGATCAGCTTCATCCGCCGGGCGAACAGCGGGCCGGTCGGCGAAATGAAATCGGCCCCCACCCGCAGCCCGATGCGGTCCATGTTCTCGGCCGTCTTGCCGGGAGCGGTTTCCTCGGCCACCGGAAAGAACTCCGTCTGAGGGAGGCCTGTCTCCTGAGCGGCCAGCAGCAGCAGTCCGGCGCAGTACGTTTCGATCTTCGTCCCCGCGAGAGGCTTCCCCTTCATGGCGGCCGCCTTGGCCGTCTCGAACGTCAGGTCGAACTTCATCGCATTTCCAATGAGCGACGCGGCGACCTCGGACATCTTCGCGGCGACGGCGGGATCCTCGTGCCGCAGCACCGCGTAATACAGGGACCGCGGCAACACGGTCTCGATGTTCTTCGGCCGGATGATGGTGTCGCGCTCGTTGAGGTCCACGATCACCATGTGCTGCCGGCCGTCTTTGTCCTTCGCTGTTGTGGCGATGCCGACGTGCGTGAACAGCCCGGGGGAGAGATCGGTGAAGAGGTTGTACGGCGACGAATTGCGCATCAGCAGCCAGTCGCCCGGCTGGATCGTGCAGACGCCGTTCCAGTAACCCGCATTCGAGATTCCCTGTGTGTCGCGCCGTCCCAGCCAGTCGATCAGCGTGCTGCGATGCTTGGTCAGCGATGGCGACAGGCGCGCCGCGTCCAGCCCGCTCAATGTCTTCGAGAGTTCGGCCGCGGTGATCGGCGGCTTCGTCGGAGACTCCCCTCCTTCAGACGGCGTCGGCTCGATGTCGTTCTGCGGAAGCCCCGCGCGGATGACCGCATCGACCGCCAGCACCGCCAGGTCGGGAGTGACCTCGGCCGACTTCAAAAACCGCACAATCAGCGGCAGCACGTCCGACCCGCCGCGCTGGCCGATCATCAGCAGGATCTTCTTCTTGAGATCGGCCGGAGCCGGAAGGGCGCGGTTCGGCGTGTCCTTCGGCGGATCCATGAGCAGCGGGGCCATCATCGCGGCCCCGATTGTGCTGCGGTCCGTGTCGAGCTGCTCGACGAGTTTCCGCCGCAGATCGGCCTGCGGGGCGGCCGCCATCGAGGCGAAGATGACGCCGTCGCGAAGGTGGAAGTTGAGCCGGCCGGAGAGATCAATGAGGTCGGTCGAGATCCGCAGGAACGACCGGAGAGCGTCGCGACCGGCGGTTTGCTTTGCCCGGTCGGCCAGGCCGAATCGCAGGTCGACGACGCGCTGCAGGTCCTTGTCGATCTGCGCCTTGGTTTTCGTCAGCACCTGCAGCCGCTCGAGCCATTCCTCGGGACGCTGCATCTGCGAATAGAGGAGCGTCCCCGCATTCGTGTCGACCGCGCGGCACAGCTCGGAGCAGGTCTGTGCCCGGGCGGCGTCGAAATGATCGACGACAAGCGGCAGCCGCTTTTCCAGTTCGGCAACCCTCTGCGCCAAAGCCTGCTCACGCGCAGCCGGCGCGGTCGCCGTCGTCTCCTGGGCCGGCGAGAAACCTGGGAAAGCGGCCGACGCCAGCACCAACGCCATCAGACAACGAGCACAACCCAACCGCATGACAAACCTCGCCCGCGAGCCCGGAACGACTGCCAGAACGCACTCGTTGACTATAGGGGCGCGGGCGGCGGGAATCCACGCAATGCGGCGCGAAGCCGTGGGATAGCCTTCCAGACCGTCATTATGATGGCACGCCATTCCATGTCGTGAATTCGCGTCGAGCGGCTCGAGCGACTTGCCAAGGTCGTTGGCTCACACTCAATTCACGGGAACTGATGAACTTGGCGTTGTCTGGCGGCCCGCCATGCGGTTTCACGAGACGGAGTCTCGTGCCACACTGGCAGGCTGTCAGTGATTCAAGCCGCCATGAGGCGGTCGCTTGCCGCGAAGTCAATTCAGGCAGATTGATCATCGGTCATTGGCCGTTGGTCATTGATCATTTCCAGAAACGATCACTGACCAACGACCAATGACAATTCTGGCGACATCGCCATTCCGGCTGAAAACTGACCCCACGGACAGACTACGACGCCGCACCGGCCATCGTCGCCTGCGCCCGGCCATTGATGTCTTCCGGACCCTTGCGGTGGCAGAAGTCGCCAAACGACTCGCCCGGCCGACGCTCCGCCTTGTAGTACGCGAACAAAGGCGCCAGCACCGGCACGACGTCTTCCTGAGGAACCGCCTCTTCGAACACCGGCGGCTTGTAAATGAAGCCGATCCGCGATCCGACGACGTTTCCGCCCAGGAAGATCGTGTACTTGCCGACCGACTTCCCGACGAACCCGATGTCGGGCGTGTAGGGGCGGGCGCAGCCGTTCGGGCAGCCCGTCATGTGGATCGACATCTTTTCCTTCAGCAGCCCATGCTTCGCCAGTTCGATTTCGATCTGGTCGATGAGGTGCGGCATGATCCGCTCGGACTCGGTGATCGACAGCCCGCACGTCGGAAACGCCGGGCAGGCGATCGAGTAGCGGCGGACCGGCGTCAGATGGTCGGCCGGCGTGACGCCGTGCTCGGCCAGGATCGCTTCGATGTCGGCCCGTTGACTTTCCTCAATGTCGCACAGCAGGACCCCCTGCAGCGGGGTGAGGCGGACCGGCATGCGGTACTTCGCGACGATCTTCCGCAGGCCCGACTTCACCCGCAGCTCGCCCTCATCCTTGATCCGTCCGCACTCGACATTCACGCCGAGAAACCACTTGCCGTTCCCCTGTTCGTGCCAGCCCATGTGGTCGTCGACGTCGGTCACTTCGACGGGCTTCGACTCGGTCAGCGAGAAGCCGCAATACTCTTCGACCTTCGCCCGGAACTTCTCGATCCCCCAGTTGGCGACGAGGTACTTCATGCGGGCGACCTTGCGGTCTTCGCGGTTGCCGAAGTCGCGCTGGACCTTCACCACCGCCTCGGCGACCGGAATGACCTGCTCGGGCGTGACGAAGCAGAGCGGCTTGGCAACGGCGGGGAAGGTCTTCGCCGCGGACGGCGTGCGGCCCATGCTTCCACCGACCACCACGTTGTATCCGAGGATATTGTCCCCCTCGCGGATCATGATCAAACCGAAGTCGTTGGCGTAAACGTTGACGCAGTTGTCCTCCGGCAGCGTAATGGCCATCTTGAACTTGCGCGGCAGGTAACGATCGCCGTAGATCGGCTCCTCGACCGGCTGGAACTCGGTGACGTTCGTCTCCTGGCCATGCTCGTCCCGCAGCCAGATTTCGTAGTAGCCGGTCGTCTTCGGCTTGAAATTCTGCGCCAATCGGAAGGCGAGCGCCTGAATCTCCTGGTGCACCGCATCGTGAACCGGCGCGGGGCAGGCCATGACGTTGCGGTTGACGTCCCCGCACGCGGCGAGGGTCGTCAGCATCGTGTCGTTGATGCCTTTGATGGCCGCCTTGACGTTCTTCTTCAGCACGCCGTGCAGTTGCAGACCCTGCCGCGTTGTGACGCGGAGCGTGCCGTTGCCGTACTTCTCGCAGAGATCGAGCTCGGCGAGGAACTGGTCCGCGGTCAGCGCCCCGCCGGGAACGCGGGTGCGAACCATCATGATGTACGACTTCCCCTTCTTGGTCCCGTCCGCGTTCTTGGCCTTGCGGTCGTCGCGGTCGTCCTGCATGTAGGTGCCGTGGAACTTCAGGAGCTTGTCGGCGTCCTCCTCGAAGTGATCGGCGTCGTTTTTCAGCTCCTCAGCGATGTTGCCGCGCAACTGGCGGCTGTTGAACTTGCGGTGTTCATCCTTGCTGAGCTTGACCTCTTCAGACATGGCAGGGCAGGGGGGTGGGAGGCTGGCGGGTGTGGTTGCGATGGCCTTCCGGAAGGCCTTGCGAACACGCAATTCGGACATCGAACGTCGCTTGCGGGTTCGCGATGCCTTGGGTTGGCACGCTTTGCCGGCGTTGGTGCTTCCCGGCAGGGGACCAACACGGTATTGTCCGGACCGCGCGAGTATAATGGTTCTCCCCGACCCTTGAATAGGCGAAGGTCGCGTGACTGGTGCGATTGGGAAGCTTTGGAAAGCCGTCGCGCTGGCCCTCGGGACCGGTTTCGGGCTCGGACTGGCCCCGATTGCCTCGGGAACGTTTGGCAGCCTGCTCGGCCCGCCCCTCGTCTGGGGGGTGAAGTCACTGGGCCTTCCGGGCTGGGGCTACTGGATGGTGGCCGGCCTGCTGATGCTGGCCGGCGGTCCGATTTGCGGGGAAGTCGGGAAGCACTATCAGAAGAAAGACCCCGGCCAGGCGGTGTACGATGAGATCGTTGCCTTTTTCTTCGTCCTGATGTGGGTGCCCCTCAACGTTCTGACGGCCATCATCGGCTTCTTCGTGTTCCGTTTTTTCGACATTCTTAAGCCGCCTCCCGCCCGACAACTTGAATATCTCCCTGGCGGCTGGGGGATACTCATGGACGATCTGGCCGCCGGACTGTACGCCGGACTCGTCGTCTGGGGCCTGTGGGAGCTTCTCCACTACTTCGCGAATTCATAAGTCCTGATTCATGACCGCCCGCATCATCGACGGCAAAGCCATCGCCGAGGCCCTCCGCACTCAGACCGCCACGGAGGTCGCCGCCGTTCAGGCCCACACGGGCATCACCCCGCACCTCGTCGCCATCCTCACCGGCGATGACCCGGCCAGCGCCGTCTACGTCCGCAACAAGCAGAAGGCGTGCGAGAAGGCGGGACTCAAAAGCACGCTCCACCGGCTTCCCGCCACGACGACGCAGGCCGAGCTGCTCGCCCTCGTCGCGCAGTGCAACGCCGATCCGACCGTGCACGGCATTCTCGTCCAGCTGCCGCTCCCCCCGCAGATCGACCCACAGGTCGTGCTCGATGCGGTCCACCCGCGAAAGGACGTCGACTGCTTCCATCCCGAAAACGTTGGACTGCTTACCCAGGGACGCCCGCGGTTCCTCCCCTGCACGCCGGCGGGCGTCATGCACCTGCTCGAATCGACCGGCGTGAAGACTGCCGGGGCGCATGCGGTGGTGCTGGGACGAAGCGAGATCGTCGGCAAGCCGATGGCGCTGCTCCTCGTTCAGAAAGGGGCCGATGCCACCGTCACCGTCTGCCACAGCCGCACGCGCGATCTTCCCTCGATCACCCGTCAGGCCGACATCCTCATCGCGGCGATCGGCAAGGCGAACTTCGTCACGGCCGACATGGTGAAGCCGGGAGCGGTGGTGATCGACGTCGGCATTAGCCGCCTGAACGACAAGCTGGTGGGCGACGTCGACTACAATGCCGTCGCCCCGATCGCCTCGGCCATCACCCCCGTGCCGGGAGGCGTCGGGCCGATGACGATCGCACTCCTCTTGCGAAATACGCTGACGGCCGCTTCTGCGGTAAAATGACTCGGGGTGACACCATGATTGCCGGTTATGAGAAATCCGTTATGGGCAAAGTCGTCGTCGCGGCGACCATCGAGAATCTCGACGACCTCTATCGGAAGCATCGGGGCGAAATTACCGACGCGGAGGTGCGTCGGGTGAGTGTCACCGACGCACTGATTGATACGGGAGCGACGACGCTCCTTCTCCCGCACAGCGTCATTGCGCAACTGGGCCTTCATCCGACCCGGCAACGCTCCATCCGTTGCGTGGGCGGCGCGAGGTCGATTCAGATTTACTCGGCGGTGCAGTTGACCGTTCAAGGGCGGGACTGCGTCGTCGATGTCGGCGAGATCGATGATGGCCTGCACGTCCTGATTGGCCAGGTCCCGCGCGAACTGATGGACTGGGTTGTCGATCCCGCCGGACAGAGGCTCATCGGCAACCCGGAGCATGGCGGCGTTCACATGATCGACGTCCTCTGACCGGCCGCCAGTTGTTTCCCACAACTCAATGGCAAGTCCACCCGCCATCGACCATCAGGTTGTGGCCGGTGACGTAGGCGCTCGCGTCGGACGCCAGGAAGACGACCGCCCCCTTGATGTCCTCGTTCCCCAGCATGCGGCCGATTGGCACGCGCTTGCTGTACTCCTCGACGAACGGGCCGGGCTGGCCGTCGAAGTAGCCGCCGGGGCTGATGCAGTTCGCCCGCACGCCCTGCTTCCCATAGTAGCAGGCCAGGTACCGCGTGAAGTTGATCATCCCCGCCTTGACGAAGTTGTACGTCGGCGGCTGCTTCATCGTCGTCCCGAGGTACAGGTTGGGGTCGTTCGAAACGACGCCGTAGATGCTCGAGATATTGATGATCGACCCGCCCCCCTGGCGGACCATGTCCGGGATAAAGACTTTGCACATCTCGAAGAGGCCGGCGAAGTCCCCCTCCGCGCTGCGGCGATAGTGGTCCGCCGTCTGCGTCTCGAACCCGCCCCCCGCATGGCCGTCGCGGGCGAGGGCGCTGTTGACCAGCACGTCGAGCTTGCCGAACTTCTCGATCACCTGGTCCCGCAGCGCCTTGATTGAAGCCGGGTCGACGATGTCGCACTGCAGTCCATGCGCATCGAACCCGCGAGCCTTGAGCTGTGCGGCGTACTCCTGATTCCGCTCCAGCGACCGCGACGCCGTGATGACCGTCGCCCCGGCCTCCGCCAGGCCTTCGGTGAGGCTGCTGCCGAACAGCGGGCCCGCCCCCGCCGAAATGAGAGCCACTTTGCCGCGGAGAGAGAACTTGTCGAGGATGCTCATCGAGTGTCCTGATGCCGAATCAAGAGGAAAGGCAAGTTTAACGCAAAGACGCGAAGAGCGCAAAGAAACGCAAAGGGATCAGAGCACGAAGCAGGGAAGACTTCAACACAGTCCGAAATGACGGCCACGAATGCGAAAATCGTTATGTGTGGCTCCGCAGAGATGCGATTGTTGACAGTCTTGCTTTGCGTTCCTTTGCGCTCTTCGCGTCTTTGCGTTAAGTCTCTTCTTGCCTTACCGCCCCAGCTTGTTGGTCGGGTCGATCAGCCAGAGCCAGTCGACGAAGAGGAATTCGAGCCGCGCCGCCATCAGCGAGATGCGGCTCATCACGGTGTTCGCGAAGCCGGCGCCGAAGAAGATCATCAGGAACCACACGCCGAGTCGCGAGACGCGCCCCGCAACGCCGGTGTGTTCGACCGAGAAAAAGAAATAGAGGAGCGACGCCAGCACGTCGACGACGATCGTGAGATTCTTCAGCGACGCGGAAAAATCGAACCGGCCGTCCTTGAGGACAATCAGCGGGAGGATTGTGGCCTGGATCTGGCGGACGAAGTCGGCCTCGAGGTACGAGACGAGGCGGATGCCGGCGAACGCTCCGATAAAGAACGCCATTGGCCAGCGGGACACCCAGGCCGCTTTGGGAATGAGTCGGCAGAGCATCATCACGCCGAGGACAAGCGGGACGAGCATCATCCATTCGACCGGCTGATCGGATTTCACTTCCGGATTGATGCTGAGCCGAACCAAAGTTGGCGCGAGCTTCGTCACGAGGTTGGGAATTAGAACTTCCCAGACGCCGATAAGAATGTTGTAGCCTGCCGACGCTCCGACTACGACCGCCTCGACGAGCCGATACGCGGGGTTGTCTCCCCAGAGGAACGAAAGGACCGCCAGCGTCGCCAGGGCGGCCACCCACAGGCCGATCGTGCGGGTCACGCTGATGTGGGCTTCCGACAAGCCCGCAGGCGGCTGGTCGTTTCGCTCTTTGGGAGCGATCTGCACGACGGCGGCAGGGAGCTTCGATCCCTCAGGCCGGACGACATCCCGAACCCAGATCGTTCCCATCGGCATGCTGAGGGCACGGAACAGCAGCCCGCAACCTGCGACCAGCAGGAGGACCGCCCAGACTTTCGACGCCGCCGGCCGACCCGTTGACGGGACATTTTCCTGGTCTGGCTCGGAAGTCGGAACACCCCGGCGACCCGTGAAATAGAGGACGTTGCCGACGATGATCAGCAGAATGATCAGCAGGTGGCCGAGCAACTGCGGGGCCATCCGCCGCAGGGCTTCGGTCGCCTGCGGGTTCTTGTCGAGCTGCGGATAACCCTCCTTGAGGGCCTGCTCATATTCGGCAGCCCCCTTGATGGCTCCCAGCAACCCCGAGAGCTGCGAGGGATAGTAGGGATAAAGCTGCGTCGCCTGCACGCCAGTCGTCCCGACAACGAGCTTCTTGTGATACGGCGTCGCCGCGTACTGCACCCACTCTTTTGAGCCTGGCTTGCCGGCGCTGACGTTCGCGATCAGATCAACCTGCTGGAAGTTCTTGACGTCGCGCGTCAGTTCGATGTCGTTGAGATCGGTCCCGTGGGTGTCGCGGCTGTAGTAGCTCCGCAGATCGCTCATCACGTTGCGGACGACCGCTTCATCCCCCGCCTGGTAGCCGAGGATGACGTAGTCGCGGCCGTACTTGTATTCGGGAAACTCGCGGTTGAGGATCAGCTCGCATTCCTGAATCATCGGCGGGCCCTGCGGCCACAGCGATGTGAAAATCATCTTGTGCTTCTTGAACGCACAGTGACGCGTGAGAGCGGCCGCCATCGGCTGCAGCTCGCCGCGGCTGGGGGGGTCGAAGTCGAGCGCCATGAGCACGAGCGACCCTTCGTCCAGCGACTGGATCGTGTCGTAGACGGTGCGGGCCTTCTCGGACGGCTTCTCGGGAAGCCGCAACTCCAGCAGGATCGGGATGCTCATCGCCAGAAGCATCAGCAGAAAGACCCAGCGCCGGTCGAGCCGGGCCAACAGATTCAGCATGGCCCGTTACTCCCTGTCGCTTCCGATGTACGATCGATCGACCCCGAGGATGACCTTCAGCGACGTCGAGACGACCCCCAACGCCACGCCGATCATGATCGCCCGCCCCCCCGCGGTGTTGAAGACGTCCATGATCATCTCGGTGATCCGCTCGAGCCGCAGCGCCGCCCACGGGTTCGCCTGCAGCACGCCATCCACTTCGATCTGCTCGGGGATCCACCCGGTCACCCACTTTGAGACCGCCGTCTTGCCCATCAGAACGATCGTGGCCGTGCCCAGCAGCAGCAGGGCCTCGAGGTTCTTCGCCCGGAAGGCCCGGAACGCCGCCGACGCCACGTAGAACGCCAGCATGGCGAACATCGTCGACGTGATGGGAGCGATGACGAAATTGAAGATCCACCACAGGCCGCTCCCCTCGGCCACGTAGTTGCCCGACCACGAGGCGTCGGGAAACTTCTCGCGGGGCACGACGCCGAGTTTAAGTCCGCCGACAAGGAGCGTCGCGAGGAGCGCGAAGACTGTGACCGCCGAATACCCCCAGCCGGCCCGGCGATCCGACACCTTCCGAAGGTGCATCCACAGGAGGTTCATTCCCCCCAGCACGAACGCCACGGCCGCGAGGATGTTGAACCATTGCAGCGCCACATCGCCCCACGACGCCGCCGCGGGGATGAACCACGAAGCGATCATCACGAAGCCGGTGACCGACGCAATGAGCAGCGGGATCGTCCGCGTCATGGCTTGCCTTCCTCTTCTGGCATAAACCCCTTTTCCCCGAGGACATTGTCCTTGAGGTACTTCACGCCCCTCGCGATCCCGCCTGGCCTCCCGTCTTCCGACGGCCCTTCAAGCGAGGCAGCCGTCGCCAGCAGGCATCCCACGACGATCAACATCGCCCCGACAAACTTCCCGAGGTCCTGCCCCTTCAGGCTGCCGAGCTGGTGCGGCTCGCCCGAGAGGTACGCCGACGCCGCAAAGAACTCCTCCCCGATCAGCGTGTAGTCGCACGCTGCCACGAAGAACGGCAGCTGCGCCGGCTCGGCCGTCCCCGCCAGCTGGATGGCCCCGATCGAATTCCCCGCTTCCGCGAGATACAGCGACTCGGCGAAGAAGGACCCCATGTAGAAGCACGCCGCCGGCTTCTCGCGAACCATCTGCCCGGTGACGCCCGCCACATACCCGAACTGCTCGTCGGTCAGGTAATAGACATCCTCTTCGCGGTAGGCGTCAGGCCGGCCGGAGACCGTGTACGACGACGACACTGCTTCGCGTGCGGCGGCCATCACCAGCGACTTGGAAGTCGGCACCAGGAGCTGTGCCCCATATTCAGCCGTCTGCTGGGCCACCCGCGACAGGATCGTCAATCCCGCCACCGTCTGCACCTCGTTGATGTCGAGAAGGCCGGGGACGAACATCACGGGCTTTCCCATTTCCGTCGCCCGTCCCACCGCATCATCCACCGCATCGAGGCCCGCGATCTTGCGGATCTTCAAGTCGCGCCCCGATCGGGCCACTTCGATAAAGAAGATCACTGCCCCGCACACTCCCAGAAGGATCAACGCGAACCACCCGCGATCGAGATTGAACCACTGCCGCACCGGCGACGCGGGTTCCGCGGTCTCGGCCGGCTCCGAGCGGGCGTCTTCTGGACCAATAGCGATGACGCGGTAGAGATACTGTCCGCCGTATTCCACCCGCCCATCGACGAACACGTTCTTCTGAGACGCCTGATCGCCGATCTTTTCGAACTCGCGCGGCTTCTCCTCTTTGAATGTCTCCGCGGATGGCTTTTTCTCGCTTCTGGGCGTGACATCCTTCCGCTGGATTTCGTACTTCAGAACCTTGGCCGGCGTCGCCCCGGGAATGTCATCGGCCGAAAGGGTCCACCGGACTTCGAGCCCATCCCCCGCATCGTTATCCCGATCAACGGCGATGACGTGCGTCGCCGGAGCGGGGGCATCGGCAAACAGGGGACGCGATGTTCCGACCAGCAATGTGACGATTATGGCCGCTACAGAACATCCAGCGGAGACTCGATTTTGTTGCATGATTCGGAAACTTCGATTGGCTCCGCGATTCATTCGTCACCTGATCAAAGGGCCGAACCAGGCTGATGAAGAGTCAGCGGAAGATGCCCGGCATATCGAATGAAATCAGCATCCGTAGTCAGAATGGCCCATCCATTTCGAATGGCCACCGCGCAAAGTAGGAAATCAATTGTCGATCCTGCGACTCCATTTGCGCGGCACACGTTATGGCACTTCGCTGCTTCTTCGAAATCCTGTCGCTCAATTCCGACGTCCGGAAAATCGTCGAGTCGAGCTCGAAGTCGATCGAACTCTGTGTTTCTCGGAACGCCCGAAAGAAGTTCTTGCACAACCGGACCGACGAGAACGACGCGATCATCGCGGATCAGTTCGGCCAAGGTCATCGTCAACACTCGCTCTTCGGCGCTCAAGCCCGTTCGGCGCCGCCGTAGAACGAGAGTCCAGACACAGGTGTCAACGAGAACCTTCATGTTGAGGCCTTCCGAGCCGCCTTGTAGTCATAGCTCTCATCGAATTCGACTGAACCAAACAACTCGATGATCTTCTCCTGGCGATGACGTCGAACGTATTCCTCCAGCGCGCAGCGCACGGCTTCCTCGCGCGAGGCATGACGCCCCGCCAACCGGGCATCCTCGACCAGCGATTCTTCAAGTTCGAATGTCGCCCTCATCAAGAACCTTTCACGAGTGAGCCATGTGGATTCCCGACATCATAGCTCAATCAGTTCCACATTCGCCCGCGGCACGGTGATGGTTTCGCCGCTCTCGAGGCGGACGTCAACCGTGCGGGCCTTCGAGCCGGAACCGAGCGTTCGCAACTCGGGCGGAAGGCCGGCGACCGTCCCCAGCGATCCGAACCACGGATCGCGAATGACGCGGACCGACGTGCCGACCGTCATCATTCCGGTGGAATGATTCGGCTCCGGCACGCGGGCCGCCTGCTCGGGGGGCAGGCAGACGATGATTTCCGGCCGCATCACCCCCGCCCGGATCTGCGTCGCCCCATTGACCGAGGCATCGCGCCCTTCGTGCGACTTCAGCAGGTCGAACGTCCGCTGCGCCATCGCGATCTCGCCGAATCCCTCCGTGATGATCAACGTCGTCCCGATCTGCTCGGAACCCGTGATCGCGACTCCCAGGTCGCGCCCCAGAATCTCCCTGAGGTCCTGGTCGTCCATCCCTCCCGAGACAACCGCCGCGGCCCCTACCTCAATCGCCCGCCGCACCGCGTCTCCGGTCATCCGGGCGCCGCCGATCACAATGCAGCCCTTGTGTTCGGGCTTCAGTAGCGACGCGGTGAGTTCCTGCGAGGGTTTGGTGCACGCCATGCGGATCGGCCCGTAGGCCTCGCCCCCCACGCCGAAAATCCCCTGCACCAGCGCAGCGTCCGCCTCAACGATCACGCCTTCCTTCGGCAGCACTTCGACGACGGTTCCGCTCAGGTAGGCGAGCACCTGCACCGGCGTCGGCGGGCCGCGAAGGATCAGCTGGCCGGTGACCGCCGAGATCGACTCGATCGTCCCGGCCGCCTTGGCCCGGTACTCAGTCTTGAAGAAGCCGAACATCCCTTTGGTGCGGGCGAGGAGGTCGCCGACGGCGACTGTCGCTCCGACCGGGACGAGCATGCTGGCGGGAACCTCGCCGGGGGAAACCGAGAGCTGGTTCGCAAGGTTGATCGGGATGACATCCCCCGGCAGAAACGTCTGGGCCACGACGTCTTGCGCGGCGACCCGGTCTCCGGCCTTCACCCGCACTTCGCCCGCGATGGGCAGCACGCGCCGCGCCTGATGCCGGATGCGGGGCGTCACCTTGAGGCCGGGAGTGTATGCGTGAGCCATGAATCCTCAGGGCGTCGAGTGCGATGTGCAGAGGTCAAAACAAGAGATGCCGCTTGGGACTCGATGACCGTAGACTTCGATGCAGAAAAGAGGAACCACGGACTACACGAAATACACGAAATACACGGAAGAGATCCAGAAGCAGAAGACGTTGGAGCCTTTTGATTTTCTGTCCATTTCCGTGGTTCCAGTCCCTTTTCCAGCGGTTCAAGAAACGCGCCGGAAGTCTCCGCGGTCTGTCACTTCTTTTTGCGGTCTTTCACATACCGCACCAGGCAGCCGACGGCGGCGGTCTCCTTTGTCTTCGGCGACTGGCCCTTCAGCGCCGCCACTACCGCTTCTTCGACGTAAGAAACCTTCGCCTTGGACGCGTCGGTGTTGTCGTCCATGGCCCCCATGTAGACGACCTCACGGTCCTTGTTGAGGACGAAGAACTCGGGAGTCGACGTCGCCCCGTAGTCCTTGGCGATCTTCTGCGTTTCGTCGAACAGGTAGGGGTAGTTGAACGCCTTTTCTTTCGCCCGCTCGGTCATCTTCTCGAGCGAGTCCTCGGCCACCTTGTTGACGTTGATCGCCACCAGCGCCGCCTTGTCGCCGTGCTTCTTGACAAAGTCCATCATCCGCCCTTCGTAGTCGCGGGCGTAGGGGCAGCTGTTGCAGGTGAAGACCACCACAACGACGTCCTTCGACTTCAGGTCGTCGAGCGAATGCGTCTTGCCATCTGTCCCCGGAAGCTTGCTCCAGGCGGGGGCTTTGCTCCCCACGCTCAGGGTCGGATTGAACTCGCCCGCCGTCGCCAGGCTCGCCCCACACACAATCACTGCACACGCCGCAGTCGCGCGAAACATGAACGTCCCCTTTCGAGAAACGGTGCATGAAGATAGTCGGCGTCGTCGCAATGCCGGACAAGGGGGCCGGCACGAACCACACCCGACAAACCGCTCGCTCAGGATACGACTCAACCGAACCGATCGCCACCGGGGCAGGGGATCAGGCCAGCCCGAACTTCTGCTTGACCAGCGTGAGGTAGTTCGTCATGGCGTGCGCGTCGAGCCGTCCCTTGAGGTGCGCCCAGACTTCGTCCGCCAGGCTGCGGTCGAGCGCGCCGGTCACCGCGCGGCCGATGAGCTTTTTGAAGTATTCCACCGGCGTCACGATCGCCGAGCCGATGCCGACCTCCTTCTCACAGTGGCTGTAATCGTTGGACAGGAGGCTGATCGTGGGGAGCATTGGCACCGGATCGGGGCCGTTGCGGTAGCGGAACACCTGGCCGGGAAACTCGCGGTCGAACGCTTTGGAGGCCAGCGCGTTGCCGACCATCGGCGCACCGTAGGTGTAGATCTGATGGACCGGGATGAATTTCCGATGGAGCAGCCAGCCCGAGAACAGGGCCAGTGCGCCCCCCAGGCTGTGCCCGGTAATCCACAGCGGCCGCTCGGACTTCCCCATCGCCTGCTCGACTTCGCCGCTCACCGGTTCCCAGATTTCGCCGATCGCCCCGACAAACCCCTGATGGAACCTCGCGCCGACGCCGGCCGCCGCCAGGTCGGTCCCCAGCCGGCCGGACGGAAGCACCAGCAGATTGACGGCGTCGGTCAGCAGCCAGTCCTTGATGCCGTCGAGGCTCGTCGGGGCTTCCGTCCCTCGGAACGCCAGGACGATGTTCTTATCGTCCTGAAGGACGTAGACCTGCGTGTTGTCGACCGACAGGAGCTTCGCATCCATGCCAAACTGGTTGCGGTACGCGGGGACCGCTTCGGCGTGGGGCAGGTAGGCCAGATCGGACGCGACGGCCAAGGCATGTGCGTTGCGAGGGTCGCCACCGGCGCCTTCCACGAGCGTGAGCATGGAATCTTCCCCACCTTGAGAATGCTCTCCGCCGGCGCCTTGCCGGCGGATGACGCCCGAATGCTATCAGGCGGCGACAGAGGAGTCATGCCGACTCCCTGCCGCCGCCTGACCGAATCGATCGCGTCAAGTCACCGTCGCGCCGACCGCTCGGCGTCTCAGGCCTGATCCCCCTCGAACCACGGCAGGTTGTGCGACAGCGCCGCGAGCAGCGAGTCCACAAACTCCTGGCTCAATGTCATAAACCGGGCCGGAGTCTGCTGGTTTGCCGGCTGGCTGAGCAACTCGGTCAGGTCCTGGATTCCATCGAGAATCGTCGGGCCGAGCGGCGTCGACTCGAGCTGGTTGTGGCCCGGATCGAGAGCCCCGTTGACCAGGTTCCCTCCATCGACGGGCGGCGTCACCAGGCTGCCGGACGAGCCAGGCGAAGCGGTCGTGGGGAGCGGAAGCACCAGCGGGGCGAAGTCGCTGTTGAACACTGACGGAAGCCCTGAGCTGCCGGCTTGGGAATCTCCCGCCACGATCGCCCCGCCCGTCGGCGCGGTGTAGGCGTCCGCGGCGTTGAAATTGACCGTGTAGCCGATATCGGCCAGCGAGCCAACCGTGATGCGGCTGATCGGATTCGACGAACCGCCGATCTGCGGGGTCATCAGTTCGGTAGCGAAGATCGACTCGCGCCAGTGGCTGTCGCGCGAGCCGACAGGCATGTCGTTCCCCTGCACGGGGACCGACGTGAAGCTGGTGCCGAAGATCTGGTTATAGGCGGCCGTGGCCTGAGTTCCCGTGAACCGCGGATTGGTTCCGCCAGCGCCGGTCAGCAGGTTCTTCACCGTCCACATCGTTCCGATGCCGAGGACGTGCCCCATCTCATGGAGAATGACTCCGTAGAGCGTGCCGTTGGCTTCCATGCTGGCCATGTCGGCCGAGT
This sequence comes from Planctomycetaceae bacterium, assembly GCA_020850695.1. Taxonomy (GTDB): domain Bacteria; phylum Planctomycetota; class Planctomycetia; order Planctomycetales; family Planctomycetaceae; genus JADZEF01. The sequence continues at coordinate 7,691 of JADZEF010000186.1, read as the reverse complement.
CAAACTTCATCTCGCCGTAGTAGGGGAGCAGGGTGCCGGTCGTCCGCCGCTCGCGCCAACCCGCCTGCCCGAGGATGTTGCCGACGCCGTCGATCGCTGAGGCGCTCCCCGCGATCAGCAGGTCGTCGACCGTCACTCCATTGTAGACGGCATTCGGCAGGTCTCCCGTGATGATCTGAGCCCAGCGGTTGGCCGCCTGCTGGAAAATCGCCTGCTGGCCCGTCGTGAATCCGGTCAGCTGCAGCGTGATGCTGAAGCCGCCCGACGGTGGCGCTGCGGTTTGCGACAGATTCAGCGTGATGTTGCCCGAGGCGGCGCTATAACCATCGACCGCAATCTGGTACGTCGTTCCGCTCGTCGCGCTGAAGGTGACGCGGCTGCTGTTGTTCGACCCGCCGCTGTCATCGTCCCCCGCGATCGTCGTCAGTGCGCCGACACTGCTGCCGGTATACACGCCCAGGAGCGTATCGAAGCTGCTGCCGATGGTGTCGATCGTCACCGTGCCGTTCTGCGTGGCGGTCCAGGTCCACCAGACCGATTTGCCTCCGGTGTTCCCCCCGTGGTTCGGCTCGCCCAATTCCTTCGTGGCGTTCACGTTCGAACCGGTCGTCGTAATGGACGTACCGGAGATCTGCTGGCGGCCGGCGAAGTTGTTGTTCGCCGGCCCGGTCGAAGCGGACGTCGTGCGGTTGATCTCCGACGAATACGCCGAGTTGCCGGTCCCGTTGTACGCCCGGACGCGATAGTAGTACGTCGTGTTGGCCATCAGCCCGGTGCTGCTGTAGCTCGTGACGTTCGCCCCCACGGTGGCGATTTCGGCCCACGTCCCCGCCGCGCCGGTCTTCCGCTCGATCCGGAATCCGGTTTCGTTGCCGCTGTTGTCGGTCCAGGAGAGGTTGATCTGGCTGGTCGAAATGACCGTGCCATTCAGATTGCTGGGTGCGGCTGGAACTGTCGGGGTCGCCGACATGGCCACATGGAGCGTGATGTTCCCGTAAGCCCCGTTGTAACCATCCACCGCGATCTGATAGGCCGTCCCCTGAACCGCGGTAAACGTCACTTTGCTGGTGTTGCTTCCTCCCGAATCGTCATCGCTCGCGACGGTCGACAATCCGGTCACGCTGCTCCCGGTATAGACGCCGAGGAGCGTGTCGAAGGTGCTCCCGATCGTATCGATCTGCACGGTTCCGGTCGTCGGCGCGGTCCAGGTCCACCAGACCGACTTGCCTCCCGCGTTGCCGTTATGACTGGGTTCGCCGGTTTCCTTGTTCGCCCCGAAATTGGTGCCGGTCGCCGTGATGGCCGTCCCGCTGAGGCTCGTCCGGTTGGCAAAACTGTTGTTGACGGGCCCGGTCGGGAACGTCGTCTGAGGGGCCTCGTTCGAGTAGCTCGAATTGCCCGGGGTGTTATAGGAGCGGACGCGGTAGTAATAAGTGGTATTGGCCGCCAGTCCCAGGTTGCTGTAATTGGTGACGTTCGCCCCGACCGTGGCAATCTGCATCCACACGCCGTTGATTCCCGTCTTCCGCTCGATCTTGAACCCGGTCTCGTCGGTGCTGTTGTCCGACCACGTCAGGTTAATCTGCGAGCTCGAAACGGCCGTGGCGTTCAACCCGCTGGGCGCCACCGGCGGCTGCGGGGCCTTCAGGTTGATGTGGAGCGCGATGCTGCCCGTCGCTCCGGAATACCCATCCACGGCGATGTAGTAGGTCGTGTTGGCGACCGCATTGAACGTGACTTTGCTCTGGTAGCCGCCCGCGGCGTCATCGTTCGACGCCCGCGACGTCAGTCCCGCCACGCCAAAGCCGGTGTATACCCCCAGGATGGTGTCGAAGTTGCTCCCGAAGGTGTCGATGTCGACTTCGGCGCTGGCGGACGCCGTCCATTTCCACCAGACCGAGGCGCCGCCAATGATCCCCGCATGATTCGGCTCGCCGGTTTCCTTCGTGGCGTAGACGTTGGTTCCGTTCGCCGTGACCACAGCGCCGGTGAGCAACGTGGCGCTGGCAAAGTTGTTGTTGGCGGGGGGAGTGTAGGTTGTCCGCGACACCTCGCTGCTATACGCGGAATTGCCCGCCGTGTTGTAGGAACGGATCCGATAGTGGTACGTCGTGCCGCCCGCCAGCCCGGTGTTGCTGTAACTGGTGACGTTAGCGCCGACCGTGGCGATCTGGGTCCAGATTCCCGTGGCCCCGGTCTTTCGCTCGATCTTGAATCCGGTTTCGTTGGTGCTGCTGTCGGACCAGCTGAGATTGATCTGATTGCTGGAAACGGCGTTGGCCGATAGCAGTGTCGGGGCGGCGGGAGGCTGCGGCACCTTGAGGTTGATGTGCAGCGTGATATTCCCCATCGCCCCGTTGTATCCGTCGACGGCGATGTAATACACCGTGTTCGCCACGGCATTGAACGTCACTTTACTCTGATTCCCGGACCCTGAGTCGTCATTCGATGCCCGAGACGTCAGCCCGCCGACGCTGAATCCGGTATAAACGCCGAGCAACGTGTCGAAGTTGCTGCCGAACGTATCAATGTCGACCTCCGCGCTTCCGGTGGCCATCCATCGGAACCACACCGAAGCCCCGCCGGAGTTGGAGGCATGATTCGGCTCTCCCGTCTCCTTCGTGGCATAGAGGTTATTGCCGGTCGCCGTCACCAGGGCTCCGGTCAGCAAGGTGGCGCTGGCAAAGCTATTGTTAGAAGCCGCGACGTAGGTCGTGCGTCCGACCTCGTTCGACGCACCGGACGTGGCCGACGCGTTGTAGGCGCGGACGCGGTAATAATAGGTGGTGCCGCCCGACAGCCCGGTGTTGGAATAGGTCGTGACATTCGCTCCGACGGTGGCAATCTGTGTCCAGATCCCGGTCGGACTGGTGGCACGCTCGATCTTATAGCCGGTCTCCGCCGTGCTGCGGTCGGTCCAGGACAGATTGATCTGCCCGGCAGACACCGCCGTCGCCGTCAGGTTGGACGGGGCGTTCGGAGCGCCCGAGACCACGAGGTTGATGTTGAGGGTGACGGCCCCTTCTTCGCCGTCGTAACCGTCGACCGCAATCTGATACACGCGTCCGGCAACCGCCGAAAACGATACGCGGCTCGTGTAGACTCCGTTGTTCAAGTCGATGTCATCGTTCTGGGCCACGCTCGTCAGGAGACTGAGGCTGGTTCCCGTGTAGACGCCGAGCATCGTATCGATGGCGCTGCCGATGGTGTCGATCTGGACGGTCCCGGACGACGACGCGGTCCAGGTCCACCAGATCGAAGCTCCGCCGACGCTGCCAGGGCTGGACGAGGTGGCATAGCCATGGTTCTTCTCCCCGGCTTCCTTCGTCGCATCGACGTTCGAACCGGTCACAGAGAGCGAGCTACCGGTCAGGGCCGTCCGCGAAGCGAACATGTTGTTCGCCTGCGCGAGCGACTCAAAACCGCCGTCCGCCGGGACAACCGCGTCGGAATATCCCTTCTCGCGAGTGTCGAGCGCCGTCGCACTGAGCAGAAGCCGCCGCTCCAGTGGTTGCACGCAAGCCGCAATGCCGGCCGTTCGTGACCCGCCACGATGCCGTCGACGGCCCCAACGGGAGGGATGACTGGAGGTCGCTGACGGCCGCAGCAATTCCCGCAGTCTGGTGAGCAGTCCCCTCACTGGCTCCGAGGGCTCATTCTCGTTCTTAAAAGGGGCGGGGAGAGAAGAGCCTAAATGTCCGGAACCTTCTACGGGGGTGGACATAAGAGCGCCTTTGGACGCCCGGATTCGGGCGGCGGATTGACCAGGGAAATCTCGATCCGTGGAGTTCTGGCCACGATGTGACAATATCCGAATTGCCAGCCCAGACTGAGCAGACTACCGAAATGTCGACCGAAAGCAACATGAAACGGAACATTTCGACAGTTCGAGGAAAAGACCGCTCAAGGCAACGATTGACACCGTTGTTTCACGAACGCTCGAAGCGCTCGGATCTTCCGCGAGAATTCCGAATTCTCAAGCGGAGCCTAATGACGGGGGCGAGGAGCAACTTCCACCGCACGCCGCAGTCTGGAGTTTGGGTCCCGGACGACGAGCTGTCCCTTTCGCGGCCTTCATCCGCTCAACACGGCTTCTCTGGCGTCGGAACACATGGGGATGCAAAGCTCAGCAGCCAGTCAGCGACCCCGATTCCACGAGCGCGGACAGCCTTCCCATGGACGCCTGTTATTCAGTGCGCCGCTTCAGAATCTTCTCTCCCGGCCCGCAGTCGTATTCCACGTCTTTCATACGGAACGAAATCAGGCCCTCATAGGTGTAGCCTGCCTCGACTTCCACAGGTTCTTCCCACCAAGTCACAGTGACGTTCGCGTAACTGTTCCACCAGCACTCAAAGGACTTCTCGCCCCGGTCGCAGTCCCCGCATCCCAGGCTCAAGGACTTTAAGCGCCTGATCAGGTCAAGGATCTCCTCGGCAGTCAGGGTCTCTGGCAGCGGGACCACCCGCCGTTGAACCACGAGACGCGCGGGAGGAGGCGGTGGCCCCACGATGGCGGCTTCGGAAACGCACATCATCCATGCCGTCCCGATCGTCCCGAAGAGGGCGACGAACGAGACGGCAATCGCCACCAGCGGCCAGCGCATGGGAAGTCCCTCGGTCGTTGATACTGCCGAGCGTGTTCCTGTCGTGGACCGGGCAAGGACTTCCTCGTGAAGGAGGTCCGCAGCTTCGTCCATGACATTTCCGTTCAGAGAATCGCCGGCCCCTTCACCTCGATGCCCTTCAGCGCCATCTTCAGCTCTTCGACGTTCGGCGAGAACTCGAACGCCGTCGCGCGGCTGATGTATTCCTTGTCGATGAAGAACTTCAAGCTGTCGTTGAAGAGCTGCATCCCTTCCGACTTGCAGATGCGGATGGCCGACGAGAGCTTTTCGTCCTGTCCTTCCAGCACCAGCTTCTTCACCGTGGGGTTGAACGTCATGATCTCAAGAATGGGGACGCGCTTGGGACTGTCCACGATCGTCGGCAGCAGCTTCTGGGCGACGATGGCCTTCATGTTGAAGCCCATCGAGCTGCGGATGGCGTTGTGCATGTCCTGCGGGAAGAGGTCGAGAATACGGCCGATGGTCGACGGGGCCGACGACGCGTGGATCGTTCCGAACACCAGGTGTCCCGTTTCCGCCGCGTGAATGGCCGTTTCGAACGTGTCCCGGTCGCGCAACTCGCCGACGAGCATGATGTCGGGGTCCTGACGCACGGCGTGCTTCATTGCGATGTGGAAGTCCTTCACGTCCATGCCCAGCTCGCGCTGGTTGATCAGCGCCTTGTCGGCCGTGTAGACGAATTCGATCGGGTCCTCGATCGTCAGGATGTGCACGCGCTCGTGGTGGTTGATCCAGTTGAGCATCGACGCGATCGTCGTGGTCTTGCCCGACCCGGTCACCCCCGCGAGCAGCACCATTCCCTGTTCGAACTTGCACAGCTCTTCCATGACGGGCGGAAGGTTGAGGCCCGCAAAGTCGGGGATGAACCGTTCGACTTTACGGCTGACCATGCCCGGCTTGCCCATCTGCACGAACAGGTTGACGCGGAACCGCCACGGCTCCTTCACACCCTGCTCGTTGACGTACTCGACGATGTGCGCGAAGTCGGCCCCGCCCTCTTCGTAGTAGATGCGGGTGTTGCGTTCATCCATCATCGGGATGAGCAGCTGCTCCATCTGCTCCTTGTCGATGGGGGGCATCTGGAGTTCGCGAAGCGTACCCTTCACGCGAAGGACGGGCGGCTTGCCCACCTGCATGTGAAGGTCGGACCCGCCGAACTTGATGAGCTGCCGGAAGATCTTGTTGACCTCGAGCTCGCGAATCTCCGAACGGACACGGAGCCCGCCGCCGGGCGTCGCGGGGGCTTCAGATTTCGCGGGGGCGGCGTGAGACGACATGCAGTGAACTCCGACGGTTCGAGAAGCGAACGCTGAAAGATCGACGGAGCAGGCTCGATCGAGCGCTCCGGAAAAGTTGAGCTGTTATCGGAGGGAGGACCGGGAATCCGGACCACGCCTGCGACCATTCACCGATTGATTGTAACGCGCCGAATCGGCAAAGCGAGAGGGGTCAGCACATCACATTGAACCGCACCGGCACACCGCGGTCGGCGAGGTAGCGTTTCGTCTCTTCGATCGTATACGTCCCGAAGTGGAAGATGCTGGCGGCGAGGGCGGCGCTGGCGCCCGCCGTCGTCAGTGCTTCGTAAAGGTGCTCCGGGCTTCCCGCTCCGCCGCTGGCGACAACCGGGATGCCGACCGCCTCGGAGACCGCTTTGGTGATCGGAATGTCGTAGCCATCTTTCGTTCCGTCGGCGTCCATCGACGTCAGCACGATCTCGCCGGCCCCCAGCCGCTCCACTTCCTTCGCCCACTCGACCGCCTGTAACCCCGTCGGCTTGCGGCCGCCGTGAATGTGGACGTCCCAGAATTCCTTGCCGTCCTTCTGCACCCGCTTCGGGTCGATGTTGACCACGATGCACTGGCTGCCGAAACGCAGCGCCGCCTCGCGGACGAACTCGGGATCCTTCACCGCCGCCGAGTTGATCGACACCTTATCGCAACCGGCGTTGAGCAGCCGGCGGATGTCTTCAAGCGTGCGGATACCGCCGCCTACCGTGAGCGGCATGAAAATCACTTCGGACGTCCGGCTGACGACGTCGAGAATGATGTCGCGCTGCTCGTGGCTCGCCGTGATGTCGAGAAAGACGAGTTCATCGGCCCCTTCCTGCTCGTACCGCGAGGCGATCGCCACCGGATCCCCCGCATCGATGAGGTTGAGGAAGTTGACCCCTTTGACAACCCGGCCCGCATGAACGTCGAGGCAGGGAATAATGCGTTTGGCGAGCATGGAAGCGTGCAACGTGCGATAGCAAGGTCAGTCGATCGTAGCACGGGCACTCATGCCCGTGCGAAAAAGACGTTCAAGGCTCACAGGCATGAGTGCCCGTGCTGCGGGTCGATCATCCTACTGCTGAGCGGCGACCTGAGTCTTCAATCCGCTCGTCGCCAGCAACGAAGGCTCGGCGTGAAGCCGCTCGATCTCGAAATCCATCAAGGCCCGGTTGAACAGTGTGAGCTCATCCAGCAGACCAACATAGTTGACGGCCACGTAGATCCCCGCCCGGTCAGGATTCCACTTCATCGCGATTTCGCGTTTGCCGATCTCGCCGATCTTGTGACCATCGATCCACAGGGCCGACACCGCATCGGGCCGGCCGGTATCCAGGTTCCGCCAGTTCATCACCACATGGTGCCATTCTCCCGCTTTCCAGCCGATGCGGGGAACGCGGACGAGCGGGGCGTCGGAGGCTTCTTCTGAAATCGGAGACTGACCGGCCGCTGCCGCCGGAAAAGCCCCGTGCCGCAGGTCGCGCGGCGACGCTTTGTTGAAGTCGACCCACAGCCCGCCGTTGTTCGCGCCGTTCTGCGTGATCTGGATCGGGTCGCAGAAAGGAGCCTTGATCGACTCATTCGGATCGGTGTTGGCCCAGAACGACAAGGCCCCGCTCCAGCCGGTGATGTCGAACGCGAGGTTCCCCTTCACCGGAAAGAAAATGCGGCCGTTGTCCGGCAGCAGTCCCGTGGCTTCGAGTGCTCCGCCCGAGATCCCGCGGCCGCGGGCGATCTGATAGAGGTTCGAGTCGAAGCCCGTCGTGAAGACGTGCTTCTCGGGTTCCGGAGGCGGG
>JADZEF010000185.1 GCA_020850695.1 Planctomycetaceae bacterium | reverse complement strand
TCCCTTCGGTCGACCCCAGCCACCCTCCTGAAATTTCTGGAATAAACCACTTCGCCTCCCGCGGATCATGAGCGCATATTCGACGCAGGACCTTTCCCGGCGGGTGTTCTTTACCGTGCCCAGTCCGTTACTCACACAGACGAATTCACTCATCGACCCGGCATCGAATTGTTCAGTCCTTTGAAGGACGACGCGTATGACTCACCTCTCAATACTGATGCGCGGATCGCTGGCAACCGCACTGTTGCTGGCAGCATTGCCAGTCCGCGGCGAAGACACCCCCGAGGAACGCAAGCGGGTCGATGATTCGATCGCCCGGGCACTCTCTTTCCTGGCGAAAACGCAACAGGCCAACGGCTGCTGGAAGCTGGACGGCTTCGGCGAATCGACGGCAGGAACATCTCTTGCGGTGATGGCCTTCCTGGCGGCAGGGCACGTCCCGTCGGAAGGCCCCTACGGAACGACCATCGATCGGGGAATCCGTTGGGTGCTCGACCATCAGCAGGACAACGGCATGCTGATCGAGCGGACCAGCCACGGGCCGATGTACGACCACGGCATCAGCACGCTCATGCTGGCCGAGGTCGTTGGCATGTGCGACCGGAAGACCGCAGACGATGTGCGAAAGGCGCTGACCAGTGCCACACGTCTGATTCTCAAGGCCCAGAATGTCGCCAAGCCCAACCAGCATGCCGGGGGGTGGCGCTACAATCACACTTCCAACGACAGCGACCTCAGCGTGACGGGCTGGCAGTTGCTGGCGCTGCGGGCGGCGAAGGGCTGCGGATGCGACGTGCCTGCCGAGAACATCGAAGCCGCTGTCTCCTACGTGAAGCGGTGCGGGCGGGACGGTCGCGGTTTCGGTTACATGCCGGGAGCGCAGGGGACGCCCACACTGACCGGCGTGGGCATCCTGGCCCTCGAAGTCTGTGGCGAGCACCGCGATGAAATGTCGCTCTCCGGCGCTCAATTCCTCATGGACCGCCCGCTCAACACGCGGGACAACTACTTCTACTACGGCGTCTACTACTGCTCCGTCGGCCTGTTCAAAGTCGGCGGCCGGCACTGGGACGAAGGCCACCGCCACCTCCGGGACATCCTGTTGAGCACGCAGGAGAACGAGGGCAGCTGGCAGTCCCGCGGGGCCGAAGCGAACGCCGGAAGAATCTACTGCACCGCGATGTCGGTGCTGGCGTTAGCGGTCGAGTACCAGTACCTGCCGATCTATCAGCGGTAGCGGGTCAACAGCTCAGATCAGCAGGCAGGCAACGCGAGCAATTGATCCGCGTGCCGCGCGACTTTGCGGATCGCGATCCCGATGGCATCGAGCATCTGTTCGCTCTCCAGCAGCACGGGATGGTGTAGCGTCAGCACGTTCCGACCGGCTTCGGTCGCATTCGTCAATTCCCCGACCGCACGGTATCGTCTTCGACTGTGCGTCGAATGCAGTGCGCGGAATCCCGGATCGAGGGCAACTCCTTCCGCACGCACTGCTCGGGCGAAGGTGTCTCGCGAAAGTCCACCGAAGGCTCGCGGATCGTACTGAACCCCGAGCTTGTAGTAGCCGGGCCGGGAGTCGGCCGAATTTGATAGGAACGGCCGAAATCCCAGGATCCCCGCCCACGACTCGACGAGGTGCGACGCCGCGGTCAGGCGCCGAGCGTTCGACGCGCCGAGCTGCGCGAGTTGCGGCAGCAGGAGCGCCGCCTGAAGCTCCGTGAGAGGGTAAGCGTCGTTTCCACGCTGCGTGTGCAGTCGAATCCGTTGGGCGATGTCCGCATCGCCGGTCAGGACGGCTCCCCCACGTCCCGCGGTCAGCAGTTTGCTGCCGCCGAAACTCATCACGGAGACATCGCCCCACGTTCCCGCCGGTCGCCCAGAAACCGTCGCTCCCGGATTCTGGCACGCGTCCTCGATGACCGAGACACCCCGCGCCCGCGCCGCCGCCATGACCGCCGGCATGTCGACAATACCGCCATGCAGATGCGACACCAGCACCGCCCGGGTCTGTGGCGAGAAGGCCGCTTCCAGGTGTTGCGGGTCGAATTGCCAATCGTCCGGTTTCACGTCGACGAGGACCGGCACCGCCCCGACGGCGAGGACGTCCTGGATGTTCCCCTTAAAATCGTAAGCGGCCAGGATCACCTCATCGCCCTGACCAACCTTCACCCCACGCAGAGCCAGTTCTACCGCTGCAGTTCCGCTGCAACAGAGCACGACATGCGATAGCCCGTGTCGCAGTGCGAGTTCCTCGGTCAATTGCTCGCAGTGAGGACCGTGATACTTCCCCCACAATCCACCCCGCGCCGCGGCCTCCAGCACTTCGTCGATCGCCGGATCTTTCCGAGGCCAATCGGGCGGCCCTTGGGGCCGAACCGGAGTTCCACCGAGCAGGGCCGGAAGGTCGAAGGATGAATGTGACATGAAAAAACGATTCAAGTGATCTTCGAGAGCCGAGTTGCCGTCGCGTCTTCTGGATGTGCGGGGAGGGTAGCCGGGTCTGAGGCTTTGCGAAGGCCCGGAAACTGCGGACGCACCGGGCCTTCTCTTTCGGTCAGACCCGGCCACCCGTTGAAATGATTCCGGGATCGCACCAGCTTACTTCTGGCACTTCGGACAATAGAACGTCGACCGCTGTGCCTGGACGATGCGCACGATCGCCCCCTTCCCGCAAGTCGGGCACTGCTCGTCCGTCTTCTTATACACCCGGTGTCGGTTCTGGTACGTCCCGTTGATGCTCAGAGCCGTCCGATAAGTGGCATCTCCGAGAGTCGAGCCCTCACAGGCGATCGCTTCTTCCAAAACCTCGATCACGGCCGCCTGCATGCGGGCGATGCGGGGACGAGTCAGCTTGTTCGCCGGCTGCAACGGAGAAATTCCCGAGCGGTGCAGGATCTCGCTGGCATACAAGTTCCCGATGCCCGCGGCGACACGCTGATCCAGGAGCAGCACTTTGATCGCCCTCGGCGTCGCCCGGCAGGCCGCCTGCCACGCTTCGGCCGTCATCGCCAGAGCATCGGGCCCCAGTTTTGTCGCTCCCAGCTCCGCGAGTTCGTCCGATCTCAAGAGCCGCACCGTTCCCAGCCCGCGACGATCCCAGAACCACAGCTTTGAGTACTCGCCGCTTCCTTCGAGCTGCCATTCCAGCCGCAAGTGCCCGGGGTCGGGGGGATCGGCGAGCAGCAGCAGTCCCGTCATGCGCGGCTCGATGACGATCGAATCTCCCGTCGACAGATCGAGCACCGCCCGTTTCGCCAGACGGCGCGCGGCCGTGAAGTGCGTTCCGCGCATCCGTTTCGCGAACTCGTCAAAACCGGGCGACAACGTGATCGGACGACACTCGCACGGACATTGAACAACCCGGCGAATCTTTCGTCCGACGATGTGCGGGTGCACGCCACGCACCATCGTTTCAACTTCGGGAAGCTCGGGCACGGCCGGAACTCAAAATCTCGAATGCAGAAGAGAGACGAGCAACCTCGGTCCATTCACGACCTGGATGCCGCAGCGAACTCCTGAGAGAGTTGCTCGAGCCAGTCCCACGTATAGAGTCCGGTGTCATGATCATCGGACCATTCCACCCGCAACGCGTAGTTCCCCGAAAACCCCAGCTGCTTCGGGGCGACATCCGCGGGCACATCCATCACGTCGACCATCCGCTCGCCGGTGTTCTCATCGACGCACGCCGCACACGGGCAACGCCCACGGACAAACCGGAACGGGAGCAATGACGTCCCCCCTTCCGGCCAGGTCAATTCGAGCAACCGTCGTTCGCGATGAACCTTGATATTGGAAGGGGGCGAGGCCATGAGCGTGAAGGTGGCAGGAGACCGGCGTAATCGGCCGATAGGTTGGGCAATGCGGTGGAATGTTGAAGACGGTGTCGGGACCGCAGGAAAATCGAATTCCCCGAAAGTTGGACCATCGCCCCGCAAGTCCTCTTTCTCCAAGTGTAACAACTCTCCGCAGTAGTCGCCCCGCGGAACAAGTCGCTCAGCCCCCGTGAGTGCATGCCGTCTTCGGTGGGACGCGAACCGGCTATGGTGATTGGTCCGCAGATCCAATCTGCCGAGTGAGTCGACACGGCCAGCCGGAAAAGACAAAGGCATTCAACAGGAGCAAGCAGAGGGAGCAGAGGAATTGCAAGAAGCGAATGATGCGACACATGATACGAGCATTCTGCCTCTGCTTGTCTTCCTCTCTGCTTCCTCTGCTTGCACCTGTTGAATGTCTTTCTGCTTTCGATTTCTCCGAGTGTCCGCGTTGAACGGTGCGTTGCGGTACGAGGAGCTCCAGGAGGCGCTACCGGACTCCCCGGCACCGCTTGAAGCATGCCTCCATCCCCGCAGGCCAGATTCCGAGCCTGTCACTTCAGAAGTCGACCCGCTGCCGAATGCAGGTCGGACAGGTCGTCGAGCGCTAGGCTGGAAGCCGAACCGACGGAATCTCCCTCCTGCCCCCGGCCGCGCCTCCCGCCTTCACTACCTCGCCCAGCCCCCCGGAAGTTTGACGTGCGATCTTGCCCCCGTTAACGTT
>JADZEF010000184.1 GCA_020850695.1 Planctomycetaceae bacterium | reverse complement strand
TCAAATTAAACAGCATTCTAAGTTTGCGATCAATTCGAATTTTCACGGAAGCGAATCCTCTCTCCCGCAGAATTGTAGCTGGGGGCAGAACAAAAGTGAAGAATGCGGAGACTGGGCAGGTTTTACCGCCAAAGAACCCTCACTTTGATTCAAGTGTACACTACATCACAATCAGCCGGGCATTACAAGGCCACTGTGCGGAGCGAGCATGGAATTGTCGGGGTGTCATCCATCAGGAGGCGCGCGTATGTTTTGTAATTCGGCAGCCCACTCAGGTCGGAAGGGAGGATTTGTCCTTGATGTTTACTGAACGCCGGTGCAAGGAGAGTGGCGTCTTCAAGTCCGACACGGAAGGCGATAAGCGTGCCGCAGTTGCCGATGACTGCGTGGTAGATCGCCTCGTCGAGCTGCCGCGTGAGTTGGTGACTCAGCGTGAGGCATAGTCGGTATTTCCGGGCTTCCGAGAGAATGATGCCGGTCAATGGCGTGACGAGGGACTGGAATTCGTCGAGGTACAGGTAATGGTCTCGGCGATGTTCTTCAGGCATATCGGCCCTTGAGAGAGCGGTCTGCTCGATCGCGGTGAGGAGCAGGCTTCCCAATAGCGTCGAGTTGTCCTGTCCCAGTTTACCGCGTCTGAGTGACGTGATGAGGATGCGCTCTTCGTCCGTGATCCGCCGCAGGTCGAGACTCCCCTTTCCTGTCCCGGTGGTGACCGCCCGGAGTTGCCGGCTCGTCAGGTACGGCAGCAAGCGTGTTCAAGACACCGAACGTTCTGCGTACTTGTGCTTCAGTGGGTGTGGCAATTTTGACTGGCGCGAAATGGGAGGGTTGGGTAAGTTGCTTTGGTCCTCGTCACGAGGTGGACATGACGAATGGGCTGGGTTCAGGGAGTGGTCCGTCATGGCAGCATCGCCCAAGGTCTTTGCCCCCGGGTTTGCGGAGTCGATGAAACAGGAAGCCGAACAGTTGCTTTTGGACGTCGTGGAAGCCGTCAATGAGGCGCCGGACGGCCGCTGGATCGAAGGCAGCGAGGAGCAGGTTCGCGATCGCATGGCGGAGTTCCGCAAGCGTGTGTTCGAGGCGGCACTCCAGGCGCGAGTCGATGCGGCGGAAGCCGCTTCCCCCCCCTCCGCGGACGGTCGAAACCGATCCCGTCACGCGCCGCACGGTGATCAAACGGAAGCGGGATAAGGGGCGGCAGTCCACGTCGCGGCTGACCGTCAACGGACGGGTCCGTCTCCGTCGCCGATGGTGGCATTCGCCCCAGGATGGCAGCGAGTGTCCGGCCGACGCGCTGTTGTCGGCGGAAGGGGGCGTGACGCGTGGCGTGCGGGAGTTGGCCTGCCGCACGAACCGGGATTGCTCGAGCTTCGACGCGGCGGCGGCCGACCTGGGGCGCACCGCCCAGCTCGCGATGTCGGGCGAGCAGTTGCGGCAGATCGTCGAGGCGGAAGGGCGGCGCGTGCTGGCCGCCCAGGAGTCGGGCGAACTGAAGCCGGCCTTTCAGGCCGAGGACTGCGCGGTCGCCGCGACGGGCAAGACGCGGATGTACGTGGGGATCGACGGGGTGATGGTGCCGACGATCACCGACGCGGAAAAACAGGCCCGCCGCAAGAAGGTGCTGGAGAAGCGCCGCAGGCGGGGCCGCAAGTGCCGGCCGCTTCCGCCGCGGACGAAGGGGACGGACAAGGGATGGAAGGAGTTCAAGACGGTCACGTTCTCCAATCAGGACCAGAGTTGCCGTCACGTGGTCCTCTCGCGCCGTCGCCGGACCGAAGTGGGGCGGGTCGTGCGTCGCGAAGCCCAGGGGGTGGGCATCGGGCGGGCCGACGAGAGAATCGCCAACGTCGACGGCGCGACGTGGATCCGCCATCTTCTCGACGGCCTGCAGCACGTGATGAGCCTCGATGCGATCGGGCTCGACTTCTACCATCTCAGCGAGAACGTCCACAAAGATCGGCGGGTCGTGTTCGGCGAGGAGGACGCCGCCGGCAAGGCCTGGATGACGGCCCTGATGCACACCTTCAAACACGACGGCTACGAGACGGCCTGGGAGACGCTCTGCGCCTGGCGTCAGACGCTGAAGAGTCCCCGGAAACGCAAAGCGGCCGACCGGTTGCTGAACTACGTGGTCGAGCGCCGTGACATGGTCTCGTACCCGGAGTTCGCTAGGAAGGGGTGGGACATCGGCTCCGGCCCGACCGAATCGCGTTGCAAGATGGCCACGAGCCGCCTCAAACGGGCCGGCCAACGCTGGAACCCCGGAAACGCCGAAGCCACCGCAGCCTTCACCACGCTGGAACACAGCGGCCAATGGCAGCGGCACTGGAAACTCCCGGTCCCTGAAAGAACTTAGTGCCGCCAAGAAGAATTGCCAGACCCTGCTTCAGTTGGCAATCCGTCTTCCATTGAGTTGAGGAGACGTTTCCGGCATCCTGCTGGTGCTTTCCCGACTGATGTATGGGTTTACTTCCCGCACTGAAAGAGCAGGAGATTCCGCTCGATCATCCGGACTCGACCTGCATGTTCCGTCCCGGTCCGGATAAACCCTTCGTCGCGACGCCTGCGGCGATTGAGCTGTACTCGGCCGAGGTCATTCTCGCCTGCTTTCGAGTCTTGCGACAGAGGGCGGATGAGCATCAGGGCCTCGATTATCTGCAGGTCTTTGAGGACGCATCCAAGCCCGAAGGGTTGTGGTTCATCGAAGACGGCGACGGCGGCGCCATCACGGCTTTGCTTTCCAGTGACTATTGATGGTGGGCATTTCGTCTTCTCTTGGGGGTCCACACAAATCGGTGATCGACCGTTTCCGGCCGATCGAACAGGCACCCGTTCAGGACAGACGAATCCATCTTCAGGAATGAAGGGGAATACTGCTTCGGATGCAAAAGGGCGGGAGACAACGCCGTCAACTCCTGCCGGGACG
>JADZEF010000183.1 GCA_020850695.1 Planctomycetaceae bacterium | reverse complement strand
TCCCCCCCTCTCCGCTCCAACCCCAAGCCGTCATCGCAACCCGATGACGGCTTTTGTTTTGCGCTCCGAACATTTTTACGTCCTCCGTTTTTGTGCTGAAAGTGCGCTGAACCAGAAACAACCCGGGGCGAAAGCCATTTCACCCCGGGAATATCGCTACTTATTGCTGTCCGGACCGGACGGCGTGCCTTGAGATTGGTTGTCCTGGTCCAGCCGCTGGATGCGATCTCGGGACACTTCACTGTGGATGTGGGTGTACAGTCGCATGATCCCCGCATCCACGTGCCCGACCCAAGTGCGGACGACTGCCTCTTCAATACGGTTCGTCAGACAGCGACTAATGAAGCTGTGCCGGAACGTGTGAAGTTTTCCTTCGATCCCGAGTTTCACCAGCACCCGCTTGAGAGCATTCAGCGCTCTCCGCTCGGAGATCTGACGGCCGGGCGTCGGGTGCATTTTTGAGGGGGCCGCCGTCAGCACCCACTTGCTGACTCGCGGGTGACGCCGAAGGAATTCCCGAAGCCTCTTGGTCAACTGGACAGCCCGGGCGTCGCCCGACTTGGGCTGCCATCCGGGTTTCGCCCGGACGTGGATGACGTCCTTCTCGAAGTCGACGTCATCCCAGGTCAGCCACTGCGCCTCGCCGATTCGCAGCCCCGTCTCGGACAGGAGCAGGAACGTCGGGTAGTGCGCTTTTGCCGCGAGTTCCAGGATCGACGCAATCTGGTCTTCGGTGAAACAGGGCTGCGGGGTCGGCTTCGGCTTCTTCAGCTTCAGCCCCAGGAGAGGATCTTCGCGGACCAGCTTGCGAGTGAAGGCGAATTTGACCAGCTGTCGCACGATGACGAGGTCTGTGTAGACGGTCTTCTCGCTGCACGTCTTCGCACGCTCTAACCGGAACCGATCCGCGAACGTGAGATCGAGTTGGCTGACCAGGCCACGCCCCATCTTTTGAGCGAGCGCCATGACGAGGGCGAACACGAACCAATACTTTTTTCGCGTTTTCGGTCGGCGTCGATTCGCGGTCAGGTAATCCTTGTAGGCGTCGATCGCGTCGTCGATTGAGCATGGCTTCACTTCGGCCGGGCTCTCACCAGCGGCCAGCCGGCGATCCAGCGCGTGAGCTCTCGCTTCGGCCGTCTTCTTCTTGCTCGTCTTCAGCGATTCGCGGTACTGCTTGCCGTTCAACTGGTAGTTCGCGTACCAGGTCGAGCCCCGCACAAAGATCCTGACGCGCTCGCCGATCTTTTCGGAGCCGTCTTCTCGTCCACTATTCTTCGCCATTATCAAACGCTCCATTAAAGAGGTGAGTGAGGAGGCGGTCACGAAACAGCCGCAGGTGCTTTCCAACACGCCGCCCGCAGCCTTTCAGCCGCCCTTGGGAACTCCATGCGTAAAGGGTGCTTTTCGGCACACGCAGCAGTTCCGCGGCCTGATCGACCGTCAGTACCGGGGGGTACCGGTCCGCCCAATGCGAGTGGGAAAATGCGGCGGCGATCTCCGCCGCCGTGATGCTCAATCCGACGTCCCTGCGCCCCATCCCCGGTCCCTCGTGGTGTGCTGGAGACTCGCACCGCCACGACACAGATCGCGGCGCTCGTCGCGAGCCCCTGAGGGCGGGGGGAAAAGCGGACGAAATTTCTGCGACCGGTGACGAATGCAGATCGTCAGCCACTTCGGCGACTTGACCAGAAGTCTAAAGGTCTAACCCTCGCCCAGTTCCTTGTGCCGCAGCCGCAGAAGATCGGTCAGACTCAACAGCTCGGCGACGGGCTGGGGCCGGCTGGTTTGGCCGAGGGTGATCGCGGGGACTTCCGATGCCGCCGGGATCCGGCGGGCGTGGTTGAAATAGGTCGCGCGACAGCCGAATCCCTGGGCCGTGAAGGCCCGCGCGCGATCCTCTTCCGAAGGAAAGGACGGGTCGGACTTGAGCTGTGCGACGGCCAGAGCCGGTCCGGAAAAACAGGAGTTCAGGACGGCACGCTTCCAATCCATTTCCGCGGTCTTGAGCTCGAATGCCCGCACATAGAGACGGAGCGAGTGATGCTCCATCGCGACAAGGTGGCGACCGATGAAGTCGAAGATCTCCTGATTCCAGTACCAGGTGGCGGCGTGAAGGTGGATCTCGCCGGGTGTCGGCTCAAACGACACGATGTGCATCCGATCTTCCACCGCCGCGAGGTTCGGCCCCACGCTCTTCCAGTCGTTGGCGATCAAGGCGACCGGGCTCGTCGTGTTGAACTGACGCGGAACGCCTAGGTGATCCAGTTCCGGGGCCCGCGTCGTCCAGGACAGGGTGCGAACCGGGTCCGTCTGACACAAGGCCTTCAAGAGCCGGATTCCGGCCGGGTTCTTGTGGAGGCCATCCACGTCGTCGAGCACGATGGGCTGGTCGCAATGCTCGTAGACCTGGATGTAGATGCCGAAGGGGCTGGCATTCCCGGAGATCCAGCAGGTCTTCGACCCCAGTTCAGCAGCCACAACCGTGCTCTTGGCGAGGCCGGGAGCACCAAAGACCGCCAGATTCTGCAAGTGGCCGGCGGCAAACGCCTGAGCGTACTGCTTGAGCTCCGCATAGGTTGTGAGTGTCGTGGCGTGCGACGGCAGATTCTTAGACGGTCCGACCATGAAGAAATCCCCCCGTTTTGACTTGCCGTCATGTCCGCCAGTCCAACGAGTCTGGATGGCAATTCGACTGACGACTCAACGATGGGGGGAAAACCGGACAATCTTTCTGCGACGGGTCAAGCAACCAGGTTTTCTGAGAATCTGCCGCGAATCGACTTGAATCCGAGTCGGATGCGCGTAGTTTGAGGATGTTCTACATTCCGCTCAAATCAAACACATGGGGATCCAACGCATGGACGCGACGGCCGACGCATCACGCCAAGAGAGTCCGGCGACATCGCCGAGTTTGCCTCAGGCTCCTGTGGAGCTACGACAGATTGATCATGTGTGGGTGCCGCCAGCGGACCTGCGAGACACGCTGCCTCCCCGATTTGCCTTTGCCTGGACTGAACTCGGACAGATCGGCAACCGCCGAATCGTTCCAATCAACTGGTCGATGAGCACCTGCGTTATGGCGGCCGTCGCCGGTCAAGCGATTGTGGAACACCGTCGCGGAGCCTCGGAAGAGGAACATGCCGCCCGAAACTTCTGGCGGCTGATCTACCAGCTTGGACCGCGGCTGAAGGAACACTTCGCTTTGCGGCAATACCTCCCCGACGACGAGCTGCGTTTACGCGGCGAAACCCGCATTGCGGTCGGATCCCATGACGTCTTGCCGGATAACTTCGGCGTGACCCCCGACTCGTCGGCGCGATGGACGTTGTCGCGGGTCCGTGAAGAGGGGGCTCGCGCCGCGCGCCAGGTCGGGAATTGCGACCCATCTGATGACGAGTGTTTCGCGGCCGGGATCACGGAAGAGGCCAAACTCAACCCGGTCGATGTTCGCGACTTGAGCGCTGAGGAGATCCGTCGTCGATTGCGGCTGATCGCTTTTGACGCCGGACCCTCACTGGAACCTGTCGACGATGAACTCAAAGACCGAATCTACAGTCGGCTGATGTACTCGCTCGGACGTCATGAGAACGATGACACCGCGACATTCAACCGGTGGTTCTTTGACGAGCTTAGCGACGTCATCAAGCAGATCGCCAACCGCAAGGGGCGTGATGGAAGGATTGACCGCATGGCCGTGCGGCAGGCGGTCCTCGAACTGGTGTTCGACTCTTGGGAGAGCGTCGGCGGATGCGTCAATGCGTTCTTTCGGACGCTCCGTCATTGCATCGTGCCGGAGTTGAGCGATGACGAGTTTGCCACGTTTGAGC
>JADZEF010000182.1 GCA_020850695.1 Planctomycetaceae bacterium | reverse complement strand
TACAGCTACATCATTCCGCAGCACGCCCGCACCCTCGACTTCCTTGCCTCGCTGCCGAACGTCGATCCGCAGCGGATGGGCTTTTACGGCCTTTCCTACGGCGGCAAGACGGCCGTCCGCGTTCCGCCGATCCTCACACGGTATGCGTGCTCGATCTGCTCGGCCGACTACGACGAATGGGTCCTCAAGATCTCGACCGACCAGGCGCGGTACAGCTATGTCTTCACCGGAGAATACGAAATCTCCGAATGGAACATGGGGCACCTCGCGAACTATGCCGAACTGAGCTACCTGATGACGCCGCGGCCCTTCATGGTCGAACGCGGTCACGATGACGGGGTCGCGCCGGACGAGTGGGTGGCGTGGGAGTTCGCCAAGGTGCGGCGGCACTACAACAAGCTCAAGCTGGGCGACAAGGCGGAAATCGAGTACTTCGACGGCCCGCACATGATTCACGGCGTCGGCACGTACGACTTCCTGCATCGCCACCTGAAGTGGCCGAAGCCGGCGACGGCGACCGCAGGAAAGTGAGCGACCGCAAAGACAGTAGCCCTCATGCTCCGCATGAGGTTAAGCCTTGCGCGCAAAGAACGTGAGAGATCCATCCACCCTCATCGTCACGACGGCTTAACCTCAGGCGGAGCCTGAGGGCTACTTGGGAGCCCACCATGCAACTCGGCTTTGTCAGCGCCATCCTGCCGGAGTTGAATCTCAAGGAAGTGGCGACATTCGCGGGCGCGACCGGCTATCGCTGCATCGAGCTCATGTGCTGGCCCGTCAGCAAGGCTGAACGGCGTTATGCGGGGGTCACGCACGTCGATGTCACGTCGCTCACCGGCGACGACGCGGCGCGAATCGCCGAAACGATGCGTGCCGCGGGCGTGGCCATCAGCGGGCTTGGCTATTACCCCAACATCCTTTCTCCGGATGCTGCCGAAGCGGATCGTTGCCGCGAACATCTCGAACGTGTCATCCGCGCGGCCCCGATGCTGGGGGTGACGCGGGTCAATACGTTCGTGGGGCGCGACTGGACGCGAAGCGTCGAAGACAACTGGCCGAAGTTCCGGGCCGTCTGGCCGGGCCTCATCCGTCTTGCGGAAGACAGCGGAGTGAAGATCGGCATCGAAAATTGTCCCATGCTCTTTTCGAAGGACGAATGGCCTGGGGGGAAGAATCTCGCGGTTTCGCCGGCGATCTGGCGGCGGATGTTCGACGAGATTCCGAGCACGTCGTTCGGACTCAACTACGATCCGTCGCACATGATCTGGCAGCAGATGGACTACCTGGCGCCGATCCGCGAGTTCAAGGACCGGCTGGTGCATGTCCATGCGAAGGACGTGCGGATTGACCGGCATCGCCTCGACCAGGTCGGGATCCTCGCACACCCAGCCGAGTACCACACGCCGAAGCTTCCGGGACTCGGTGACGTGAACTGGGGGCAGTTCTTCTCGGTGCTGAGTGATGTCGGATACCAGGGCCCGGTTTGCGTGGAAGTCGAAGACCGGGCCTACGAGCATTCGCTCGCAGCGCGGAAGGCGTCGCTCGTGCAGAGCTTGACGTACCTGAGAAACTTTGCGATCGAGACGTAGCGACAAGCGAAGTAGCTCATCGCTCAGTGGCGGTCTCGCGTCGCAGCGTCCATGCCAGCAGCGCCGGCAGCGCGAAACCGAAGGCATTCGTCGTCCCGTGCAGCACGCGCATCCAGGGGATGTCGAGCCACGGATTGAAGCCGAGGAAGCGGACCGCGTACATCCCGGCGAAGAGCATCGCGAACAGGAGCGCCGACGACGAGAGCGCCGCCAGCGCCTGCGAGAGGGGGGACGCTCCGCGAGAAGCCCGCACCAGCAATACCGCCGTCAGCACGCCTCCGGCCGTCATGACGAGCGCTGCAAAGGCTTCGAAGAACGGCGGAATGCCAAGCTGCGTCGCGGTGATGCCGACGGCCGTGAGCGGGACGGCTCCGATCACCATGCCGCAGGCGATCTGCGCCAGTCGATCGTAACGCTGCCGTGCGGCCATCCCGCACACAATCGGCAGGACAAAGCCCGCATAGTGAAAGTGAGTCCCCGTCAGCAGCACGATCACCGGCTGGAAACCGAGTGGACCAAAACCGATCCTCGATAGAAACGCCCAGAGGCCGCCGACGGTCAGGTAGCACATCGCGATGTCGAGGCAGGCCGCGGTCGGTACGGGAGGCATTCGGAGGAACAGCCGCCGCATCCCAACCAGCGCCAGACAGATCGTCCAGACGAGCCATGGCGTCGCCAGCGCTGCGGCACGCAACCCCGTGCCGAGATGATGCGACGCAAGAAACGCGAGTGCGGCGGGGAACTGTGCCACGACGAGCGAACGAGGGATCGGCACCTCGGCGATCCACGGACGGTCGAGTAGGATGAGTGCCAGGGGGACGAGAACCAGCGGAGCGAAGGTCAGGATTGCCCACGCCCAAGGCGTGTCGAACGGGTTCGGGCGGACGGTCAGCAGGTCCGCGAACCAGACGCCGCCGCCGACCAGCGCGCTCATCGCCGCGAACCAGGTATTGTTGAGCAAAGGAGGTCGAACCGCCGAGGCCGGGACGGTACGAGCCTGAACGACGGGTGCGCCGCTCACGACGCCACCCTTTCCACGAGGGCTTCCGCACTCCGGGAACTTTTCACTGCCTGCTGCATCCCCATCAGCGACATCCGCCCAAACAGCCGCTGATAGTGCCGCAGCACCGGGCGGCCCCAACGCGAAAGCCAGTGCCCGGCCCGTGAATGCGCCTTGAGCTCGTACCAGACCGTGTCGTCTTCACGGTTCCATTCGACGACGAATTGTTCCTCGCCCTGCTCGACATGTTCAGGGAGAGTCCCGTAGCGAAAACCGAAGCGCGATCGCTCGCCCGACTCATCGATTATCTCGACGATCCGGCAGGCGTTCAGCGACCAGATCCCCAGCCGTCGCACCAGGATGCCGACGACCGAGCCGACCTCGATCGGCGCGTCCCGCCCGCACAACGTCACCCACGAGACATCGAACATTGCCCAGCGGCGGATGGCGGCGGACGCCGCGAGGAACGTTGCCTCGCCCTTGCCCAGCAGCGACCGATGGTGGTTGGTGACGTATCCCGGGGGCGCCGGACCACCCGACATCCCGACTTCGGTGTAGCTCAGCGGAGCAGCGGCCTGGGATTTCAGGAACCGCCGGATGGCGTCCTCGGTCGGACGTCTGAGTGAGAACATGCAGTTCGATCCTGAAAGGTTCGACTCGATCTGCGAACGCTGGTCCCCCATAGTAACCGCAAACCCTTCCAGGAATTCACCGGAGGGGACGCAAGTCATTCTCCGAATGTCGATTTTCGCCGCAGGATGTGGTGGTAGTGCTGGGCGAAACGATGAGCCTCGTCCCGCACGTATTGCAGCAGCCGGAGTCCATAGGAATGCCGGCTCAGTTTTCTAGGCTCCGGCTCGCCCGGCACGTAGATCTCCTCCTCCTGCTTCGCCAGCGAAACCGTGAACGGTGGCGTCACGTCGATCGCTCGCATCGCTTCCAGCGCCGCATTCAACTGTCCCTTGCCGCCGTCGATCAGGAGGATATCGGGAAACGCTTCCCCTTCCTGCGACAGCCTCCGCAATCGCCGGCTGACGACCTCGCGCATCGAAGCGAAGTCGTCGACGCCCTCCACGCTGCGGATGCGGAACCGCTTGTAACCCTGCCGGAACGGCAGCCCATCGATGAACTGCACGAGGCTGGCGACCGTCTCGCCCCCTTGCAGGTGCGCGATATCCATCCCCTCGATTCGACGCGGCAGGTTCGCCAGGTTGAAGATCTTCTTGAGCCCCTTGAGGCCGCGCTTCGGGTCGATGTAGAAGACCTCGGGCTGGGCATTCTCTTTGAGGTTGCCCCGCAGGTTGAGGTTCTCAAGAGCCTTGATCTGGTCGCGCAGCCGTCCCGCCTTCTCGAACTTGAGGGCCTGCGACGCTGCCTGCATCTCGAGCTTCAGTTCATCGAACAACTCGTCCTTCTTCCCGTCGAGGAACAGCATCAGCCGGCGGATTTCGCGGCGGTATTCGTCCTTGCTCACCCGCATGTTGCAGGGGGCGGTGCATTGGTTGATGCTCGCCAGCAGGCAGGGACGGAACCAGCGCCATCGCGGGTCTCCGTCGTCGATGTCGAGCGAACAGGTGCGGAACTTGAAAATCTTCTGCAGCACGACGATTGCCCCGCGCAGCCGCTTCGCACTGGTGAAGGGGCCGTAGAGCTTCGTTCCCTTCGGGTGCGGCTTGCGTGTGAACTCGACCCGCGGGAAATCCTCGCGATGAAAGATCTCCAAATACGGGAAGGTCTTGTCGTCCTTCAGTTCCTGGTTGAAGCGAGGCTGGATGTCCTTGATCAGCCGTGCTTCGAGAAGCAGCGCGTCGACCTCGCTGTCGGCCGGGAGGAAGTCGAGGTCGGCGATCTCGGGGACGAGGTCGGCGGTGCGGCGATCGAATTCGGCCGTTCGATTGAAGTAGCTGCTCACCCGGCTCCGAAGGTTGACCGCCTTGCCGATGTAGATCACCCGTCCGAGGCGGTCCTTCATCAGATAGACGCCGGGGGTCGTCGGAAGCTGGCGAGCCTTTTCCCAAGGGTCGACGCGCGCGGGACGTTCGACGTGAGGGTTCTCGCTGGACGCCAAGGGTGAGAGATCGTTGAGCGGAAGCTCGATCGTTCCATCGTCAGGCATGAGGATTCCATCCGGAAGGCGTGCCCTGCATTGTAGGCAGGCGTTGGCCCGGGGAGAATCGGCGGGCGACGAAACGGTCGATGGAGGTTCGTGTGCCAGTCCGGTTCGACCGTGATACAGGCAACTCCTGCCCCTGTGAACTTTTTGTCTGATGACACACGGACTTGCGGGCGAGAGTGCCCGTGTGAAGGGATCTCCATCGGATGAAACCTGCCGCCACGGAGCGACGCCGACAGGGGCGTTACTACACTCCGGAATGGCTGGCGCGAGAAATGACCACTAGCGCTCTTGCCCGGTTCAGCGCGGAGAGCGACGGTTTGGCCATCCGTGCGAAACCGCTCCGGATCCTCGATCCGTCGTGCGGGGACGGAATTTTTCTCGTCGTCGCCCTGAGGGCGTTGTGTGCGGACATCGCGTGTCCGGAGCAGTGGCCGGAACGATGCGAAATGGCCCACCGTTCGCTTTACGGAGCGGATTGTGACGGAGCCGCCATCGCCAAGGCCCGCGATAACCTCGTGGAAGTCATCGCCCCGCCCCAATCGGAACGCGAACGTGTCAGCGAATTGATGGCAGAGCGGTTTCAACTCGGAGACGCGCTCGTTGGGATCGGGTGGGAGCCGGATGCGGAAGACGTTTGTGATGATGACCCGGTCGACTCCGACCGTCCAACGCCGCGTCCGATTGATTGGCGTTCCGCATGTCCCGAGGTCGCCCGGTCTGGGGGCTTCGATCTGATCCTTGGAAATCCTCCGTATCGGCGCGAGCGCGATTCCCGCGCGGCGTTTGAACGGATCGCCCATTCGCCGCTGGGGCGACGCTGGCGGCAGCCGCGGATGGACCTCTGGCACTACTTTGCTCACCGGGCCCTCGATCTGTTGCGGCCGGGTGGACGTCTGGCGTTCGTCGTCAGCGGCTACTGGAGCGCGGCCCGGAGCGCCGGTCCGCTCATCCAACGCCTTCAGCGCGAGACAACTTTCGAGGAGATTCATGTTCTGGGGAATGCGGCCATCTTTCCCGGAGTCACAGGACGTCATATGACGTTCCAGATTCGCAAGGGGACCCATGCGACACCCTGCCTCATACGGGATGCGGGAACGACCCGCACCGCCTCTCAAGGGGAGTTGTTCGCCGAAGGCCGGCTTGTGACGACGCCGATCTCCGGCCTGCGCGCGGCGACGTCGGCGCATGGGCGATTGGGCGACCGGTTCGAGGTCCGGCAGGGGATCGCCGAGAATCCGCCGCGGATTGCGACCGCTCACCTGGCGGGAAACGAGGTTTCCAACTGGATGCTCGGCGAAGGAGTCTTCGTCCTTACGGAAGAGGAACTCGCGGAAATCCCATGGAATGACGCCGAGCGACGACTTTTTCGACCGTACTTCGCCCCATCCGAAATCGACCGCTATCGCCCACCGCGACAACCGCGGGCGACGCTCCTCTACCTTCACCGTCGGACCGCTCCGACGCTCGACGGCCTCCCCCATATCTCCGCCCACCTGACACGATTTCATTCCCTGCTCGAACGGCGACGCGAGGTGCGGAATGGCCGTATCGCCTGGTGGCATCTCCACTGGCCCCGGGAAGAGCGACTTTTCGTCGAGCCGCGGATTCTCGCCGTCCAGATGGTCCGCGAGCCTCGATTCTGCGTCGCCACGGCCCCGACGTTTGTGGGATTCTCAACGAACGTCATCGGCGCCCCCGGGCGGGATTGCGCTTTGAAGTCGAACGGCTCGATGGGGCCGCATGATCCTTGCAGTGACCTTCACGCACTCTGCGGGTTGCTCAACTCGTCGTTTGCGCGAGACTGGTTCCAACGCCGTGCGAAGCGCCGGGGAGTGAATCTCGACATCGGCGGGACGCTGCTGAGAGAGTTTCCACTGCCTCAATGGGAGAACCCGATTCGCGCGGAACTCGCGAGCCTGGCGCAACGCCGAGCCCTCGGCGACCTTTCCGACGGCTCTTTGTTGGAGGCAGAGATCGACCACCTCGTCGATCGCTGGATGAATTAGCGCGAGGCGAGCGGCTGGGCCACGACAGTCTCATTCAGGCTGCGAAAACGTGATACGGGGCCACGACCTCCTTGCTCGCACTTGTCATTCTCTCGCCGGGCATGGCAGAATCGGGCGGCTCGTCGGCCGTTCTTGGAAATCCAGCAACCGGCAGGCAAGAACCGCGACCTCGCTCACGCAGGAGTCGACCATGCCGCAGAAGAAGTTTCGCGTCGCCGTCATCGGCAGCACCCGACGAGGAGACTACGGTCACGCTCTCGACACCTGCTGGATGGAGCACGACGCGACGGAGATTGTCGCCGTGGCCGATGACGACAAGGGAGGTCTCGCTTCGGCGGCGACGCGGCTGAAGACGTCGAAGACGTTCAGCGACTACCGCAAGATGCTGGACGAGACGAAGCCGGACATCGCGGCCGTCTGCCCGCGATGGGTCGACCAGCATCGCGACATGGTGATCGCGGCGGTCGAGCGCGGCATCCACGTTTACATGGAGAAGCCGTTCTGCCGGAACCTGACGGAGGCAGACGAGATCATTGCGGCGGCGAAGAAGTCCGGGGCGAAGGTCGCGATCGCCCATCCGACTCGGTACAGCCCGCGGGTGCCGGCGATTCGCGACGCGCTGAAGTCGGGCGCGATCGGGAAAGTGCTGGAATTCCGGGCGCGCGGCAAGGAAGACGGACGCGGCGGCTCTGAGGATCTGTGGGTTCTCGGGACGCACATGCTCGACCTTGTCCATGCCCTCGCGGGGCTTCCGCAGTGGTGTCAGGCGACCGTGACCATTGCGGGGAGGCCGATCGGGAAGGGTGACATCGTCCAGGGCAACGAAGGACTCGGACCGCTGGCCGGCGATGCGGTCGCGGCCCAGTTCGGATACGCGGATGGTTCTCGGCTTTACTTTGCAAGTCGCCGGAATGCGGCTGGAAAGCCGACGCGGTACGGGCTGCAGATCATCGGGACGGGAGGACTGATCGACACGGTCGAAGCGCCGATGCCTCCGGTGAAGTGCCTGGTGAGCGGCGGCTGGAACCTCGGCCGCAATGAACCCGCCTGGCAGGAGATCACCTCGGCGGGACTCGGCAAGCCGGAACCGCTGACCGATGCGAAGCACCGCTCGCGGCATTACGCGGCCATCGTCGATCTGCTGGATGCGATCGAGAAAAACCGCGAGCCGCTATGTGGTCCGACGTCCGGACGCGACGTGCTCCAGATGGTGCTGGCGATCTTCGAATCGCAGCGCGTCGGCGGCCCTGTGAACCTGCCGCTCACGTTGGCGCGGCACCCCCTGGACGTGCTTCGCGCGGGGTGAAGCCGGGATCGAGCCGGCCCACCGGTCAGGTCCAGTGGGCCGCGATCCGACGCAACGACCCTTCAAGCGGTTCTTACAATTCCAGCATCAGCCGGGTGGGATCCTCGATCGCTTCCTTCACGCGCTTCAGGAAACTCACCCCTTCGCGGCCGTCGACGATCCGGTGATCGTACGTCAGGGCGAGATACATGATCGGCCGGATGACGATCTGGCCGTCCCGCACCACCGCCCGGTCCTGGATCGAGT
>JADZEF010000181.1 GCA_020850695.1 Planctomycetaceae bacterium | reverse complement strand
ATCCGCACCCCTCGGGCAGCAGCACTTCCGCGTGTGTTGAAGAGATCACGAGACCCGTCTCGCAGGCCGTCCAAGTCCGTCGGGAGAGGGCCTTTCGAGCAGGATGTTCCAGCGACAAATAGCCACTACGGCCTCTGCGACACATTGGCGGTGAGGTGCAGACTCCACTTCCGTATTTGCCGAAGACCTTGCATTCAGCACGGTCAAAAGGACCGTTCTCATCGCAACGTTGGTTTCTCCAATCCAACGAAAATAGCGTTCAGACAACAGTTGTCTTGACAACTGTTGTTGAAAGTTCGATGATCGTGGAATCTCGAAAGGGTGCGCCTCGCTTCTCAGAACGCGATGAATGTTGGCTTCGCGGAGAGCAGACGATGAACATTCAAGTGGGCGGGGCAACCCAGTCAGTAGGCCGAGGATTGACGCGGATTGAGCTGCTGGTCGTTATCGAGATCATTGCTGTTGATCGCGCTTGCTTCCCGCCGTGCAAAAGGCATGGGAGAGAGCCCGATGAACGAAGACCAGACGCGGCCAATACCCGATTCCGCGAAGTGGAAGGAGGAGCTCGCGTCCCTTCTCATCTCCGCATCAGTCCGACGACATGTCTGATCACGCTCACGTCCCTCAATGAGTGAGCACTCGATAT
The DNA here is from genome assembly GCA_020850695.1 of Planctomycetaceae bacterium. Taxonomy (GTDB): domain Bacteria; phylum Planctomycetota; class Planctomycetia; order Planctomycetales; family Planctomycetaceae; genus JADZEF01. The sequence continues at coordinate 3,690 of JADZEF010000181.1, read as the reverse complement.
TCTCTGTTCCCGTTTCCGATTCGTCTGCCCGGGAAACTTCTCCCTTGGAGCGTCGACCGCAGACCAGTCTCGCGATTGCCCAGGCAGGCCTCGTCCTTCCGTTTAGTTCGGGGATCCTGCTGGCGTTCATGTTCTGTCCCGCGGTCTCTCGCCTCGATCTTCCGTTTGCCGGATTCACGCTATTCGCCGGCTCCGCCATCACCGTGGTGGCGTTCCCAGCCCTGACCAGGAGTTTGACACAGAAGGTTTGCCGGATACGGCGTTACATCGTGACGCTGGCCTGTGGAGCGGATGACGTTTCCGCATGGTGCCTGCTGGTTCTGGTCGTTGGCGTCGCCCGCTCCGACGTCCCGGGCACGATGGTCCTGTTGTCGTTGACGCTCGTTTATCTGGGCTTCACGCCCTTCCTGACCCGTCCTTTGATCGCGGCGGTCCCTCGTCGATGCCAGAACGATGTTTCCACCAGACCGGCAATCACCTCCGTCTTCGTCACGGTATTGCTCGGAGCAGGATTGACTCGATGGATCGGGAACCACGCGCTCTTCGGAGCATTTCTCGTCGGGTCGGTCCTTCCGGGAGACTGGCTGTTGCTTCGCCGCCTCGCGTCCATTCTTCAGCAGTCGATCACGATCCTCCTGCTGCCCGCATTCTGCGCGTTTCCCGGATTGCCCCCGGAGAGTGTTCTCGTCTCCGCCGCGCAAGCCCACCTGATTTGCGCCGCCGTCATTGTGGTCTTTTCAACGGCCGAATTCGGTGGAACGCTCCTGGTGGCTCGCTTGTGCGGGGTTCCGTGGTCGAGATCGGATGCGTTGGGCGTCCTGATGAAGACTCGCGGCCTGATGGAACTGATCGTACTCAATCTCGGATTCGATCAGAGGGACATGTCACCGACCCTGGTTGGAACGCTGTTCATCACGGCCGTCGCCGCCACGACCGCGGCGGGGCCGCTTCTTCGGCGAGGCCGCACGGGCCGAGCCAGATGCTTTCGACAGCCATCGTCTCTTGAAATTTCACCGACCTCATCCCGTCATCACCCACCATCCGGGCGAACCCGGAACACACCCGCCGTCATGTTGCACTGCACGCTCGATTCCACGGTCGTCGACTGGATTCGCGACTACCCCGAAACGCAGGCGGTGTTTGAAGACCTCAGGATCGACGTTTCGTGCGACGGAAAGTCGCTCGAATTCCTCTGCCATCAGCAGGGGTGTTCACCGGAGGAAGTCCTCAATCGACTGCACGAGCGGGTTGCGGCGGCATGCCGGACTCCGCCTCTCCCATGATGGGCTGCCCTCTCCGCCCGCAGTTTTTCACGTCGTTCAAAACCCATCGATCATCCCTCGGAGAAGCACGATGACCCGTTATCTGACGTTGGCGCTGGCTGTTGTTGTGGCGGCCTCGATGGTTGCCGGATTCAACACCCTTGCGGAGGACGAAGCCCCCGCGGCAACCGTCAAGAAAAAGCCCCGCAAGCGCGCCGGCGAAAACGAGCCGGCCGACTCGAAGCATCGCGTCCCGGTGGCGGTGGCACGGGACCGTGCGACACAGATGCATGCCACGATGGAATCGACGTTGCATGCCATGCACCGCAACTACTTCCACCGAGAGCGAGCCGTCGTCCCGGCCCGTGCCATGCAGGACGTGTTCGAAGACATCGGGCGCGAATCCCATGTCGATGTGCGATGGATCTCCGTCAACACGAAGGCCATGAGCGTCGATCACGAGCCGGACACCGCATTCGAACGACGAGCCGCCCGGGCCATCGCTTCCGGCAAGGAATCGTTCGAACTCATCGAAGACGGATATTACCGCCGGGCAGGAGCCATCCCCCTTGCGGCCGGCTGCGTCGGATGCCACACGACGTCGTTCGCCTCTCCTTCGATGATCCCCCGGTTCGCGGGACTCGCCATCACCATCCCGCTGGCGGCCGAATAGTGCTGATCTCTTCGCCGGTCCGCGGCCGGCCGGTTCGGTTCTCCACCGTGACTGGGCCATGACAGGCAATCTCAAGTCCTGATGATCGAAAGGGGACTCTCCATGATCGCGACCCATTCCACCCGTGAAACCGAAGTCGTCGTCATCGGCGGCGGGCCGGCGGGAAGCACCGTTTCGACCCTCCTCGCCCAGCACGGCCGGAAGGTCGAGTTGTTCGAACGCGAGAAATTCCCCCGATTCCACATCGGCGAGTCGCTGATCCCGGAAACCTATTGGGTTTTTCAGCGGCTCAACATGCTCGATAAGATGAAGAAGAGCGCATTCGTCAAGAAGTTCAGCGTGCAGTTCGTCAGCGCCAGCGGCCGCGAGTCGGCCCCCTTCTACTTCCATGACAACAAGCCGCACGAATGCTCGCAGACCTGGCAGGTCATCCGCAGCGAATTCGACATGATGATGCTCGACAACGCCCGCGAGCACGGCGTCACGGTTCACCAGCCCGCCCGCGTTCAAGAAGTCCTCTTTGAGGGCGACAAGGCCGTGGGCGTCGTCGTCTGGAATGAGAAGGGCCAGCGCGAAGAGGTGCGGTCCAAGGTCGTCGTCGATGCCAGCGGGCAGAGCACCATGCTGCAGAACCGGTTCAAGCTGCGGCTCTGGGATCCGGTCTTGAACAAGGGAGCCATCTGGACCTACTGGCGGAACGCCTACCGCGATACGGGCAAGGACGAAGGGGCGACCCTCGTCGTGCAGACCACGAACAAGCAGGGCTGGTGGTGGTACATCCCTCAGCACGACGACACCATCAGCGTCGGCGTCGTGGCCCCCTTCGACTACCTCTTCAAGGGGCGCGGCGGGCATCAGAAGGTCTACGACGAGGAAGTGGAGGCCTGCCCCGCGATCAAGAAGCGAGTCGCAATGGGCACTCAGGCCACCGGCTATTACGCGACGAAGGACTACTCCTATCGCTCGAAAGAGGTCGCCGGAGATGGCTGGGTGCTGATTGGCGACGCCTTCGGCTTCCTGGATCCGCTGTATTCTTCCGGCGTCCTCCTGGCGCTGAAATCGGGCGAAATGGCCGCCGACGCGATCGACGACGGCTTTCGCAACGGCGACGTCTCGGCGGCTCAACTCGGCCAGTGGGGGCCGACGTTCAACAAGGGTGTGGACCGCATGCGGCGACTCGTCTGCGAGTACTACGACGGATTCAGCTTCGGCCGTTTCGTCAAGACCTTCCCGCAACTGAAAGGGACCGTGACCGACCTGCTGATCGGCGATCTGTTTACCGATCGGGTCGACGAAGTCTGGGAACCGCTCGAATCGCTCAAACCCGCGGACAAGGCACCCATTCCGGCCTGGTCCGCAGGTCCTCCTTCCGAGACGCCCGACAAGGTGAACGAGCTCTTTCTTCCCGCGGATGCAAGGAACTGAAGCACTTGAATCTCTGCTGTGCACCCTAATGCAGAATCGCGATGGGATTGGCCGTCACTCGGAACATTGGTTGTCGCACAAACCACCTTCGACACATAAGTTGCTGGACGATGCTGAAGTTCCTCGATGCATCGATCACGGCGACCTCATCGACAAATCACCCTCGCATTCGACGCGTCGGTGTTCACGACCGGCTCAGTGGCGGGGAGAGGCTTCGACTTCGATTTCGGGCGATTTCACCAAAGCGAGCAGACGCCCGCCGAGAAAACTGTCAGTGTGTCGGACCGAAGTGCGTCACATAGCCACAGCGCTAACGTGGGCCGCCCCGGT
>JADZEF010000180.1 GCA_020850695.1 Planctomycetaceae bacterium | reverse complement strand
GAAGTCGTCGGAAAGCGTCCGCCCCCCGCGATGCCGGACGTCTCGTTCGCTTCCGAGGAATCCGAGTCGAACCCGCCGCCGACCGAATCCGCTCCGCCGCCGCAGCTGATTCCTCCAGACGAGAAGCCGCCGGAGAAGCCCGCACGCGTCGTGCTCGATGCGACCGAAGAAGTCACGCGCTGACGCCGGTTCGCACCCTGGCTGCGGCTTTGAGCAGCCCGGGTGCCTGAGAGAGGACGGTGCAGGAACGAACGGCTCAACAGGAAGCCTGTCGCCTGATTCGGCACCCAGAGTGCTCAGAGCCGCACCCTGGGTGCTGTCAAAACGGGTGCTATCGAAGGCGACCGCGCGACTTGTCTCCACGGTGGCGGCTTGGCGTAATAGCAAATGTCGTGTGCGGCGTTTTTTCCGCAACGCGTTGCCCGTTCGTCGAGGAACTCCGTGTCCGCACCTGATTCGTCCGCCGCTCGTCCCGCACCCGGTACGCCGCCCGATCCCGCACGCCTGGGCCCGGCCTTCCTACGGTTTGTCGAAGTCATCGCCCGGCTGCGATCGCCCGAGGGATGTCCGTGGGACCGCGAGCAGACGCTGGCGACGATCAAGCCGTACACGCTCGAAGAGACATACGAACTTCTCGAAGCGATCGACTCGGACGACAACGCCGCGATCTCCGAAGAGCTGGGAGACCTCCTGCTGCAAGTCGTGCTCGACGCCCAGATCGCCGCCGACGAAGCCCGCTTCACGCTGATCGAAGTCGTCGAGGGGATCTCGCGGAAGATGGTCGAGCGGCACCCGCACGTCTTCGGCGATGCCGAGGCGCGTTCGGCCGCCGACGTCACCGTCCACTGGGAGCGGGCCAAGCAACGAGAAAAACGCCGCGAGTCGCTCCTTGACGGCATCCCGGCCGCCCTGCCCGAACTCGCCCGCGCCGCCCGCATCACGAAGAAGGCGGCTCGCGTCGGCTATGACTTTCCCGACCGCGCAATGCTCTTCGACAAGCTTCGCGAGGAAGTCGACGAACTCGCCCACGAACTCTTCCCTGGCGGCGAGATCCCGACCATCCCCGCCAACGTCGACCTTCCCGTAAAGCCGGACGAACCGATCGCCGACCCCGCCGTGCAGAAGAGGGTCGAGGGAGAAATCGGCGACATCCTGTTCGTCATCGCGAATATCGCCCGCCGCTGGGGCATCAATCCCGAGGAAGCGCTGCGCGCGAGCAACCGCAAATTCCAGAAGCGCTTCCAGTACATCGAACGCGGCCTGGCCGAACGGCAACGGTCGATCCATGAAGCGACGCTTCGCGAGATGGAAGACCTCTATCAGGAGGGGAAGCAGCGCGAGCGAGAATCGAAATCATCCACAGGTGGTGGCTGATCCAAAGGCCGCAAAGGTTTCGCGAAGGATGGCGAATGCGGGATGACGTCCAACCCGCCGTACGTGAGCCCCGCAACGGAAAGATGAGCGCGCTTCGAAGGCGCGCTCTGCCGGCCGCGAATCGCTGGCGAACTGCAGGAACATCCGAAAGCCGACGCAGTCGGCGTTCCTACGTCCCGCCTTCGGTCGCTTCGGGCTGCGGGGTGACGACAGGTTCTTCGGGACCGATCAGCGGCACGATCGGACGCTTTTCGGGGAACTCATAGTAGTCCGGGAACTCGCGGCCTCGTTCTCGGAGAGCAATGACCAGGCCCGAATCGCTGGCCATGAAAATACGATCGCTCCGGGTGTTGTGAATTCGCCTCGGAAAGGCCCGCATGGCGAGGTAGCCACGGGGAACACCGGTGCCGCGGTCGAGAACGGCCAGGTTCTGGGATTCGTCGCTGGCGAAGACGAAGGATTTCGAACTAGCGACAAAGTCGTTCAACTTTGGACGCTTCCAAACTTCGCGGCCGTTATCGGCGTCGATGCAGAACATCCCGCCGCGCTCCGGCATCAGGTAGATGCGGCGATTGACGAGCATCGGGTTGGTGCGGATGGGACTGCCGCTGATGAAGTGCCAGCGAATCTGGCCGTTCTGCGAATTGATGCAGTAGAAGTTCTGATCCTGAGACGCGAGATAGACCCAGTTGTCCATGTGCACAAGGGCGGTCGCAATGGGGGCGTCCGTTTCGAACTGGAACACCAATTTGCGGCGGTCTGCGGTGACAGTGTAGAGCGACTTGTCCATGCTGGCGAAGGTGACGCGGACACCGTCGGAGATGGCCGGAGCGGTCACTTCCCCCGCGGTTTTGTAGCGCCAGGCTTGCGTCTCGTGCGACCATTGCGGAAGCAGGTTTTCGTTATAGAGCTCCCGAATCTTCCGCAGATTGAAGGCATACATGCTGCCGTCGAGCGCTCCGATGTAGACGCGTTCCTGGTCGGCCGACGGGCTTGTCGACGGGTGCGTCGGCAGACTCACCTGCCAGACGATATCGCCATTCCGCTTGTTGACGCCATAGAGGGTCATCCCGACGACGGCCAGGACGTAATCGTCATTCGTAATGGCCGGAAAGCTCGGGTCGTCCTGACGGCCGAGGTAGGTGTCCCAGAGCTTCTTGCCGGTCTCGGCGTCGAAGCATGTGGTGAGCCCCGAGGTCGCCTGGACGATCACGATTTCCTCGTCCGCCACGATGTGGCGGACCTTGTCGCGGGTGGCATCAATGGTCGCCTGGGCCCACCACATCCGTTCAAGCCCCAGCGGAGCCAGCATCCGCATCGTGGGAGGGGCGGCAAACCCCTGAGCGAATGCCGAAGCCTCAACGCACAGGAGCGCCGCCAGCATGTATCCGCCCGCCGCCAGTCCGCGAACCATGTCATCCTCGCACTGAAGGCGGTGAACGCCTTACTCTCGGAAATCGGGCCATCAATTCAGAAAATTCTACTGCGCCCCGAAAAGAGGACGCCAGTGGCTACTCTTCAATTCTGGCGACGCTCTGCCCGATGCACGCGCCTCATCGATGCAAAGCCACCCTGAGAACGGGTTTGCCGGGCCGGTTGTGAGGAGCATAACGACTGAAACGCGAGACACTCGAGGACGCCGCCTGAAAAGCGCCCGTTGATTTTCCGAAACGCCGGCCGTTAGAATCATTATCCGGAAACCGTGCTTCGCGTGTCCGCGCGCTGTGCGGATCCATAGGCTGTCTGGCGTGGAGCCGACCAATGAACTTCCACTCCATCCGACGCAGGGCGATCCTCGTCATTGTCTTTTGCGGACCCCAGTGGGCGCAGGCCGATCTGGTCCGGCTCAAGAATGGGGGAGAACTCCGCGGACAGGTCGACCGGCGTTCGGGTCCCACCAGCCCGGAAGTGACGATCGAGTCGCTGACGGGAGCGGTGATTGTCGTCGAACGCGAGCATGTTCAATTCGTCACGCGGCGACCGCTCATCGTCGAAGAGTACGAAACTCGCGCACGGAAACTCGCCGAGACGGTGGACGCGCACTGGGGGTTGGCCGAATGGTGCCGCCAGAATGCGTTGAAGTCCCAACGTGACAATCACCTCGCGCGCGTCGTCGAACTCGACCCCAACCATGAGGAAGCCCGCAAGGCCCTCGGCCACATCCTGCATGACGGGGAATGGACGACGCGGGATGAACTCATGGCTTCACAGGGTTACGTGAAGCACAAGGGGAAGTACATCACCACTCAGGAGCTCGAACTGATCGAGAAGTCCAAGGCCGAACTCGAGTCCGAGCGGGAGTGGTTTACCAAGGTAAGGTTATGGTTCGGATGGATCAATGGCCGCAACGACGAACGACGGGAGCAGGCCCTGGCGGCCATGTCGCAGATTGACGACCCGAATGCGATCCCTGCGTTGGCGAAATCGCTCCGTAACGAGTCGAATCGGATGTTGCGAGTGATGCTTGTTGAAATCCTGCGAAAGATGCCCGGTGGTGCGACGGTGCCGGTGCTCGTCAGTCAATCGCTGGCCGACGACGATGTCGAAATCCGCTGGCTGTGCCTGAATGGCCTTCGTCCCGAGGACTATGAAGTCGCACGACCGATTTATCTCAAGGAACTGAAGAGCAAGTCGAACGTCACGATCTGTCGGGCCGCTCAGAGTCTCGAACGCGTCGGCGACGAATCGTGCGTGCCGGCGCTCGTCCAGGCGCTGACGACGCTGCACGTCTACAAGATCTCGGTGCCCGACAATCAGCAGTCGGTCTCATTCGATTCCTCCGGGCAGTTTTCTCTCGGCGGCGTCAACGGCGCCATGACCAGTCCCCCCGAAATCCAGGCAGGAATCGCCTCCGGCCAGATCAATCCCAACGCACTGACGCAGATCACCGGCAAGCCGCAGAAGATGAAGCAGGTGCTGGTCAAGCAGAAGGTCGACAACAAGGAAGTCCTTTCTGCGCTGCAGCGGATCACCGGCCAGTCGTTCGGGTACGACAAGCGGTCGTGGACACTCTGGTGGACCGCGAAGAAGAACGCCACACTATAGGCAACGTTCAATTCGCCAATCCGGACAGGACCCGCCGACGATGCCGCAGGATGTCGACCCCGCCCTCCTCGCCGCGCTCGTTCAGGATCTGGAAGGAATGCGACGTGCGGGACTGAAGTCCGTCCCCCACATCGACCCGGCGCTGCTGGCTCCGGCATCGCCCCGACCCGCCTCTGCGGCGACTGCTCCGACGGTTCGCGGCTCTGCCAACGCGCCACTGCGCCCCGCATCTGCTGCGGGCGCGGGGGCTCCCCGCGGCCAACTCCTTCCCTCCGCTCAGGATTCGACCGTGCCCCGCAGGAACGCGGCAAAAGCCGCCGATCGTCCGGCCGTCTTCTCATCCTCATCGACCGCCCCGTCTCCTGCAGGCTCCGAAGGGCCACCGCTGTCCCCTCCCTCGGGCGCGACTCTCAGCCGCGAGCAGCGCGAAGAGCAACTGCAGATCGCCCGTTGCAAAGTCGCCGCCTGCATCCGCTGCAAGGAGCTTGCGGACACCCGCACCCAGACGGTTTTCGGCGTCGGCAATCCGATGACGAAGGTCGTCTTTATCGGAGAGGCGCCCGGCGCGGACGAAGATAAGCAAGGGGAACCCTTCGTCGGGAAAGCCGGGCAGCTTCTTAACAAGATCATCGAAGCCGCCAAACTTCGCCGCGAGGACATCTATATCGCGAACGTGCTGAAGTGCCGCCCGCCCGGCAACCGCACCCCCTCGCCGACCGAGGCCGAGAACTGCTGGGAGTATCTCACGGCGCAGCTCACGATTCTCGATCCCGATTACATCGTCTGCTGGGGCTCGGTCGCCGCACAGACCCTCCTCAAGACGACAACCGCCATCGGCAAGATGCGAGGACGGTTCCTCAGCTACGGCCGCGCCAAGGTGCTCTGTACCTATCACCCGTCTTACCTGCTGCGAAATCCCGCAGCGAAAAAAGACGTCTGGGACGACATGAAGTTCTGGCGCGCCGACATGGGTGTGACGCTCTAAATCACCGGCCTCGATTGTGAGGCGCGGCGTTGAATGTTTGTGCCTTACGCTGAAGGCGTTGTACGCAGTAGCCCAGGGTCGCGAGGCTTGGCGAGCGCACCCTGGGTTGACGGCCACGTTCCTCCGTACCCCAACGGGGTACTACAAGCGGTGAAGTCCCCCGAGTTCACCCGCACGCATTGTAGAACCCCGTTGGGGTTCGCGCCGTTTTCTGCCGTTCACCCAGGGTGCGCTCACTTTGTTCGCGACCCTGGGCTACTGCGTGCAACGCCATTGGCGTAAAGACGAAGAACCCGCTGGGCTGGTCTGCTCGCCCAACAGTCAATCGATGACCGTCACACCTTCGCTTCGCGAAAGTGTGTTACATTCACGGCCGGTCATTTAGACGGTGCGGACACGACGCTGCCTTGCGCTGATGTTGAGAATGATCTTCTCGCGTGATGATCTCGGAAGGACCGAAATCCTGCCCGCGAATGACGCGAATCGTCGCGAATGAGGGCAATAAAGTCAGGAACCGATGCTGGAAGATTCCGTCCGTCCGGGATTCCTTATTCGCCCGTGGAATTGTCACGGCGACGGCATGAACTCCTGCCTTATTCGCGTCGATTCGCGCCATTCGCGGGCCCCTCTTCTCTTCGCTCGATCGTCCTGCGGCAGGTTCGACTGCAAGACCTTCGCAGACGCGACTCCGCCGGCCCGGAACTTTCTTCTCGTCAGTGCGTCTCAGTTTTTCTGCCGACCAACGCGCGTGAAACTACGGTCTGACGGAGCGGAATCCACCAATATGTCGCCTGCACAGATTCCCCAAAATGGCGTTCTGCCACCGATGTGAAACTTTGCTACGATGTCCGGCGCGACAGGACGTCGCCGCCTGATGAAGACGCCGCCACGGAAGGAGGAAAACGCAGCGCTTGTGGCTGGAAACTGATCGCGAGGCGGCCCCGCCTTTTGGAGCATCAGCGACAATGAGCTTCCTTCAACCGGCGATGCTTTTCGCGCTGCCGGTGATCGCGCTGCCGATCATTATTCACCTTATCAACCAGCGGCGGTTCCAGACGATCCGCTGGGCGGCGATGATGTTCCTGCTCGCCGCGAACCGCATGTCGCGCGGCTACGCGCGGTTGCGGCAGTATCTCATCCTCGCCGCCCGCACGCTCGCCGTCGCGGGTTTGATCCTGGCGGTCTCCCGTCCCCTGGCCAGCGGACTGCTGGGCCTCGCCGGCGGCGGTCGAGTCGACACGACAATTGTCATTCTCGATCGTTCTCCCAGCATGCAGCAGCGCGGCGCCGATGGCCGCTCGAAGCTGGATGCCGGCCGTGCCCAGCTGGTGCAGGCCTTAGGCATGCTGCGGTCGAATCACTGGGTGCTCATCGACAGCGCCAGCAACACGGCGCGGGAAATCGATTCCCCCGCCGCGCTCAACAGTCTGCCGGAAGCCGAAGGGGTCGGTGCCTCGGCGGATGTTCCGGCGATGCTGCAGGCCGCGTCGGACTACATCCGCGACAATCGTCCGAGCCGCTCGGAGGTCTGGATCGTGAGCGATGTGCAGGCCTCCGACTGGGATTCGGACAGCGGTCGCTGGCCGGCGCTGCGCGAAACCTTCCTCGAATCGCCTCACCCGGTCCGCTTCCATCTGCTGGCCTACGCCGAGCCTGCTCCGGAGAACCGAGCGGTCCGTGTGACGGGGGTGCGGCGCGTCGAGTCGTCCTCGGGCGTCGAACTGCTGCTCTCGTTGCGGATCGAACAGACCGCGAAGGTCGATGGCAAGGTCACGGTGCCCGTCACGCTCGAGATCGACGGCGCCCGATCGGAAATCGCGGCGGAGATGACCGCCAGCGAACTCGACATCAAGGACTATTCCGTCCCGCTCGATGCCAGCCAGGTCCGCGGATGGGGCAAGGTCTCCATCCCGGCCGACGCGAATCCCGCCGACAACGATTGCTACTTCGTCTTCGATCGGCTGCCGCCGCGTAGGACGGTGGTCGTTGCCGATGATCCACGCGCGGTGACGCCGCTCGAACTGGCAGCGGGAATCTCGCCCGATTCGGCCGTCGCCTGCACCACCGAGACCATCGGCCCCGACCAGGTGGGCGGCATCGATTGGAAGGATGTCGCGCTGCTCCTCTGGCAGTCACCGCTCCCGCAGGGAGAGTCCGCGGCGGCCCTGCAGTCCTTCCTCGATCGCGGCGGCCAGGTGATTTTCTTCCCTCCCGCGTCCCCGGGCAGCGAAGAATTCGCGGGCATCTCGTGGAGAGGCTGGGAAGAGTTGCCCGACGAGGCTCCCGTGACCAGTTGGGTGGGGGACCAGGACCTGCTGGCCAACGCGAAGAGCGGCGCGGCGCTGCCGGTTGGCCAACTGCAGGTGACGCGCTACTGCGGGCTGTCGGGAGACCACACATCGCTGGCCACTCTGAAGGGGGGAGCGCCCCTACTCGCGCGGGCCCTCACAGATCAGCGGAACGTTTACTTCTGCGCGACGTCGACCGGTCCGGCCGAGTCGTCGCTGGCCCGCGACGGCGTCGTCCTCTACGTCCTTGTGCAGCGGGCCCTGGCGTCGGGCGCCTCGTCGTTGAGCACCTCCCGCACGCTCGTTGCGGGGAGCGTCGCGGCCTCGACGGCAGCCGACTGGCGGCTCCTGTCGAGTTCGGCCGACGCTCTCTCATCGGCCTATGCGTATCAGCCGGGTGCTTACGAGCAGGCCGAGACGTTGCTCGCCGTGAACCGCAGCGACGCCGAAGACCGACCGGCGGTGGTGCAGTCCGCCAAAGTTGTGTCCTTGTTCGACCGCCTCGACTTCGATCGCGTCGAAGGGCAAACCGTCGGAAATTCCCCCCTCATCCAGGAAATCTGGCGACTCTTCCTCGCCGTGATGATGGCCGCCCTTCTGGTGGAAGCGTTCCTCTGCCTGCCGCGCATCACTCAGAAAACAACCGGCGTCTCCCCCGTGGGATAGCCTTCCAGGATCTCAGTCAAGGATTACGCGACAGGAATTAGCCTCACTTCCGACAGAAGAACGGACAGCGTGGAAGGCTGTCCCACGGAATGACAGGCTGGAAGCCTATCCCACGAGGTCGCCGCATGACGGCTGTCCGCACACTGACATTCAATACCACGGCCGGATCGATCTTTATCTCGACCGTCGTCGTGATCGTGACGGCGATCGTCAGCTATCTGGCCTGGCGGCGCTCGGGCTATCAACGCTCGTTCGGATTCCTCGAGGTGCTGCGCGTCGCGACTGTCACCGTCGTCGCCATTCTGTTCAATCAGCCCGAATGGGTGGAGGAGTTCCGGCCCGAGGAACGTCCGACGATTGCGGTGCTGTGGGACAAGTCGACCAGCATGGAGACCCGCGACGTCCTCAATCCTTCGGAGCCGTCGTCGGCGAAGACGCGGGCCGAAGCCATTCAGCCGGTCACCGATGCCGCGGCATGGAGCAGCGTCGATCCCCGGCTCGATGTCGTCATCGAACCGATCGCAGTCCCTCAGGCAGGCCACGGCACCGACCTGCACACGCCGCTCACCGAAGTCGGCGACCGCGTCAAGAATCTGCTCGGCGTGGTCCTCATTTCGGACGGCGACTGGAACGAGGGAAAGCCGCCGGTCGAAGCGGCTTCGCGGTTGCGGCTGAAGGGGATTCCCGTCTACACGATGCCCGTCGGCAGCCCGACGCGGCTTCCCGATGTGGAACTGACGAGCGTCGACCTGCCGACCTTCGGCATTGCGGGGAAGGCCGTGCGCGTCCCCTTCACCATCGATAGCTCGCTGCCGCGCGAGTACATCACGACGGTTACGCTCCGCACCTCCGACGGCGAGACGCTGACGAAGGACGTGAAGGTCGCGGCGATGGGCCGGACGAGCGACGCCATCTCGTGGAAGCCAGCCGCCGAGGGAGACTTCACCGTCACCGTCGAGGTTCCCAGGCATTCGTCCGAAACGATCTTCGAGAACAACACCAAGTCGGCCCCCATTGCCATCCGACGCGAGAAACTGAAGGTGTTGGTGGTCGAGTCGTACCCGCGGTGGGAATACCGCTACTTGCGGAACGCCCTCTCGCGCGACCCCGGCGTCGAAGTTTCGTGCCTGCTGTTCCATCCCGGCCTGAGCAAGGCGGGGGGCGGGACGAAGGACTACATCAAGCAGTTTCCGGCCGGAATCGAGGAGCTTTCGAAGTACGACGTCGTGTTCCTCGGAGACGTCGGCACCGACGACGGGCAACTGACCGAAGAACAATGCCGGCTGCTCAAGGGTCTGGTCGAACAGCAGGCGAGCGGGCTGGTCTTCATGCCTGGCTGGCAGGGGCGGCAGTTCAGCCTGCTCGAAACGGCTCTCGGCGATCTGATGCCCGTGCTGATGGACGAAGCCCAGGTGGGTGGCTGGGGCTCGCGGACCGCGGGACGATTCGAACTGACGGAACTCGGCCGCCGCAGCCTGCTCACCAAACTGGCCGACACGCAGGAGGAAAACGCGCAGGTGTGGGAAGACCTGCCGGGCTTCCAGTGGTATGCCTCGGTCGTGCGGGCGAAGGCGGGAAGCGAAGTTCTCGCCGTGCATGGCGAGATGTCGAACGAACACGGCCGCCTTCCGCTGCTGGCCACCCGCACTTATGGAGCGGGGAAGGTCCTCTTCATGGGGACCGACGGGGCGTGGCGGTGGCGCAAGGGAGTGGAAGACAAATACCACTACCGCTTCTGGGGACAGGTGGTGCGGTGGATGGCCTACCAGCGGAATATGGCCAAGGGAGAATCGATGCGGCTGTTCTACACGCCGGACCAGCCGCAGATGCGCCAGACGCTGGCCCTGCATGCCCACGTCATGGAAAAGAGCGGCGAGCCGCTGAGCAAAGGCGAGGTGACGGCCCGCATCACAGCGCCGTCGGGCAAGTCGCACACGGTGCGGTTGACGTCCGAGGGAGAGGAATGGGGCCTGTTCCGCGGCCAGTTCGTCCCGACAGAGCCTGGCCAGCACCTGGTAACGCTGAACAGCGTCAAGACGAACGCAACGCTTGACGCCAGCTTCTATGTGCAGGGGGCCGCCCTCGAATCCCTCGGCAAGCCGGCCCGCCCCGAGGTGCTCGAAGAGATCGCCCGCGTGACCAAGGGCAGGATGGTGAAGCTGACCGAAGTGAACGAGGTCATCCGCTCGCTGTCGAACCTGCCGATGCCCCCCGCGTCGATCCGCCGCATGGCCCTCTGGTCGCATCCGGTTTCGGCGGGGATCGTCGTGGTGATGCTGGGCGCGTTCTGGATCTGCCGCAAGGTGGTTGGGCTGATTTGACGAGCTCGCGTTCTTTCGCCCTGGCGAAAGACGTCCATTCACGCCGCCTTCCGCATCACGGTCTTCAAATAGCGGACGGTGTGCGTCGGGTTGAGGGCCAGCGTCCAGCGGGCGCGGAACGCCGCACGAAAGTGCTCGCGCGCCTCGCGATAGCACTTTCCCCGATAGAACGACCGCGCCAGCGAAAGGTGCCGGCGCGCGAGAAATAGCGTGCGGCAGGCCATCATCTCGGGGGGCAGGAGATCCGCTCGGAACATCGCATCGACGACATGGAGCCCCGACTCGCGGATCCGTTGAAGGTTATTCCGCATCCGCTGATCGTGGGCGCAGATTTCCGCCAGGGCGTGAGGAATGGTCACGCACGGGAAGAGGGCGAGCGTTTGGGCGAACAGCACGATGTCTTCGCCGTTCGAGATCCCGACGGGGTAACGGACCGTCTGGAAGTTATCGCGGCGCATCAGCACGGTGCCGTGGCTGATGCCGAACTTCCGATCGAGATAATCGCGGAAATCTTCGATGTTCGATCGCAGGGTCGGCTGGGGGCGTGCCTCGTGACGCGAGCCGTCTTCGGCGATCGAGATGTGATGTCCGAAGATCATCCTCGCGTCGGGCCGTCGCGCCAGGGCCTCTCGGAAATGGGTGAGCGCGGTCGGAATCAGTCGGTCATCGGCGTCGTGGAACAGCAGGAACTCGCCCGAAGCCAGTTCGGCCCCGCGATTGCGGGTGGCCGCCGCACCGCAATTGGCGTGGCGGTACGAGCGGATGCGGTCGCCGTAGCGGGCCACGACGCCCGGCGTGTCGTCCTTCGACCCATCGTCGACGACCACGACTTCAAAGTCGTCGCCGGACTGAGCCAGCGCCGAATCGATGGCCCGGCTGACGAACCGTCCGTAATTGTACGACGGAATCACGATCGAGAATTTCGGTGACGCTGCCGCCATGACGCCAATCCTTCGGCGCGAAGTGAGAATCCGAGCGTCCCGCGCCGGCCCCGGCGATTCGCCGCCTGAACCGGTTGACACTCCGGCCGGGGAGTATCTTTCCCCCTCTCGATTCGGGCAAGCGGAGTTCGCCGGATTAACGGGCTGACGTGGGCCGACGAATTGTCACGGAATCCTTTTGATCAGGTGATGTGCCGTTGATACAGTCAGCGCGAGAGGGTCGCATTCTGCGGACCGTCGAGATCGTTCCGATCGTTGTTCTCCATTCGCTGTCACCGATCGGCGTCGACGCCGATGAAATCTCCCGTCCGTGTTTTGTGGTTCTGAGTCAAGGAGTCGACCGATGACGACGTCGCTTCGTCGAAGGGGATTGGGCCGGACGCTGCTCACGCTGGGCGGCGCTCTCCTCGCGCTGGCATCTGGAACGGATGCGTTGTCAGGGGACGAGAAGGTTCAAGCGCCGGCCGCTCAACGCGAGGCAAGCCCCGACGGTCGCGAGTTGTTTGTCCGGGAGTGGATTCCCGGCGACAAGCGGTCGCACGGCGGCGACGGCCTCGGCCCGCTGTTCAACGAGAGTTCGTGCGTCGCCTGCCATAACCAGGGAGGCATTGGCGGAGCGGGCGCCGCTGGCAAGAACGCGCAGATCCTGACGGCGTTTCCCAGCATTCCCATGCAGGCCGCCGGCCGACAGGCCCCGCAGGCACCGAAATCGCTTCCCGAGGAAATCTTCCGCGGACTCTTCGGAGCGTTGGACCAGCCTCCGGCTACGGCCCCCGTCACCATTCCCCGACCGGTCGCTGCCACTCGCGTCACGGCACGGGAAG
>JADZEF010000179.1 GCA_020850695.1 Planctomycetaceae bacterium | reverse complement strand
TCAACCTTCTGGATACAACCTTTGTTCCGCTGCAGTCAACAGATGGAAGCAATCCAAGACCGATCGCAAACGAGCTCTATAACAGCTCGCTGCAATACCAGTATGAGCTACGAGAGTCACTCAGAAAGAAGATCGGACGTGAGCCACAGGAAATGATGCACCGTTTCCGGAATGTCTTAGGGTCATCGCAACGCCAGACCGTTCCTAACTTGCGGATGGTCTACGTTCCGACGCTTCGCAGTCTGCGTCTGAGCGGTGACGACGTGCTTCGGTCACAGACGATCAAGGACTACTTCCCTGGTGACACATTCAGGGCCGCATTCGGAACGGATTTTCGATCGAACCCAATTCGAACAGGGATGGAACTGTATGACCAGATTCACCACCTGAAGAATGGGGACTCTTCCGATCAGGACTTGCTCGCAGACTACGAGCAATTCCTCTCGGATCGATTCTTCGATTCCCGAACTGTGAGACTCACTCCTCATGCCAGAACGAAGGTAGTCCACGTAAAGGTAGGAGGCGAGACCGACAGGCCGATCTTCAACCTTGGGGATGGGCTCTCCCAGATCATTATTCTGACGCTTCCGCTGTTTCTGCATCGAGAGGAGACGCTGCTGTACTTCGTCGAAGAGCCGGAACTGTTTTTGCACCCCGGCTTTCAGAGAAAATTTATCGACGCGGTGCTGGATCACCCCGGTTCATGCCAAACCTTCGTCGCCACGCACTCGCATCAGTTTCTTGATATCACGATTGATCGTCAGCACTGCTCCATCTACAAGCTGCGGAAAACCCTTGAATCAGGGAACTCATCTTCCGCAGCGACCTTCGAGGTATCACTGGTCAGTGACGACGACCACCCGCTTCTGTCCGAATTGGGTGTACGAAACTCGTCGGTATTCCTTTCGAACTGCACGATCTGGGTGGAAGGTATCACCGATCGCCGCTACCTGCGGCATTACCTTGATCTCTACCAGAAGCAGCCGAACGAAGATGGAACCCCGCGTCGAAGATTCTTGGAGGATCTCCATTTCTCCTTTGTGGAGTATGGCGGTGCCACGATTACGCATTGGTCGTTTCTCGCTGACGAAAAGGGAATCAACGTCGGCCGGCTTTGCGGCGAGCTGTTCCTCGTTGAGGACCGGGACAGTGGTCGTGGGGCAAAAGAGACAAGGAGGAAGAGGCTGGAAGGCGTGCTGAAAGACCGGTACTTCCGGTTGCCATGCCGCGAGGTAGAAAACCTGCTCAGCGAAAAGGTGCTCCTCGCGACAGTTCGAAGCTACGAGGGTGCCGGAGCGGTCCTGAATGAAGATTTCGAACGGACCGCATTCAAATTACGGCCGCTTGGCAAGTTCATCGAAGAATGCATCCTTCCGGGTGGGAAGTCTACGAGGAGTGCTTCGACTGGTCGGCCATACTCTGCGAAATCCGGCACGATCAAAGACAAGATCGAGTTCTGCGACAGGGCTCTCAGCCACATCCGGAGTTGGGCCGATCTCACCGACGATGCACGCTATCTCGCCCGCCGCATGTACGACTTCATCGCGTCCAAGAATCCACCGTCCAACGGTGTGAATCCGGCGAAGTAGCCGACCTCGTCTCGAAAGTCGAAATACGTCCCGCGTTACCGTCCGAGTCGATCGACAAAAGGTCTCGCCCATGCTCTTCCGCAAACGCATCATCCGCTACGTCGACCCGACCACGGGCAAGCGCCGTGACTCCGCCGGCAACCCGGTGACCAGCAAGACGCCAGGGGCAAAGCGCCTCGAGGAAAAGTCCACGAAGTGGTACCTCCGCGTCCGCCTTCCTGACGGGACGCAGGTCGAGCGGGCTGGCTACTCCTCGAAGGAGGCGACGCGGCAGCTGGAAGCCCGGATCCTTCGCGACGCGGAGAACCACACCGAGGGGTTGGGCCGCTTCGAAGAGGCGAACCGACTCCCGCTGACCGAGCATCTCGGAGCGTTTGAACTTCACATCCAGTCGAAGAACAACACCGAGAAGCACGTCCGCGACACGATCGCTCGGGCAACAGCCGCCTTCGCCGGGTGCGGGTTCGGCCGGCTTCCTGAGCTCTCCGCCGACAAGCTGGGCGCCTGGCTGAAAAGTCAGCGCGACGCAGGAATGGCCGTCGCGACGTCGAATTACCATCTCCAGTGTTCGAAGGCTTTCGCGACCTGGTGCGTCTAGACCAGCCGGATTTCGGCGAATCCTTTCCTCACCTTGCGGCCGCTCAACGTGAAGACGGACCGCCGGCGCGTGCGGCGGACGTTGTCTGCAGTCGACTTTGCCGAACTGCTGACGGTCACCAGCAACAGCAAGAAAACGTTCCGCAGTCTGGACGGCAAGACCCGACGGCTCATCTACCTCGTCGCGGCCCGGACGGGCTTGCGGGAATCAGAGCTCGCGAGCCTCACGGAGAGATCGCTTCGGCTCGACGCCGAGCATCCGACGGTGATCATCGACGCCGGCGACGAGAAGGCGCGGCGTGGTGCCGAACTACCGCTCCATTCGGACGTGGCCGCCGCTCTCCGAGATTTTCTCGGGGGAGGGCAGGGGGGTGGAACCTCGAAGCCTTCCATCAAGCTCCGCGGCCGCTCTCAGGATGCGTCCCCGCTGTGGGCCGGCAGCTGGTGGCGAGTCGGGGCGAAGATGCTCAAGGCCGATCTGAAGGCCGCCCGGGACGCTTGGATCAAGGCCGCTGAGAACGATCCAACCGAACGGGAATCCCGCGAGCAGTCCGACCGATTCCAGTACGTCGATTCCGACGGGCGCGTGTTCGACTTCCACGCTCTCCGGTCCCAGTTCATCACCGACCTCGGCAGAGCCGGCGTGACGCTCCAGGAAGCCCAGAAGCTGGCCCGACACTCCGATCCGCGGCTCACGGCCGGCCACTACACCCACCTCTCCGTGAGCGATCTTGCAGGTTCAGTGGCTCGACTGCCGGCAATTCCGACCGAATCGGCATCAGCAAAAGCGACTGGCACGGACGGAGCATCAACGACTTGCGCCGACGCGCGGGTTGCACTCCGGGTTGCACCTGTCATTGATTTTTCAGGACGACGCCTGACGACGATTGACGACGGTGAGCCTTCTGATTCATCCTCTCCCGAAACGACAAAACCCCCGACGATGCGGGGGTTTGCTGTCGACCGCGGACGAATGACGACCGCTGATGTTGAAGAGGCGCCGCCCGGGATCGAACCGGGGATGGTGGATTTGCAATCCACTGCCTTACCGCTTGGCTACGGCGCCTTGTCTCTCACTTGCTGACGTGTCCGACTTGCTCCTGTCAATTCTTCCCGCGTTGCGGGTTGTGTCGACAGCATGAGTTATCGGCGTTCGTCCGGGGTTCCTTGAACCGACTTTCCCACGTCAAGGAAGGAGTTCTCGAAGCCCCGCTCTCTCCCAACGGACACCCGAAACCGGTGACGAGTTCGCCGTGTTTTCGGTCGGAATGCTGGAAGAAGAGCCAATCTGCGACACCACTTGCGCCGCGAACGCTCCACGTCGACAACGTCCGGGATCGTAGTTCTCTGGCTTTGGACCGTCAAGAGACTTTAACGGTGGCGAGATCTGCAGAGATCGGGGGGATTGCATGTGAAGGGGTCAACTATTCCGCCTGATGAAGTGACGCAGGGGATGGAATGGCGAGTTGTCGGGAACTCGTCAGCGGGCGAGGGATGGGACGTGGCATTCGCGGGGCGGGGCGACTACGATTCGCTTCCCCGGCGATGCGGGAGAGCGGGCGCTGGTCCTTGCGATCGACGCGCTGCCACACCGGCATTGAGGATGGGAGTCCACTGCGGGCGTCACAGAGGGCGCTCGCTCCGTAAGAGCTGCATTGAGGCGGCCTTGCGGCGAAACGGAGCGGCTGTCGGCGTGACCGCCGGCCCGCCCCTTGGCACGTCGGGAGCGAATGCTCGTCATTCGACTCCCCGGAGGCCGGTCGTGGTCATGCAGTCACCGTGCGGCGAGTTCGCTGGCCCTTGGGTCAGCGGAATGCGGCGAGGCATGACCGTTCGCACGAAACAATGAGCCATCAGACTTTGTGAGACACTCGGAAGCCGTTGCGACGTCGACCGTCGGCCGGCTTGCAGGAGTACGGAAAGGACGGACGCAGATGTCGACAGCCGGAGTTCAGGAAGTCCAAGAAACGGAATCGGATCTGATCACGCGGGCCCAGACCGCGGTGAGCCAGTGCAACTGGGTCGTCGGCGAATGTGCGGCCCAATGGACGAAGAAGTACGCCCGCGGGCGCACCGACGGGGACTTCGGCCTGCTGGTCGGTTTGAGTGCAGACCAGGTCTATCAGCGGCGGCGGACGTGGGAGACGTTCGGCGACGTGGTGACCGAATACGCCTCGCTGAAGTGGTCGCATTTCTATGTCGCCCTCAACTGGAACGACGCTCCGGAATGCCTGCAATGGGCTCAGGAGAACGAGGCGACGGTCGCCGAGATGAAGGCGTGGCGGCGGACGATGCACGGGGAGGAAGCCGAGGCGGAGGTTGCTTCGGCCGAGTGGGGCGCGCCCGTCAGTTACGTTTCGGGAGACGTGCGGCCGGTTCGCGACCCGGATGAATTCGGGGAAGGGGAGGGGGGCGGCGCCCGCAATCCCTCGGCAGCGAATGACATGGCGGCCACGATGGCGGGGTTTGCCCGCGAGTCGGACGCCAATGCACCGCCGTGGGAAGGGGACGACTCGGCCCCCGCTCCGGCACCGCCGAACCGCGGCAGCCATGAAGACACTCACGGTCCCAGCGTCGAGCAGGTGGTGAAGCGGATGGCGGCGACGCTCGAAAAGATCAGCCGCACCATCACTCCCGAGTTCGCCGAATCGTTTCACGAACTGCCGGCCAAGCTGAAGAGCCAGTTCCTTCGCGCCGCCGAGAACCTTCAGGAGAAGTTGGCGGACCTCGGAGGGTGATCGGGGGAGCGACATCCTTTGGGTCAATCCGCGGATGGAAGCACTTATTCATTCATCCAAAGCGGGCAACTGCTCGGGGACTTCCGGAATGAGTTCCGTGATCGGTGCGGACCAGCCGGGGATCAACTCGGTTGAGATGGTGTCTCCGGCTTTCAGAATCCGCACCTCCGTCGGCGAGCGGTAAACGTAGATCAACCGCTCCTCGGGGGAGAAGACCCACACCTCAAGGACGCCGTGGCGGAAGTACTCGCGGATCTTCGCGAGCAATCCGTTGAACGTATTGCTCGGACTGACGATTTCAATGGCGAGGGAAGGCGAAACCGCCCAGTCTTCATCAAAGGGAAGCAACTGATTGAGCGGCCAGCGTTCGACCGAGACGAAAGCGACATCCGGCCGGCGCCGCAAATTGCGCCGGGCGTGAAGAATGAACAACATCTCGGAAACAATGTTTCCCAGTTGGTGCTCCTGGGTGAACCGATCGAGGCGGGTCGCGAGGCGGGTTGCAATCCACGCGGCCAATGCGCTCATCGGTTTCTCCACAACCCGTCCATACAGGATTTCGTAAAGCTTGTCGGGCTGAGGATGCGGTGCCTCGGCTTCCTCCGTCGCCGGCGTCACTGTGGCGGTTGCCATGGGACGGGACCTCGAATTCAATACCGGACTTCGATGTCTGATGCACGACCTATCATACAGTTCGGGCCGGGGAGAATGAGCGCCGATTCAGGCGACGGCTTGCTCGCGCTTTCGGAAGCGTCTCCAGACCGTGGCACACCACGGCAGGTAAACCAGTCCCTGCACCGCGGTAAACCCGGCGGCTGCGCCCACCGTCCCATAGCGAGTTCCACACCACCACACCGCCAGTCCGCACACGGCGTTGCCGGTGAGGTTCGCGAGGAAGGCCGGTTCTTTGCGGTGGGCGCGCAGATAGAAATTCACATCCTGCACCAGCGTGTTGAGAAGCAGGCCGATTCCCAGCACGATGGTGGCAGGCAGGGGGAGTAGTCTTGCGGCGTAGCGGCTTTGAAGGAGTTCGAGTCCCCAGACTCCCGCACAAAAGAGTGTGATGCCGAGGGCGAGCAGCGCGAACGAGACGCGGGTTACGCGGAAGAAGACGCGGTCGAGCTCGACGAAGTCGCGGCGGGCGACCAGTCCGCCGAAGAGCGGGACGCGGGTGTCCACCCACGCGAGGGCGCCCGCCTGCAGTGCGGTCAGCGCGGCCCACGTCAGGCCGAACCGTCCCGCTTCAATTGCGCCGGCGGATTGAAAGAGGACCGGTTCGAATAGCGAGTAGGCAAACCAGACCAGCAGCGATTGAACGGCCAGCCGCCGTTGCAGCGGCAGGACTTCCTCGCTCCAGAGGAGCGGAGTGCCGGCCACTGGTTGTCGAAATGCGGCGAAGAACCGCCGGTAGCGGACCGCCACGACCCACAGGTCCCAGAAAAGCCGGACGGCGGCGATTCCGACGCCGGTCCACAAACCGCTCCCGCTGACGATGCACACGATCCCCGCCAGCGTTGCGGTGACGGCCTGGGCGAATCGATAGCGGTTGACGACGGGCATCTGCCGGCAGCCGTCGAGAATCGCCAGCAGCGGGATGAGCACGATCTGACAGGACGTCACCGCGACCAGTGCCAGCCAGGGCCATCGCCAATCGACCGCTGCGGACGAGGGGGACGTCGAGAAAAAGCGGACACCGATCGTGCCCACGGCGGCCGCAAACAGAAGGGCCGCGCCGCAGAACCAGGTAAGGGATGTTCGCCCGAGAGCGACGAGCCGCTGCCGAGCGTGCGCATCCCCGATGATGCGACCCATTTCATCGAGCCGCAGAGATGCCCATTCGTGGCTGGCGACATTCAACAGGACGACCCGCAACCCGAGTTCGACAAACACCTGCAGGCCGATCAGCCTGTTGAACGTGAAATAGTAGCCCTGGGTCCCGGGGGCGAAGTACGACGCGACCAGCGCGCCGGTCAGGAGTTGCCACGCCCGCACCGCGATCGAGAAGAAGACCGCCTGGTCGACTTCGAGGCGATTCAGCAGGCGTCGAAGCCGGTCGAGCATGGAGTTGTGGGACCGATCAGAATGGTGCGGAAGAGAATGCTGTCGAACGACAAGAAACGGCCTTCGAGGGCATTCCTTATCTCGTGGGCCGTCAGCTATTGATGGCGATCTGCTGGCAAACGCGATCCAGGACGAGTTTCACCACGGAGACACGGAGTCACGGAGAAAACCAAGGCAGAAATGCGAAAGGCGTTTAGCAGGAGCAAGCAGAGGGAGCAGAGGAGATCCAGGTGTCGAACGACGCCGTCGATGAGGCGTTGTGAAAGGAACTTCTTTCCGCCTCTGCTGGCCTTTTCTCTGCTCCCTCTGCTTGCTCCTGTCAAATGCCTTTTTTCTTCTCCGTGTCTGCGTGGGGAGACTTGTCCTGCACGGCATCGGCCATGCCGCCGCCATGAACAGCTGATACTCCACCCAATAAGAGATTCCACTACGGCATTCTTCCGAAGGATGACTGATTGACGCCTCGGCGCACAGCGGCCTACGATGCGGGTTCGGGTCGTCTTCCGGTCCTCATTCCGTGCGAACGCTCCCTCCGCGTCTCGAACTCGCCATGACCGGTCCCAAGAAATCGTTCCGCATCCGAAGCGTTGTCACGGCCGCAGGCATCGTGCTGGCCGCGTCGCTTGTTTGCAAGGACTCGAGCCGCGCGCTGGCCGATCCTCCCGATCCCGAGAAGGTCGAGCAGGCGGTGCAGCGCGGGATCGCCTATCTGAAAAAGAATGGGCCGGAAGGGCAGGGGGGGCGCGCGACAATCGCGGCCCTGGCGATGCTGAAGGCCGACTTGCCCGTCGATACGCCCGAGATCAAGCAGATCCTCGAGAAGATCACGGCGAAAGTCGTCAAAGGGAAGTACACGCCAACCTCGGCCCACGAGCACGGCTACGAGTCGGGGCTCGACGCGATCACGCTCGAGACGGCGGACTCGGTCAAGTACAAGCCCGAGATCGAGGCGATTGCCAGGTATCTCATCGGCATGCAGAACAAGGGGGGTGACTGGAACTATCCCAACGTCACCACAGGGAACGGCGACACCAGCATCACACAGTACGGAATCCTTGGGCTGTGGGCGGCCGCGCGGGCCGGCGTGAAAGTGCCCGGAGATGTCTGGGACAGCGCCGCCGCGTGGCACCTCAGGACCCAGATGCCGAATGGCGGATTCGTGTACCACCCCAATGAGGGGGGAAACGAAGTGACCATCGGAATGACGACCGCGGCGACCGCCAGCCTTCACGTCTGCCGCATGTATTTGTTTCCCACCCAGGATGGAAAGGCTCTCAAGAAGTCCGAGCCGAAGGTCTATCGCAGCAGCCGGCGATACGGCATTCTCGACCGGATCGTGCCCGAATCGGGCGATGTGGGCGACAAGACGGACAAGGGACCGCGCGCGACGGGATACGTGCCGAAGGCGTCGCTGGCGAAGATCGATGAGGCGATCGTCAAAGGGCTCGACTGGCTCACGCAGAACTTCACGATTCGGCAGGCGAACCGGTTCCGCCTCTACTATCTCTACACGCTCGAGCGGCTGACGGCGCTGGCCGACCTGCCCCTGATCGGCGAGCACGACTGGTACGCCGAGGGAGCCGAGTACCTGCTCGAAGTGCAGCGGCCCGATGGCTCCTGGCTGGCCGAAACGGGCGTCCTTCCCGACACGGCGTTCTCCGTCCTGTTCCTGATCCGGGCGACGAACAAGATGCTCGAGCGGAAGACGGTTCCGCGGCGCGTCGGGACGGGGTTGCTGGCGGGGGGGCGCGGCCTGCCCGACAACCTCAACGCCCTTCAGGTCAAGGATGGGAAGGTCGGATCGCGGAAAGCGCAGGGGACCATCGATGAGCTCCTGGCCGAGCTCGAGAACCTCCAGGCGCCGGTCGAGTCGGTCCAGAAGGCCATCGTCGAATCGGTTCAGCTTGGCGACCGCGAAGCCCTGATTTCCCAGGTCGACCGGCTCAAGACGCTGGCCCGGCATTCAAGACCGGAAGTTCGCCGCACCGCGCTCTGGGGGCTTGGACGCAGTCGCGACCTGCGACTCGTGCCGCTCCTCATCAAGGCGCTCGACGACACCGACGTCGATGTCGTCGTTGAAGCGAACAACGCGCTCTGCTTCCTCAGTCGACGTGCCGACGGAGTCGGCATGAATCCGAACCCGCTCGACGCGCTCGACGAAGAGGCCGCGGCCGAAGAGAAGACCGCTGCTCTCAATGCGTGGCGAGCCGATGCGGTGAAGCGCTGGCGGGCGTGGTATCTGACGGTCCGGCCGTATGACGAACGGCATGATTTGACGGAGCCGAAGGCGAAGTAGGGGGAGGGAGGATTGAGGGATGGAGAGACGGAGAGATTGAGGGATGGAAATCCGTCGATCGCCCTTCTGTCCCTCTGTCACTCTGTCCTCAATCACTCCATCCTCTTCCAGCCCCTTCCCGCGTGCCCGTAATCCAACCCGTGCAGCACCTCGGCGAGGATCTCGGCCGATTCAACCAGCCGCGGGCCCGGGCGGTTGAAATACTGGTTTCCGTCGGTCACGAAGACGCGCCCCTCGCGCACCGCCCGAAGCCTAGGCCACGCGGGTTGTGCGGTGACGACGCTCATCTCTTGCAATGTTCGCGGAATGTCGAATCCGCACGGCATGACCACGATGACGTCGGGGTCGGACGCGACGAGGTCGTCCCACGTCATCCACGGCGAGTGCCGTCCCGCCGCGCCGAACTGGTTCCGCCCGCCGGCGATCTCCACGAGCTCGGGCACCCAGTTGCCGGCCGCCATCAGCGGTTCGAGCCATTCGAGGCACGCCACGGTGGGGCAGGGCAGGGGGGCGGTCCGCTCCCGCAATCGCTCCAGCCTTTCGATTGCGCCGCTCACCACTCGTTCGCCACGGTCGATGATGTCGAGAGCGGCCGCAACGCGACGGATATCGTCCCACACGTCCGACAGTCCCATCGCTCCCAATGGAACGATCTGCGGGCGGGACGAGATCCTCTCGCAGGCGGCGTCCTGCACGTCCTTGAGGCTCACCGCACACACGTCGCACTGCGTCTGCGTGAGAATCACCGTCGGCTGCAGCCGCTCGATGACGTCCGCCTTCACCTCGTAAATGGCGATCGCATCGGTCAGCCGCTGCTTGACCTGCCGATCGATCTCGAGGCTCGAGGCGTGGATGTCGATCCGCGGCGCCGAGCAGACCGGAAGCCGGGCGACGATGTCGGGGGGATAGTCGCACTCGTGAGATCGGCCGACCAGCCAGTCTCCGCCACCGAGCGCTGCGGCGATCTCGGTGGCGCTGGCGATCAGCGAGACGATGCGGGGGGAGGTCGACACGGATTGATGTAGTCCGGCCTTCCAAGGCCGGATGTCAGAGATCGTGTGTGTACTGAGGCTTCGGCTCTCGTCCGGCCTTGGAAGGCCGGACTACGATCAGAATCGGCCCGCTTCGAATTCATGGCTCCGCGCGGTTTCGAGCGCACGGCGGATCGTTCCATAAGCGAAGAACAGCACCGTGACGTAGAACGCGTCGCTCTGGAGCGTGTTGCGGAAGAATGGCAGGGCTCGCTCGTAGCAGTGGCCGAGCTCGTACCAGGTGTGCGGGTAGTAGTAGACGAAGTCGGCGAAGTTCGTGATGAGGAAGAATAGAATGGCGCCGCTCAACGCGCCGGCCGCGAGCGTGATGGCCTTGAACATTGTTCGTGTGCCAAAGGTCAGCGGTCGATTGGCCCCGTCAGCGGAGGTATTGTCGGCGACCGTGCGGGCATCGATGGAGGTCCACGCCGCCTGAACGCGCCGTCCGAGCAGGATGTAAAGCGCGAAGCATCCATAGATAAGCGGCAGGAGGGCGTGGAACGTCCATTCCTGAAGGTTGTTGTGCTTGATCCCGATGGCCACGTCGCTGGCGAACAGCGACAAAAGCGGGATGGCGAAGGCCCACTTCCTGTCACGGAAATGGACGCCGGCGAAGATCGCCATGGCGCCGGCGGGGGCCAGGTTCCACGGGTGATCGACGACCCGCAACAGAGCGGGAAGGCTCGCGAACAGCACCGTCAGAAAGAAGAAAGGTTGAGTCATTGCGTCGGGGGAGAAGAAGCGGAGGAGAGATCGTCGTGTGAAGCCGTCGTTTTCTGAAGTCGTTATCGGCAATCGCCGCCCGGCAGGCAAGTCCACGAGAGGCCGCGCCGGGTTCGATTCGAGCCGATTGCACTGGACGGAAAGAGTCGCTTGATGCGGCACCCAGGGTGCTCAGAGCCGCACCCTGGGTGCGATGCGATTGGGTGCGACGCGGTTACGGAGCGCTCACCGGCCCCTTCGTCTCCATGGGAGTTCGATGTTTCGGACACATCCGCGACGATGGGTTGCGTTGAGCCACCTCCAGCGGCGCGGAAGGGTACCACTTTTTGCACCGGGAGCAGTAGAGTCCCGGCATGAGCGTCTTCTTGCCCGTGTCGGGATTGACGGCGGGAGTCGGCTCGGGCGGGGCCTGCACCACCTTGCCGGTTTCGGTGTCGACGTAGACCATCGGTTCGATGGCCGCATGGCCGGACTTCCCGTCCGAGCAGCCGGCCAGTAACCCCGCAGCGAGCAGCAACGGAAGAAGCTTCATGAGTCGCTCCTCAGTTGCGGTCGTAGAGTTCGTCCCGCCGCAGCGGGTCGGACAGGTTGCCGTCGCTCACATGGCCGAGCCGCTTCTGTTCCATCTTGTCGGCCTGGGCGGCGCTCATCCAGTTGCTGCCGGGGATCTCGATCGTCCAGTGCCGCTGACGGCTTTCGACGTGCCCGTCGAGGAATGAAACGTTCGCCGTGTCGAAGTGTCGGAAGTGGACCGTGGGAAAGTTCTGGCTCGGCGGTTCAAGCCGCCAGTTCTCCTTCAGCAGCACGGTGTAGTCGATCTGTGCACTGTCGGCGAAGGCGATGGTCTGAGTCGTCTGCACGACGTCCCGCAGGCGATAAGAGATCGGCTTTGACGTGTCGAGTTGCGGAGGCCAGTTGGCGTCGTAGGTGGTGCCGGGGCTGAGGTAGCTGTTGTAGCCGTATCCGCTCGCCATGCGGTCGAAACGGAGCTGCTCGACCTGGGCATCGCCGAAGTCGGGGCATTGGAAGGCCTGCCAGTTGGTCTCCATGTAGGGAGCGAGGGCCCCCTTCGAAAAGTCAAGTTGCTGGTTGACCGGCGCATCGTAGTTGACGTTGCCGAACCAGTACCGGATCTGCCCCTGCGTGCTGCCGGAGAATCCCGCGAGGACATACGCCTCCTGGGCCTTGTCATCGATCTTGTAGGGGACGAGAACGCCTGCGTATGTCTCGGTGTAGTTATGCAGTGCGAGCGTGAGTTGCTTGAGATGGTTCTTGCACTGGGCCGACCTGGCCGCCGCCCGCGCCTGCTGGACCGCAGGCAGCAGCAGCGCGATCAGAATGGCGATGATCGCGATGACGACCAGCAGCTCGATGAGCGTGAAGCCGCGGCGGGGCAGGGGGGAGGCGGAGGGTCGATGGTTGATGGCCGATGGTTGATGGGCAGCGTCCGAAGCATCAGTCCGCTCGCGATGCCCGCTTGCGGGTTCGCAATGCCTTCGCCGGTTCGCCTCACCCCAACCACCCGACAGCACCTGGCCCGGACGCCAACTCGACAGGCCCCAACGACGGCTCAACCATTCGCGCATGACAATCTCCCGTTGTCTGTGACGGGGTTTGCGCGAGGGGACGATGCATCGAACGGCGAAACGTCGGCGGTTTGAGCCGGCGATTCTGCGCGTCGTTGCGGGGCGACGCGCTTCTGCGCAGCCGCCCGCCATGCTCCGTCTTTTCTCGCGAAAGACCCGCAATGTCGACTATGGGCAGGTCTTCTGGCTCCCGGATCGTTCTACTGGCTGCGCCTTCCCGCGGCGATGAGGAAGCCTGGCTTCCCCGATTCCGCAGTGGCCTTTTGCAGCGTTCGTCCCCGGATACAGCGGCGGGACCGCGACGGGTTCAAACCGTCTTCCCTATTCTTCCCCCGCCACGCGCGGAGGACACCCAAGTCGCGAGGCATCGTACAGCGGGATAGTGTCGAGTCAAGCGACCGGAGCGGAGGTTCCTGCCACGTTGACTTTGACGGTTGTGCCCGGGGCGAGGATCAGACGAAAAGATCCGTGCGTAGCGAATGCTCGCAATCTGTCGCGCAAGTCTTTTTGTGAATGACAGATCGCTACTCGGTTAAATCTCCCCTGGCGAGCCTTCATGGTCGGTTTATTCCGTCTTTGCCGTGCGTGATGGTGCTCCGGACGGAACGAGTGGAAACACCGTCACAAACGCGCCGATCGCGCCGTCCGTCATCCGATAGCTGATTGACGCTTTCGTTCGTTTCGTCGCACAAGGATGTCGCGGCGGAAACGAAACGGTGGCAAGGCTCTGAACGCGTTGATGCGATGAGGGAACCAGCGGCAAGCCGCTGGCCCCGCACTTCGACGTCTCAGCGGCGCCGCCGGCGCGCGTTCTCAGCATCGAAATCCGATCGCAGGGCGATCGGATTTCGATGCTGACTGATCGGGGCCCAGCGAGCGGAGACGCTCGTCGAAAGGATTCGGCAGTGGCTGAAAGAATCGTTGCGGGAATGATCCGTCGTTTGAAAGAAACCTTCCTGCGTCGCGAGCCCGGATTCTGCCGGCCGGAGTCGACGACAGTGGCGGGGCGTGCCCGGCCGATGCGTCGCCTGCTGACGACCGCGCTCGCGGGGGCCATGCTGCTTCAGCAGATTCCGGTCTTCGCGGCGCCGGGTTATGGTCACGGGGGTGGCGGCGGAGTTTCGAGAAACGAAAGCGGGGGCGCGGGAGGCAGCCTCGGAATGGCCGGCGACGACGGCTCGTCAGGAAGCGGCGGCGGCGGTGGCGGAGCGGGAGGCGGAGCCGGCGGCTCGGGAGGCGCCGGCGGTACCGGCACTCCGGGCAGCGGCGGGGCGGGGGGAGTCGGCGCCGGGGGAGCGGGTTCGCGGGGCGGCGATGGAACTGGAACCAGTGGTGCTGGCGGCGGCGGCGGCGGAGCCCATGGCAATGGAGCGGGAGCGGCGCAGATCACGAATACCAGCCCGCTGGTGGGCGGGAGTGGCGGTGACGGCGGTGACGGAGCCGCCGGGGGCGACGAAGAGACAGGCGGCGGCGGCGGTGGCGCAGGGGGATTTGGGGCCCTCGTCACGGGCGACGGAAACAGCACGAACAGCAGCTCGATCACCGGCGGAGCCGGTGGCGCCGGCGGAATCGCCGACTATGAGAATGGGTCGGGAGGGGACGGCGGGGTCGGCGTCTTCTTTCAAAGCCCCGACGCCATCTTCGAGAACTCCGGGACGGTGATCGGCGGAGTCGGTGGCTTCGGCGTCTATGGTGGGACCGGCGGCGACGGCATCCGCGGTGCCGGGCTCACGGTCATCAACAGCGGTTCGATCATCGGCGGCCTGGGAGGGAACGGCGCTATCAGCGGCTCCGATGGCCACGCGATCTACTTCGAGTCGGGGAACAACACGCTCGAACTGCGGCACGGATCGACCATCGTCGGGAATGTGGTCGCGAACGGCGTTGGCACGAACAAGCTGCGGCTCGGCGGATCGACCAATGCCTCGTTCGACACGCTCACGATGCCGCAGTATCAGGGCTTCACTGTCTTCGAGAAGTCGGGCACCAGCACCTGGACGTTGTCGGGGGCAGGGTCGCTGGCGGGTTTCACGAGTTTCAATATCAACGCCGGGACGCTCGCGTTGACGAACAACAACCAGCTGTCATCGGGCACGGTCACGATCGATAACGGCGCGACGCTCGACCTCGGATCCGGCATCAACGCGACCAATCAGGTGATCTCGGGTCTCAACCTGACGAATGGCAACATCACCGGCACCGGGCAATTGCAGACCCTCGGCCCAGCAAACCTGGTCAGCGGTTCGGTGGACGTCAATGTGTTCCTTGTGTCCGCGGTAACAAAGAGTGGCACCGGGACCGTGACCCTGTCCGGACAGAACTTCGTTATCGGCGGCCTCAGTGTGACGGAGGGGAGACTCTACGAAAACGGCACCCGGGCAGGCGGGTCCGTGCTGGGAACGACCGTGGCAGATGGCGCGACCTACGGCGGATCCGGGACGTTCAATCATCTCTTGAATAATATCGCGATTCAGAGTGGCGGAACATTCGATCCTGGAAGCGGCGTCAACCAGGTCGGCACGTACACGGCCAGCTCACTTACCATGCCCTACAGCACGCTCGCGCTGCAATCCGGCAGCACGATGCATGTCGACTTCGACGGTTCGCACAGCGACCTCGCGGCCGTGCAGGTCGTCAATATCCAGTCTGGCTCGTCCCTCTTCGTCCATGGCGTCACGGGTTCGGGGTCGGCCGTGGCGGGCCCGACGCGGTACACGTTCATCCAGACCACGCAAGGCCTCACCGGCATGTTCGACACGGTGAGCGACGACCTGCCGATGCTGAACGTCGTCGTGGAGTACGATGCGTTCTCGGCGTCGTTCTTCCTCGAGTCGAGCGGCGGCTTCTACCAGACAGTGGGCGGGACAACGAACGAGAAGTCGGTCGGCGGCGCGCTCGATATGGCGGGCGGCAGCGCCAATGGCGACACCCAGATGCTTCTGAGCGAACTCAACACGCTCAACACGGCCCAGCTTCAGAACGCCCTCAACCAGCTCAGCGGCGAAGCCCACTCCAGCACCTCGCAGGCGACCATCGAGCAGAACACCGCCTCGATGCGCACCACCTCGGACTATCTCCGCACCTCGGGGGACAACAACGCCGACCCGACGATGGTCATGCGGATGCCCGACCCGCAGCAGCTCTTCTCGCGGATGTCGCCGGGGCAGGGGATGGGGGGCGATCCGTACGCCGCGCCCGTCACCTTCAAGAGCCGCGACATCGACCTCGTCAACTACGACAGCGTCGGCAAGCGCATCACGGACGATCCGAAGGACCTCATCACCACCGTCTCGATGGTTTCTTCGCTCGAACGGACGTGGGACGTCTGGACCGTCGGCTACGGCACCTACGGCCAGATCGACGGAGACGGCAACGCGAGCGGCATCCATTACAATGTGGGGGGAGCCAACTTCGGCGTCGGCTATTACCTCGATGACGAGACGGTCGTCGGCGTCCTCGGCGGCTATGCGGTGAGCAACGTCAACGGCGGCGGCAATGGGAACGATCACGCCCAGGTCGACACCATGCAAGGGGGCGTCTACGCCCGCAAGGCGGTCGGCGACCACTACGTCCTCGGCATCGTGACCTACGGACGTCAGGACACCGACGCCCGCCGCAACATCGTCTTCGGCGGCATCGACCGTGAAGCGAAGTCGAACTACAACGGCGACGAACTCGCGACATGGGTCGAGTACGGCCAGAACCGCCAGTTCGAAACCTTCGTGCTGCAGCCGCTCGTCGCCCTTCAGTATGTCGGCTTGTGGCAGGACGGTTTCAGCGAGAGCGGGGCAGGGGCCGCCAACCTCACCGTCGGCGATCGCCAGAGCGACAGCCTTCGCGGATCGCTCGGCGCCCGATTGCTGAAGCCCTACGAATACGACAACGGGCTGGTGATCATCCCGGAAGTCTCGGCCCGCTGGATGCACGAGTTCCTCGACCAGGGGCAGGAGCAGCAGGCCCAGTTCGGCGGCGTGCCGGGCGCCCAGTTCACGACGCGGGGCGCCACCGCCGGCCGCGACTTCGCGGTCTTCGGCACCGGCGCGACGTTCCGCCTTTCGGAGATGCTGAGCCTCAACGCCCACTACTTCGGCCAGGCGAACGACCAGTTCCTCAGCCACACGGGGCTCGGAGGCTTCACCGCAACCTGGTGAGAGCCTGGTCATCTTTCGCTCCGGCGAAAGAGCGCAATCGAGACTGAAGAACGCCGGGCGTCACCGGAGGAGGCGACGCTCGGCATCTTTTTGCGCGTCACCACACAAGGGTCGTCTTTCGCCTGGCGGGGGATGACCATTATGCTGCCGGCAAACTCGCCGTCGCGTCGGCGGTCTCTTTGCACCATTCCTGCAATTCTCATGCGTGCCGTCGTTCAACGTGTCTCCCGCGCCCAGGTCACCGTTGCCCGCGAGATCGTCGGACGGATCGAGCGCGGCTTCCTCGTACTGCTCGGTGTCGAAGAGAACGACACCTTGGAAGACGCGGCGTACATGGCGGCGAAAGTCGCCGGCCTGCGAGTCTTCGAAGATGCCGAGGGAAAGATGAACCTCGGCCTGAGCGACGTCGGCGGCGCGATGCTCGTCGTCAGTCAGTTCACGCTGCTGGGAGATTGTCGGAAGGGAAAGCGCCCCAGCTTCATCCGGGCCGCCCGTCCCGAGCAGGCCGACGCGCTCTACCAGGAATTCGTCGCCGCCGTGGCGGGGCAGGGGATCCAGGTCGAAACCGGCCGCTTCCAGACGCACATGGACGTCGAACTGGTCAACGACGGCCCCGTGACGCTCCTCGTCGACAGCCGGAAGGCGTTCTGAGGAAATCGATCGACAGCGAGTTCACCAACGCGTGCCCGAACGTACCCACTGGTGACGGACGTGCGCTTGCGGGTTCGCAATGCCTTTTCGACTTTCTTCCCCCCATCTCCTCATCCCTCAATCCCCCCATCCTCCCATATGCGACACTGGCATTCCGGCAACCGCTCGCCCCTGATACACTCCCGCCGCCGCCGGAGAGCGGTAGCCGGGCCGCCGGTTTAATGTGTTCTTCGCAGGGAGGCTTTCCATGTGGTTTGACGCGATTGTCGCCGTCATCCTTCTCTTTACGACGATCCGCGGAGCCGCCAAGGGGATCGTCTGGCAGCTCGCCGCCATCGGCTCGCTCGTCCTCTGCTTCTTCTTCGCCCAATCGGGTTCGCTGGCCATCTCGCCGATGATCCCGCTCGAGCCGCCGCTCAACCGGTGGACGGCGATGTTCATCATCTATCTCATCACCTCGCTGGTCGCGTTCGGCACCGCCCGCGCGCTGCGGGAAGCGATCGAGAAGGCGAAATTCGTCGAGTTCGACCGCCATCTCGGTGCGGTCCTCGGCTTTGTGAAGGGAGCCATCATCTGCATCGTGGCCACGTTCTTTGCGGTCACCATGACCGACCGCATCCGTCCGGTCGTCATGAATTCGTACAGCGGACACTACTCGGCAGTGCTGCTCGACCGCCTCGCCCCGGTCCTGCCGCGCGAGCTGCACGACATCATCGATCCGTACCTCCGCAAGTTCGACGACGCCAGCGGCACGCAGTTCGGCCACCATCACAACGACGGGGACGGACCGCACTTCGACGATCCCGCCGATCCTCGCGACTCCCGCAGGCCCGGAGAGTCTCCGTTCGATGACCCGTTCAGCCGCCCGAGCGACCTCGACCGCCGCCCGGTCCGCGAGGACGCCTACGGCCGCGATGACCGCGTTCCGCCCCCGCAGGACTTCGATCCGCTGCCGGACGAACGTCCGCGCCGCGATGACCGCACCTCGCGAGACGATCGCCCGCGCCGCGACGGTGGCTTCGACAGCGACTTCCCACGCAACCCACCGCCGCGCGACCGCGGCCTGGATCGCGACAGCGACCCCTTCCCGCCGGCTCGCGACACGCTGCCGCGCAGCACGGAACCCTTCGACGCTCCGCGTCCGAGCTCGGGCCGCGACCGTCGCGGTGCGGCCGCCGATCGCTCCGATGCCGAAATTCTGGGCGATCTTGCCTCCCGCATGGCGGGGGGGCTCGATCCCGATTTGAAGGACCACGTGCTCGACGCCCTCAAGAACACGGCGGCCGAACATCGCGGCGAACTGGTCGACAAGCTGGGCAGGGCGCTGCCGGGAGTCATCCGCGGCGTCGCGGAGGAATGGCGGAACGGCAAGCCGAGCGATCCCATCGATCGCTCCGAGCGTCAATCATTGCTGAAGG
Organism: Planctomycetaceae bacterium; assembly: GCA_020850695.1. Taxonomy (GTDB): domain Bacteria; phylum Planctomycetota; class Planctomycetia; order Planctomycetales; family Planctomycetaceae; genus JADZEF01. The sequence goes on along the minus strand of JADZEF010000179.1, from coordinate 13,640 downwards.
AGATCAGCGCCATCTATACGGATAAGCCGTCCGAGCAGGACGCCCACCGGTCCGAGACCGAGCGTTCGTTCCGCGGTGTCCCGGACGACGTGGTGCTGGCAGTCCTCAAGGACTGGCACTACGACGCCTATGCCCTCGAACGCGACGAGGACCCGGATCCATCGACGACAGTCAACACGTCGCTCGACGTCCGAATCCTCAAGCAGCTCAAGGCGGCCCGCGTCCCGCTCTCGTCGCTCGACGAATCGCTGCAGAGCCGGATGCAGAGTGCGCAGCGGCGATGAGCGTTCGTTGATTCGATCTCGCGGTTTGTCGAAGGCTCTCCGGCACTGAACGGAGGGCCTTTCTTCATTTGTCCATCGATGGACTGTGGGTAAGGGAACGTCTGGTTCACAGCGAAACGCGGCCATCAACCGACAATAAATCACCAAGAAATTCCCTGGGACAGAGGCCGGGATTGTCCGGGGAACAAGAATAGGGTTCCTTCCTAGACTCTCGCATCGATATCCTTTCATTCGTGCGGTCGGGGGAATGGAACATGATGATTCAATGCCTCTTTTGCAGTGCCAACTTTGGTTCCATCGCTCCGTTCAATTCGGCCGGTGTCACGATGGGGGTCTGTGTTGTCTGCTGCAGGCGTCTGGCGAGGGGCGAAATTCCACTTCAATCGCTGACACGCAATGTGGATTGCGTCCCGCCGCCGGACGAGATTCTGGCGGTCGCACGGTCCGACTGGGGGTTGCAGTTCGAGGGGGGTGTCGATTCCTGGCGGCGGACGAGGACCGAGCCGACGCTCCCCGCGGTTGAGAACGACCATTCCGAAGGCGGGGCATCCCCCGGCGCGGATCGACGGACGACTGCCTCCGATGCCGAATGAAGTGAGGCGACCCGGATTGTGTTGTCCCGACGTCCGGTTCTGGCAGGCCCGAAGGCCGTTGTGCTTGGAAACCACGAAAATCCCGGCGATTTTCGATGCGGAGTGAAACATAACGGACATTATCGGACGTTGCAGGCCGTGGTGAGGCGGGCCGCAAAGCCTGCCTCACCACGGCCAGTCGTCCGCGAGCGGCCGAAGCGTATCGGAACTTCGGGATAGCTCATGCGAACTCCCCCTTGGCGTCCTGCCCTTCCATCACATAACGCACCGCGTTCTCCAGGGACTCCTCGGACTCGATCAGCTTCCGGTTTCCGCCCTCGGTGAACCAATGCCGCCGCCCCGCCTTTCGGGCGACCGGCTCGGTCAATCCGGCTGCGTCTGACAGCCGTCGCGAGCACCAGGCCATGAGCTGGTTCATCGCCTCGTCCGCCAGACGATCGATCGTCACGACGAGATGGATGTGGTTTGCTGCGCACGTTGATCGCGTGCAGCGTCCATTCGCGGATGCGGCAGTGGTCGCGAATCGTCTGATCGACGATCGTTCGTTGCTCGTCGGTGAGCACAACCGGCGGCTCGGCCATTATCTCGCGAGCTTCGCGTTCCACATTCGCGTCGGGCTTCTGAACGCCATGCCGTCCCGATCTCACCCAACCGCGTGCATCGCCGGGCAGCCACGAGCCATACGTCGTCCAGACGATGTGGTAGATCGCGGCGGGCATGTTAATGCACCTTCTTGGCTGCGGTGCTTCGTCCTTGCTTGCGCTTCGGACTCCTGTCACTCGCCCGCCGCCAGCTCCTCGAACACGCCATACCGGCGGAACTTCTCGTAGCGGCGCTTGAGGAGTTCGTTGCCGGGGATCGTCGACAGGGCGCGGACGTTCCGCAGCAGCGACGTCTTCAGCGTCGCCGCCATCTGCCGGTGATCGCGATGCGCGCCGCCGAGCGGCTCGGGAATGATCTCGTCGATCACGCCCAGCTTCAGCAGGTCCTGGCTTGTGAACCGCAGCGCCTTGGCCGCGAGGTCGGCGTGCTTCACGTGCTTCCACAAGATGCCCGCGCAACCTTCGGGACTGATGACCGAGTAATACGAGAACCGCAGCACCGCCACATGATCACCCATGCCGATGCCCAGCGCTCCGCCCGACCCCCCTTCTCCGATGACAACGCACACGATGGGCGTCTTGAGCATCGACATGTCGCGGAGGTTGACGGCGATCTGGTACGCCTGGCCGCGCTCTTCCGCCTGGATGCCCGGGTAAGCGCCCGGCGTGTCGATGAAGCAGATGATCGGCAGATGGTACTTCGCCGCCATCTGCATCTTCGCGAGCGCCTTGCGATAACCCTCGGGATGCGCCATCCCGTAGTTGTGCTCTTCGCGCTCCTTCAGGTTGCGTCCCTTCTGGTGCCCGACGAAAAACACCTTGCGGTCGTCGAGCTTCGCGAAGCCGGTGAGGATCGAGCGGTCGTCGCGGTAGGCCTTATCGCCGTGCAGTTCGACGAACTCGTCGAATACCAGTTCGAGGTAGTCGAGAGTCTGCGGGCGATCCTGGTGACGCGCCACCTGCACCGTCTGCCAGGCGTCGAGATTGTCGAAGACGTCGCGCTTCATCCGGGCGATCTCCACGCGCATGTTGCGAATGGAATCCTTGACCGTCTGCGTCGGATCGACTTGAGTCTCGAGTCTGACGAGCTGTTCTTCCAGGTCGTGGATGGGGCGCTCGAACGGGAGAATCTGCTTTGGAGGCATGCGGTCTAGCGGGGTTGGACGTGGAACGTCTCAGACGTCAAACATCCCAGCGGGATGGACGGATTCCGAATCGCGTCGCATCGCAGTCCTTCGACGCTCCCCGCACGAAGGACTCGAGCCTCTGACAGAAGGGACCGCGGAGAGCGATTCCTCGACACTCGGAGCCGGTTCCGGACTCTACACAATCGGCGGAAGATCTTCCATCAACGGAAGATCGTCCGTCTCGACCGGCGTGTTCGGTGTCGCCGGTTTTGCCGCGGGAACCGGCCTGGCCGGTGCCGACGGTGGTGCGGCAGGACGGGGATGGGCGGACGCAGCAGGCTGCGGAGCCCGCGCGGGCTGCCCGGTCGGCGCTGCCGCGGGGGGACGCCCCGGTTGTGCGGGTGGCATCGGTCGGTGGCCAAGTCCGGGCGGGATGGCCCCTGGCTGTTGCGGCGGGCGGGACCCTGGCTGTCCCGGCATCCCCTGCCCCGGCATGGGTTGACCGGGCATCGGTTGTCCCGGCATGGGCTGCATCGGGAACGGAAGACCTTGCGCCTGCCCGGGATACTGCTGCGGGAACCCCGGCGGGGCATAGCCCGGCGGGTAGTAACCGGGGCCCATGGCGGGCTGATTCGGCATCCCCATTCCCGGAGGTGCGGGGTATCCGGCCGGATAGCCTGGAGGGGGCATGGCCCCCGGTGGAAAGCCCGGACGTCCTGCCGGCATCGGAGCCCCCTGCGGCGGCATCCCCGGCTGCGGCATTCCGGGTTGAGGCATCCCTGGTTGCGGTGGTCGCGCGGCTGGTTGCGGTGCTCTCCCCTGCCCCGCGACGACGGGTGCCGCAGACTTCGGTGCGGCGGGAGCGGGAGCGGCCGGCGCCGCTGGCTTCGGGTTCGCCGCGTCATCGGCCGCTTTGGCTTCGGTCCGCCCCGCGTCGTTGCGGCTGTTCAACTTCTCGCGGCGGCCGTCGAAGGTTTCGGCGTTCTTCGCTGTCAGCGCGGCCGAGTTGCGATCGGCGATCTCCTGGACGTCCTCCTTGAAGACCTTGATCGCGCGGAACTCGGCATACACCTCGTCCATGCTCTTGTGCCGGTCCTTCGGCTTCTTGGCCAGCATCCGCAGGATGAACTTGTCCATTTCCGGCGAGACGTTGGCGTTGATGTACGACGGATTCGGCGGAACCGCGCCCACGTGCTTCTTCAGTAGGTCGGTCGGATCGCTCCCCTTGAACGGCGGCTGCCCCGTCAGCACCTCGAACAGCGTGACGCCGAGGCTGTACATGTCGGTCTGTTCGCTCGGCTGCATCTTCTTGATCGTCTCGGGGGCGATGTAAGTCCGCGTCCCCTGGATGATCTTCACCTTCCCCGCCAGCAGCTTTCCGATCCCCTTCGGACCTCGGGCGGTCAGCGAGAAGTCGATCAGCCGCATCTCCGAGCTCTTGCTGAACAGCACGTTGTCCGGCTTGAGATCCTTGTGCAGCCAGCCGTTCTGGTGCATGTAGCCGATCGACAGGCACAGCCCCTCAATCAGCTTCCGCATGCGGATATGCAGCCCGAGCAGATCGCTGCTGATCGACGTCTTGAGATTCGGCGCGCGGAAATACTCCATCAGGATGTAGCCGAAGTCGCGCGAGAACGACGACTTGTGGAACTTGATGATGTTCGGATGGTCGAAGGTCGCTCCGACCTTCGCCTCGTTCTTCAGAACCTTCACCTGCTCCGGGTCTTTCAGCGCCTCGGGGAGCAGCAGCTTCATCGCGTACCGCTGGTTGTCGGTCTTCGACACGACCTCCCACACCTGGCTCGAATTGCCGGACGCGATGCACGAGACCAACTGGTGGTCATCAACAATCATGTCGCCTTCGGACACGGCGGCAGCCTTCGTAGGGAGACAAATCGGCGGCAATACGCAGGCCGGGACCCGGCCTCGACCTTTCCGATTATAGCGGGCCTCGGAGGGCGCACAGGGGGGAAAGCGGGAAAAAGCAAGGGGTCAGGAGTCAGGAATCAGGAATCAGGGAAGACGAGAAGCAATAGAGCCGAGGGAAACGCACTGGCTCTGATGACACCGACGTTGTTCCTGTTTGCGGATTGGCTTTTACCCTGACTCCTGATTCCTGATTCCTGATTCCTGATTCCTGATTCCTGATTCCTGATTCCTGATTCCTGATTCCTGATTCCTGATTCCTGATTCCTGATTCCCGATTCCTGAATCCCGACCCCTCGCCTTTCCCCCCTCGCTTCATTTCCACCCCCCGTCCGCGTAACATTGCTCAACCTCCCGCCGCACCCACTCCCCTGCCCCTCCATGTCGCGTCCCGCAAAACTCGCTCTGGCTGACGGTACGGTCTTCGCCGGCTCCGCTTTTGGCGCCGAGGGCGAAATCTATGGCGAGGTCGTGTTCAATACGAGCATGACCGGTTACCAGGAAATCCTCACTGATCCGTCCTATTGCGGGCAGATCGTGACGATGACCTACCCGCAGATTGGCAACTACGGCATCAACCCCGAGGACGTCGAAAGCGGCCGCCTCGCCCTCCGCGGGTTCGTCATCCGCGAACTCTGCGACACCCCCAGCAACTACCGCTCGACGAAATCGCTCGACCGCTACCTGGCCGACTCGGGCGTCATCGGCCTGCAGGGCATCGACACACGGGCCCTCGTCCGCCGGCTCCGCGTCCACGGCGTCATGACGGGCGTCATCTCGACGATCGACCAGAACGACGCCTCGCTCGTCGCCAAAGCCCAGTCCAGCCCGCAACTCGTCGGCCTCGACCTCGTCAAAGAGGTGATGCCGAAGTCGAGCACCGCCTGGAGCGAGAACCTCACCGACCTCGGCCGCGGCTTTCAGACGTCGGCCAGCGACAACGCATCAGCCGGCGAAGGCCCTCACGTCGTCGCGATCGACTACGGCATGAAGTGGAACATCCTCCGCCACCTGCGGAACATCGGCGCGCGGGTCACCGTCGCCCCGGGAAGCTGGACCGCGGAGCAGATCCTCGCCCTCAAGCCGGACGGCGTCTTCCTCTCGAACGGCCCCGGCGACCCCGAGCCGCTCGATTACGCCATCAACGCCATCCGCGGCGTGCTGGGCAAGGTGCCGGTCTTCGGCATCTGCCTCGGCCACCAGCTGCTCGGTCTCGCCTGTGGCGGCGAAACCTACAAGCTGAAGTTCGGCCATCGCGGCGCCAACCAGCCGGTCCTCAACAAAGAGACGGGCCGCGTCGAGATCACCTCGCAGAACCACGGCTTCGCGATCAAGCCCGAAACGCTTCCGTCGAACGTCGAGGTCACGCACGTGAACCTCAACGACCAGACGGTCGAAGGGCTCCGCTGCAAGGACGTCCCGGCCTTCAGCGTGCAGTACCACCCCGAAGCGGCCGCCGGCCCGCACGACAGCCACTACCTCTTCCAGCAGTTCCGCAAGATGCTGCCGAGCTGAGGCCGGAAGAGAAAGGCATTTCAACGCAAAGACGCGAAGGTCGCAAAGAAACGCAAAGAAGAAATGGAGAGGACTTGCCTCTGGTTTTCTTTGGGTACCTTTGCGGTCTTCGCGTCTTTGCGTTAAATCATCGTCTTCAGACACCTACCCAATTATCAGGAATGTTGAGATGGCACTGGAACGGACCCTCGTCCTTGTGAAGCCCGATGGCGTGCAGCGGCGGCTGGTGGGCGAAATCGTCGGCCGGCTCGAGAAGCGCGGGCTGCGGCTCGTCGGACTGAAGATGCTCCAGGTGACGAAGGAGCTGTCGCGGCAGCACTACGCCGAGCACGTCTCGAAGCCCTTCTACCCGATGCTCGAAGAGTTCATCACGTCGGGCCCGGTCGTGGCCCTCGTCGCCGAAGGCCCCGAGGCCATCACCGTCGTCCGCGGCATGATGGGCCCGACGAACGGCCGGCAGGCGGCCCCGGGAACCATCCGCGGCGACTTCGGCCTCAGCCGCCAGATGAACCTGATCCACGGCAGCGACGGCCCGGATGCGGCGAAGAAGGAAATCGGCGTCTACTTCAAGGCCGAAGAGCTTCTCGACTACGACAGCCCGCTGGGCGGCACGGTGTGCGCCGGTGATGAGAAGTGATCCAGGGTTCGCGAACCCGGCACGAGGGGGCTGGTGAGGTCGGAAATGAGAACTTTCGAGCGGAGCGCCCGGCGCTCCGCTTTTTTTGTACGATGAGTGGCGGCTCACCGCACTTCCGGGTTCGATCATGGCCGAAACGCAGCAACCACCGATGTCGGCCCGTGTCCTGCGAAACAGCCTCATCGTCTGCAGTGCGATCCTGTTCGTCGCGACCGCGTTCCTCGTGTTCTCTGTCGTACGTTACTACCGCTTGCAGCGGCGGCTTCTGGACGACGTTCAGAGCGCGGGAGGCTCGTTTTCGACATCCCCCGAGTGGGCTTCTCATGACACCGCGTGGAATGCGCGGCAGATCATGCATCTGACCGGCTTCACCGACGAGGACGCCCTTCGGCTCGGCACGTCGACCGAGTTGAGATACTTGGAGTTGGTGTCTCCACGCGTCGGCGACAAGGGGATCGCCGGAATCGCGCCGCTGAAGAACCTGACCGGGCTCTGCCTCAACGACACGCAATTGACCGACGCCGGAATGGCGTCGTTCGCGGATCTGCCGCAACTCGAGAGTCTGATTCTCAGTTCGACCCGCATCACCGATGCAGGGCTGGATCGACTCCGTTCTCTTCCCTCCCTGAAGGATCTATGGCTCGATTCGACCGCCGTCACTGACGTCGGCATGAAACGCCTTCCGGCCCTGCGATCCCTGATTCTCGGAGGAACGGCCGTCACCGACGATGGGCTCGCCGACATCGCGGCGATGCCGGGGCTTCAGGGGCTCTGGATTGATCGAACCGCGGTCACCGACGAAGGGGTCCGCCGCCTCTCGGGAGCAACGGGATTGCGAAGCCTGCGGCTGGACGGAACACGTATCACCGATGAGGCGCTGTCGTCGCTGGCGCGGATGACGTCTCTCAGGTATGTCATGGTGCGAGACACTCAGGTGACGGACGAGGGCCTGAAGCACCTCAAGGGCCACCCGTCCCTTGCAGAACTCTACCTGGGTGGCTGCCGCATCACAGACGATGGGATCACCGCACTTGCAGATGTTCCTTACCTGTCGAGCGTGGAGCTCGATCCGGCACTTCTGAGTGAGGTCGGGATCCGGAGGCTGACGGCTCTCACGAAGCTCCGGAAAGTGACTTTGCTCTCTTCGTCGGTCTCGCAGGAGATGCATGAAAAATTCCGCACCTCGCTGCCGGGCGTCGAAGTCGAGTCGACGAAATCGATTCGCGCGGGCGCGGTCTGGCACCGGTAGGTTGCGGCTCACGTCTTCCAGCGACCGGTCCACGATGCAACGTCGCCCACCGCGGTCGCTCGATGTCGGTCCAAGGCCTGCGGCATCAAGCGCCGTTCATTCCGCGTCGGATCGAATACGGCTCGAGAGCGATCTCGGGCCGTTCGTCGCTTAGCAACTGCTGCATCAGGTGGGCGGTGCCGGGAGACATCAGCAGGCCGTTGCGATGATGGCCGGCCGCCACGAACAAGTTGTCGAAACCGGGGACGACCCCGAGATACGGCAGGCCATCGATCGACCCGGGACGCAGCCCCGCCCACGTCCGTTCGATACTGGCCGAGGCGAGCGACGGGACCAGTGAGAGGGCGAAATCGATCAGCCCGCCGATGCCTCCGGCGGTGGTCCGGCGATCGAAGCCGACGCGCTCTTCGGTCGCTCCGACGAGAATCCGCCCGTCGCTGCGCGGAACGAGATACCGCGGACCGCACTCGATCACATGGCGGATCGGACACGGCTGCGCATTAAGCAGCACAATCTGCCCGCGCACCGGCTCGACCTGAACATCGACGCCGGCCTGCGCCAGAATCTGCCGTGACCAGGCGCCTCCCGTCACGCAGAACCGATCGGCAGAGACCGTACCGCTCGACGTTTCCACGGCCGCGATTCGATCGCCGGTGCGGCGAAATCCGATGACGGGCGTGCCTGAAATCAGCTCAACGCCGCGCATCACGCAGCCCGCAACCAGCGCTCTGACCAGGCGAGGATTGCGAACCTGCGCCATCGTCGGAAGAAGGTAGCCATCTTGAACCGCGGGAGCGAGCGCCGGCTCGACTTCGCGCAGCGCCTCGCCGCGCCGCTCGTGCACCTCCACCCCTTCGCGAACCCACTCGCGAATCTCGTGGAACAGCGTCGACTCGTTCGATGCCCTCACTTCGCCCGGGGCAGTGACATGCAGTCCCCCGCACCGGCGATATCCCGTATCGACTCCGGTTTCGCTTTGAAGAGCGGCCGCCCAGCCATCCCACAAGCCCGCACTGAAGGCTCGCAATCGTGCCTCGGCGGTCGTGGCCCCCTTCAATCGGCCGGGAGGCAGCATGCCGGCCCCCGCCCACGACGACTCGCGTCCGAAGTCTCCCTGCTCGACGACGACCACCGACCGCCCCTGCCCTGCCAGGGACCAGGCCAGCGACAGGCCGATCACTCCGCCACCCACGATCGCAACATCCATCAGTGCGGAGCCTACTTCTTTCGCTTCGAACCCACGGACGCCCCATACTGCAGCGCGATGCTCTGGGCCGTGCCGCCGTAGACGGTGCGGAGAGCTTCGTTGACGTTGGTCCCTCCCTGCACCGTGCGGATGAACTGGCCGAACTTCGGACCGCCCCCCTGCGTCAGCAGGAAGTCGACCAGCGTGTAGCCGATGGGGCCGATCGAGGCCGGCGAGAACTGCCCGTCGGAGAAGACGTCCTCGGGCCTGTCGATCGACTTCAGCAGATCGGGAACCTGCTTGCGAAGCCCCAGCACGTAGTCGTTCTTTTCAGCCCGCGCCGCGATGGCGAGCCCCGTTCCGCGCAACGCCCAGTCAGGAATTCTTCCCGAGGCCCGCTGGAGGAACGCGCCGGTCATGTGATCCATCAGGTTCAAGGCCAGTCCGCCCGACTCGCTGGTGACATTGTCCCCGACGTCCTGCAGGCAGACGTAGACATCTTCCAGCGATGAGCTCACCACCGAGTGGCCGGTGACTTCCTTCGGCGGCGTGCGGCGGGAATTGGTCGTGGCGAACTCCTCATAGCTGAAGCGGTCCTTCAGCACGAAGATCGTCAGTTTCCCCTTCCAGAGGTGGTCCCCCTTCTCGCCGAACATGTTGCGGAGCTGCTTCGCGTTCTCCTCGGCCCACTTCTGAACCTGGGCCAGCCGGCTTTCGCTGACGTTCCCCATCAGGATGAATTCCTTGCCATCGATCTCAGCCGGCTGATCCTTGCTGAGGGCGGCCTTCCACAGGGCCCGGTCTCGCTCGAGATGCATCTTCACGAGGTCGTCGTGCGAAAGCTTGGCGAGTTCCTGCGCCTTCAATTCCTCCTCGGTGGGGACGAGGCGTGCGAGTGGAGCCTTCGGATCGCCGCCGTCGAACTTCGCCCCCTCTTCGATCCATTTCTTGAGGTTGGCGTGATTCTTGACCGTGATCAGAAGCTGCCCTGGCGGCATCTTGATGGGATTCTGCTCGCCGGCGAGGTCCCACAGGCGGCTGGCCTTGATGTCCCCCGGAACCACCACGCGGCCGCTGTTGCCCCCCTGCATCAGCTTCTCGAAGGTCTCCATCGACAGCCCACCGCGGGGATCGTCCCCCCGATGGCACCGCATGCAGATATTGACCATGAAGGGGGCGATGTCCTTCACGAACGAAACCGTCTCGTCGCCGGTCGGACGATTGATGACGACCTTCTCGCGACTCGCTCCGCGGGCTTCGGAAATGACTGCGGCAAGCGCGGCCTTCTCGTCCTTGCCGTCGAACTTGGCCCCCTGCAGGATCCAGGTGGAGATCGTTTCGATCTCCTTGGCGGTCAGCGTGCCGTTCTTGGGCATGCGAGTGTCGTCGTCCGCCTTGAGACGCTCGATGATGAGGCTCTTGTCGGGATTGCCGATCTGGAGGAGCGGCTGCCCGGATTCGCCGCGCTTCTGCATGTTGACGAACGACGCGAGCGACAGCCCGCCGCGCCCGTTGTTGTTCCCATGGCAGCTGACGCACTTCGCGTTGAGAATCGGAGCCACTTCCTTCGCGAAGCTGACCGCCGTGATTTCGCCCGCCTTGATCTTGTGCTCGAGGACCGCCTTCTTCGCGGACGAGAGTTCCTTATTGATCGATGTGAAGACTCTGTCATCCGCCTTGAGGCTCGCCTCTTCCTGAATCTCCTTCAGCTTGGCTTCCGCGTCGGTGACGATCTTGTCCGCCTCGTCTGCCTTCTTCTGACGGATCAGCGCGGCGACCCGGTTGAGATCCTTCTTCATCTCAGTCAGGTCTTTTTTGTGCGCGGTCGTCAGGCCGGCCGCCTGGGCCGTGTTGACGCCGCCCCACGGGCCCGGGCCGATGAACCCGAAAACCGCGCCGCCCGCCACGGCCGTACACAGGCCCAGACTGAGGATGCTGCTACGCATGGAAGCCCTGCCTCACACCCGATGGAAAAACGGAAGACGTGCGCCGCTGCCCGAGGCTCCGCGCGCGAAACCGCGTCACGTTCGAGTATATCGGGACGAACGACAGGACGGAATAACGGGCGTTCCGTGAAATCCGCCACCGCAGCAAACCCCGCCGGAGCGGGAAAAGTTCGGCGGATTTCGATTTCGCTCCCCCCTGCCCCGCCCTTCGTGGTTCTCAACCGCAATTCGTGGTACATCAGGGCGCGAATTGGAGTCATGCACGGGCACTCCTGCCCGTGCGTCCAATCAGAAGAAACTTCGCCCACGGGCAGGAGTGCCCGTGCTACGGCAAGCGTCATACCTTCTGCGAACCTTCACTTTCTGCGAACTTTCACCAGGAGCGATGGGATGCCCGTTGGATTCGGAATCGTCGGCTGCGGGATGATCGCGAGCTTCCACGCGGAAGCCATCAAGCACATCAAGGGGGCGAAGCTCGCCGCCTGCTTCGACACCTACGCCCCCGGGGCCGACAAGTACGGCGCGGAGCGCGGCTGCAAGGTTTATCACAACCTCGACAAGATGCTGGCCGACCCGGACGTGCACGTCGTCAACATCTGCACGCCGAGCGGAGCCCACATGGACCCCGCCGTTGCCGCGGCGAAGGCCGGCAAGCACGTCGTCGTCGAGAAGCCGCTCGAGATCACGCTCAAGCGGTGCGACGCCATCATCAACGCCTGCGAGAAGGCGGGCGTGAAGCTCGCCACCATCATGCCGTCGCGGTTCAGCCCCGCCAACCGCGCCCTGAAGGACGCCATCGAAGAAGGTCGCTTCGGCCGGCTGACGCTCGGCGACACCTACGTGAAGTGGTGGCGGACGCAGCACTATTACGATCAGGGAGGCTGGCGCGGCACCTGGGCGATGGATGGGGGCGGGGCCTACATGAACCAGGCGATCCACAACGTCGACCTGCTGCAATGGTTCATGGGACCGGTCGCCGAAGTGTGCGGGGCGACCGCGACGCTGGCCCACGAGCGGATCGAAGTCGAAGACGTCGGCGCCGCGTGCGTGAAGTTCCAGAACGGCGCCCTGGGCGTGCTGGAGGCCTCGACAAGCTGCTTCCCCGGGCTTCTCAAGAAGACCGAAATCCACGGCACCGAGGGTTCGGTGACCGTTGAGCAGGACGACATCCTGTTGTGGCAGTTCGTGAAGGACACGGCGAAGGACAAGGCGATCCGCAAGAAGTTCGAGAAAAAGGTCGGCGGAACCGGCGGCGCGTCCGATCCCAAGGCCATCTCGTATGCGGGTCACATGGAACAGTTGAAGGACCTGATCAAGTCGATCGACAGCGGCTCGAAGCCGATGGTCGACGGCGTCGAAGGCCGCAAGAGCGTCGAGATCATCCTGGCGATCTACCAGTCGGCCTGGACCGGCAAGCGCGTGACCCTGCCGCTGAAGAGCGATCCGAAGCGGCCGAAGTAGTACCGGCGAGATGAGAGATAATAGGGAAACCGTCGTACGTGAGCTCATGTCCGAATTTGAATGGCAGTCGAGTACTAATCCATTCTTCATGCTCGACTGGCTGCGCGGTCGTGCTGACGGACAAGCTCTGCGTCGTTTCGCTGTTCGCTGTTGCGAGAGCCTGGAGGGCGCTGATCGAGATAGCCGGATTGAGACAGCACTGCATGTCGCGATTCGGTATCTTGACGGCCTGGCCACACCAGACGATCTCAAGAATGCTCACAAAGCTGCAGTTGGTACGCTGGACTTTGATTCTCCTCTCAACCAGGTTGGAGACAGCAGTTGGGCCGATGTGGCAAGCATGCTGACGTATTCCAATGCTTGGCATAGCGCATACTGTGTGTCCTGGGTCATCTGCCGGAAACAACTGTCGGCACGCGCGATCCAAGCGAATCTGCTTCGCGAGATGTTCGACTATGTAGTCCTGTCCGGGGGGATAAATCCAGTCGCGTAGAAACCCAGCGATCGATGTCCAGGTTTCGGGGTTGTGGCATACACATAGATGCCAATGTCACTCGACGATCGGCCGATCGCGTCGAATCTTCAGACCGGGTCTAGCAGGGCATCCACCGGCTGCCCCTCGCTTGCTTTCAGCGAGAAACCGTCGGGGCCGTAGCGGGTCTCGGGGGGACTGCCGAGGGACTGGAACAACGTGGCGGTCAGGTCGGCCGGCGTGACCGGTTTGTCTTTTACCGCGGCAGCCTGACCGTCCGATGCCCCATAGACCATGCCCCCTTTCACTCCGCCGCCCGCCAGCATGGCCGAGTAGCACTGCGGCCAGTGGTCGCGGCCGCGGTCGTTCACCTTCGGAGTGCGTCCGAATTCGCCGACCATGCAGACGGTCGTCGAATCGAGCAGGCCTCGATCGGCGAGGTCCTCGAGCAACGCGGAGACCGCTTCGTCGACACGCGGCAGCGCCCAGTTCAGACCGTAGGCGGATGAACCGAAGAGACTGTCGCCCGGCTTGTAGAGGACACCGTGCATGTCCCAGGTCTGCACATTGCGGAAGGCTTCGCCGGGGGGCGTCCCCGTCCACGCGACAACCGTCACTAACCGCACTCCCGCTTCAATGAGC
>JADZEF010000178.1 GCA_020850695.1 Planctomycetaceae bacterium | reverse complement strand
GATGATCGTGCAGGTGACGATCGGCGTCGTCCCGCAGAATCCGGTGAAAGAAGACTCCGAACCACGGAGTCTCGATTAATCGCCATCGGATCATGTACGGGTCAGTCTTCGGCCCGATCACAAAGGGCTCGAAGAGTTTCAGCCATCCTATTCTCATGCCGTCTCCATCACGTTCTTTTCGAGCCACTCGATCTCCGCAGCGATTGCATCGCCGCGAAGGGTGAACGGTCCCAACGTCGGGCCGCCCACCGGTTCCAAAATCGCCCACCATCGGCCCTTCTCGTCGGGCTCGACGCGGGATACCCGCTCGACATTCGGCTTCCCCAAGGCGAGCATCGGGGCCAGGTCGTCTTGCCAGATGAACCTCATTCCGCCCTGCTCGCCGATCACGATGCTCGTCAATTCAGACTCCTTTCAGTCGGTGGAACCGGAGTAGTACGTCTCGATCTCATCGAACGGCTTGTCGAAAACGATCCGCGACTGGGCCGCCTTGAGTTGGAAGATCATTCGCTGGAAGCCGTAGAACGGCCCGGCGAACAGCCGCTTCTCGATTTCCTTGTCCTTGAATTCGAGATGATGAATCCGCTCCTTGTAGACGCCGAAGCGGATCTCACATTCGTACTTCTTCGTTCGGTACGTCGGGTCGAGCGCGAAGTAGGTGAATCCCCCGCGCTCCGTCTCGGCGAAGAACGTGATGTCGCCGCCCTCGAAGTAATCGCCGTCGTCCTTCTTCTCTTCGACGAACCGCTCGATGTACGCGGCGACGAGGGCGGACAGATTGATCGACTCGGGAACCGGCGTGAGCAGTTCGTTGAGTTGATGGGCAACCTGCTTCTCGACGACGGAAAGAGTCTTCGCCTCAAACTGATTGCGGATGACCCGCAGGATGACCTCGTTGTATTCGGGGATCGTGACGTCGCCGTGCAGCTTGAGGGCCTCACCGAGCTTCGCCTCGATCGCCTTGCCGAAGTCGCCGTAGCTCCGAAGGGCTTCCTTCAGAAGGGAGTCGATCGTGGCTTCGATGTACTTCTCAACCAACGCCTCGACCTTGCCCGACGAGATGAGCTTGTCGAGCGACTCAATAACCGTTGTGCGCAGATCCACGGGAACTCCTATTGCGTAGCTGTCTTCTTCGCGACGGCCGCGGCGGTCTGGTGAAACTCCGGCTTCTTCTGGTCGCCGGTCGTCTTCCCGATCGACTGCTCGATCGCCTTCGTCAGTTGCTGGCAACCGCTGCCAACAACACCATTCGCTTCGACCTTCACTTCGCCCTCGGGCGACACATCGACGATGACTTCGGGCATTGCTCCGCCTCTTCGGTTTGAACCTCAATGAACTCGTCCCACGAATCGACCACCGGGGACTTCGTGTCGACCCGCCCGCCCCACCAGCCGAGCATGCGAGCCAGGATCATGGCCTGATTCGGCCCCTGCGTTTTCTCGCAAACGATCATCGCCCCAGCACACATCTGCTCGTTCGGGTGGATGATTCGAGCCCCGTTCTCGTCCTCGAACGTCGTCTTGTGGCACGGGAACGTGGCCCCGGCCGCGATCGACTCCGAGATCTCCGTTGCCCGTTCCTTGCCCAGCCCACGGATCGCGTGCGGCCGCTTCGAAAACGGGCAGTTGAAACACGGGCGCTGCATTTCGAAGAGCATCTGCTGGGTCATTTCACGTTCCGGGCTTGGTATTTCGCCTTGAGGGATCGCATCAGATCGAGCAAGCCAGATTGAAAGTCCGCCATCTCCTCGGGCATCAGGTCGAGCATGAAGACCGTGGCGATGTTGCCATTCGTCGAATTGCCGTGGTCCGACGTCTGACACCAGATCTTCGTGACGGCCGACCAGTGCAGGTCGGGAATCTCGCGCCCGGAGAAGTCTGAGACGCGGACCTGCTTGGCCTCACGAACCTCCCGTACCACACTCACCGTTTTCTGCACGTTGTCCTCACTTCGTCAGAACCAACCGGATCGACCCGTTGTCTTGCTTCTTCTCTGCGACGCGGAATCCCTGGCGGAGGGCCTGCTTCTTCGCGACTTCGACCGCGTACGCCTGCTTCAGGTTGTTGCAGCCGCGGCCGACGAACTTCTGCAGCCCGTGGCCACCCTGGAACAGATCGAAGGCCAGTTCGAATTTCCCGCCTTCCGTCTCGCGGACGCCTATTTCGTAGGCTTTGTGATTGCCCGGAACTCGGATCGCGTGATTGCAGGGCGATCGGCGGCCGTTGTAGTTCTTGAACCGCTCTTGGCCGCGAACCAGCTCGACGCCGATCCGTGTGCAGGCCAATTCGAGCGCGTCCAGATCCTTGATCTCCAGCTCGACTGTCGCGATGTGGCTCATGTCGGCGGTTCTCCCTCGTCAGCGTCTTCGTCGTCGAACGAGAACATGCGGGCGGGGCGTTCGACGATGACCCCGCTGAGAGTCTGCTGGACTGTGGCGAGCCGCTCGCGGAACGCCTGCCGCAGCCCGGCGTCTTTCCGGAGCTGGGAAGGATCCGCGCCCTGCACGGCCGCCTCAGCCTGGGCGATCAGGCCCTCAAGCTGGGCGTTGCCGGAGACGTTGACCGCCCGGAACCGCTGGAAGAACTCGGCGAAGCCTTCCGTGGCCGACTTGTTGAGCTTCTTCTGCTTGCCGTCTTCGCCAGGTGTCAGCCGCTCGATGAGGTGTTCCACCATTTCATTGAGTTCGACAGCCAGCTCCTGCTCGTTCTGGGCGACCGCCTCCTGCAGCCGCGATTCCAGCCGCCGCGATTCCGCCTCGTATAGCATCGGATTGAGCTGCTTGAGGTACTCCGGAACGGCGAGCGACGGATAGTCGAAGTCGAAACGGAAGATCGACGCGAGAGACTCGGCGGACGGGTAATCGGCCGCATTGAAGAGGTCGCCGAGGTTCGCCCGCGCGGACTGCACGACGGCGTCGAGCGCCTTCGACAGTTCCGCGATCGCTTCGGCCAGCTCCGTGCGGTATCCAGCCATCGCCGTTTCGAAGTCGGGGATCTTGTCCCGCTTCATCAGGCGAATTCCCTTCTCGGGATACGGGACGGTGTTCAACCGCCAGTAGCCTTTCGCGCGGGCGATCGCCGTTGTGACCGCCCGGTACGCCGGAGCTTTCGTGTCGAGCAGCTTCTTGCTGGCCGAGACGAACTTGCCGTTGGCGTTGAACGCGTCCGCCGCTTCCGCCCGCTGGGCTTCGCCAAGGGCTTTCCGCGTCCCGAGCTTGCTCACTCGGAAACGGACGGCTCCGGTCTGGGAGCGGAGATCTTGGAAGAACTGGGGGTTGTCTGTCGTCATTGCGAAGGTCACTCCACTTCCATCGCCCGGCCAACCGGAGCGGTCGTTTGCTGAACCCGTTTGAAGACGCCGGGATGAGATGCGGACAGGAATCGGCCGTCCGCCTGGGCGCGGAGACGTTCGATCGCGTCAGACGCTGAGCGGGCGACGGGGACGATGAAGTTCCCAGCCTCTTTCAGCGTGCATCGCAGCCGCCACGCGATGTCGCAACATTGGCGAATCTCCGCACCTGTCCAGCCTTCGTCGTGAGGCAGATCCTCGCCGGTGTCGAAATCGCACGTGCTCTTGTGGAGCAATCCGTACCGTGAGAGCCAAAGGCTCCAGATTGCGTACCGCTCATCCTTGTCCGGTAGATCGAAGAAGAACGTCCCCAGCGTGAATCGGCGACGAAGTTCCGGCGGCAGTTCGCCGATCGAGTTACAGGTCGCAATCCACAGGGACTTGCCATTCGAGACGGCCGTGATGACCTTCAACGCTTGGCGGAGTTGCTGTTCGGACTGACCAACGAGCGATCCCTTCGCCGCCCCGAGGTCGAGCTGAATCGTCGGCACGCCGCCTTCGTTTCCCGCCGCCTTTGCAATCGCTGACTTCGCGGCGCCGGGAGGGCCAACGAAGATCATTCCGGCCGCCCCGTGGTCCTGCATGTAGGACAGCAGGCATCCGAGCTGATCCTGGCCAACGCCGCTCAGGTCGCCCTTCGCGCCACCAAGTGACTTCTCGATCTCATCCACGAAGACGACCGCGTTCGGTCGACCGGCCCCCTGCATCACGCGGGAGACGAACGACTTCACGACTGCGACTCCGCCGATCGCATCGAACTTGTCACCGCCGCGGTAGACCTTCAGGCCGGGAGTCTGCTCGATCTGCTGCCGTTTGCGTTCCCACAGAGCGTCGATGTCGAGCCCCTTTTTCGTGAGGCTCATGCACACGACCTGCTCCGCAGCGAAGGCCGAGAGTCCGCGAACGGCCTCGACTGCCTTCCCCACGATCTCATCCGTGCAGATCTTCGCGAGTTCGATATCTGCCTGATCGGCGAAGGTCTTCAACTGCGTCGCGACGATCTTCGCGAGCTGCTCTTCTCCAGGAAGCGGTTCGTCGAGAATGACGACATCGTGTTGAAGCTCCGCCGCCAGGTCGAGCGCGGGGCCCATCAGGATCAGAGTGCGACCGTCGGCCTTCAATGTGTCCCGCAGGTTCACGAGCGACTGAAGGAACGGCGGATCGGAAATGAACTTGTGGGCGAGGTGGAAGAAGCACACGGCTTTCGCCGGCATCTTCGCGATGCTCTGATAGGCGGTATACGGGTCGTTCTGAGCTTCGCCCATCTCCGCGGCGACGGTCCTCGACTCGTCACCGATGCCTTGAAATCCTCGCACGAAGTCCCACTGGACCTTGATGTCCGACTTCTTGCAGGCGGCACAGAGTTCGATGACGGTCGCCGCCGGGTCGGGCGTCGTGACGCCGACAATTGGCACTGCGGCGCGACGGGCGGCTTTGAATCGTTCGGTGAGGGTCAATTGACACCCCCGATCACTTCGGGTGTGACAACCGCATCGTCGCTCGCCTCAGCCGTTAGGATCACGACCTTCCGGCCGACGACGTGCTTCGCGATGAGTTGGCGGTTCTGCGGATCGAGCGACTCGTAGGCCGTCTGCGGAATGACCAGCAGGCCATGCTCGCCCACCGCCTCGATCGCGATATCGAGCGCGACCCGCCAGCGTTCACCCTCGGACAGATCCGAGAAGTAGGTGTCTCCCCGCTTCGTGGTTAGAACGAGCCGGCCGGCATCGACCCGCAGCGGCGAGCCAGGCCGGGCAACGAGCGACGACAACACATCGTCCGTCCCCTTGGCCGCCGCTCGAAGGTCCGCTTCCGACTTTCGGCGGCTGGCGGCATCAGCCGCGAACTGCTCCGCCTGAGCCGCCTTCGAGCGGGCGGCACGAATGACAGCTCCTGTTTCAATCGCCCGGCGTGCGGCCTCGACCGCCTGCTGGGCCGCTTCGATCTCGGTGAACGTCGGGCTGGAGAGTGCTTCCGCGGCCTTGATCGCATCCTCAGCGGCGGAGATTGCGGCTGACTCGCGAAGGGCCGCGTCATTCTGGCTTCGAGCGATTTCGAGAGCGGCCTCGCATTCGGTGATGAGTTTTTCCGACTCCTCGACCTTCCGTTTGGCGTCGTTCAAGGCTTCGACGAGTTCGCCGTGCTTGACGTTGACTTCCGTCAGCCGGCGACAGCACTTATTCACGACGCCGCCGGTGTGGATGATGTTCGGTCGCTGCGATGCCGACAGCTTCTCGCGAGCGGCAGCAGCCCGCTGAGCGGCGGCATCGGCCGTCTTCTTGTTGGCGTCGAGCGCCGACTTTGCGGCGACCGCTCGCTCGAGATTTGCCTGGAGAACGGCGGGGTCCGTCTCTGCGTTGAGGTCCAGCCCTTCGAGGGCCGCCCTGGCGGCGCGGGCGGACGCCTCATGCTGTTCGGCGTTGGTCCCGGCCTGACGGGCCGCTCTCTCGGCGTCCCGCTTCACTAGGGCAGCGAGTCGCAGGATGTCATTGCATTCGAGCGTGTCCGGCTGCACGACTTCATCGAAGTCCGAATCGACGAACTTCGCACGGAACAACTCGGGGTCGGCTGTCGTTCCGGAGAGTTGGACGAGAGCCTTGATGCGAGCGGCATCGGCACGGATTGGATCGACCAAGCCAGGATCGACGAGATCCGCAACGCTGAGTTTTCCTTCCAGCGTCTCGACGACAAGTTCCCCGTACCGCCGGACCGACTTCGTGACCGTCAGTCGAGCCCCGAAGCCGGAGACCTCGCCCCGCAGCTTGCCGTCTCGCGGTTCCGCCGTCCCGCGACCGGAGACGAGCGACTCGACCGCTTCGAGCGACTTCGACTTGCCCGCTCCGTTGCGGCCCTTGAGGACAACGAGCCCGCCGTCTTCAGGAACCGGGATGCTGAGCCGCTCGATTGGTCCGACGTCGGTGAGTTCGATGGTTGCCATTGGAATAAACCAAAGAGGAACGGTTGTCTTTCGAGTGAAGCGAGCACGATTCGAACGTGCATTTCCGGGCCATGCCTGAACCCGGCGAGTAGACCGATCTCCCCCGCCTCAACCTGTCCCGTGCCGGCCGCCGGCGGGGAGAAACCTCAGTTCGACTTCGCGGGCGCGTACCAAACTGGCCGACTCTTCCCGCCCTGCCGCACTCTGCGGTTTCATCCGCCGGCGATTCGCACCTCACGGGGTTCTTTCAACTCGCCCGCTTCGCCGCGAGCATGTTCCCGAGTTCGGTCGCCTGGTCGGCGGTGATGTCGCCGGCATCCTTCGCGACCGTGATTTCGTCGAAGGCTTGCGAGAACTCGTTTTCGCTCTTCGCGTTCTCGATGAACGCCTTGAAGTTGTCGAAGACGGTCGCCTTGCCCTTCTTGAGCTTGTCGGCGAGCTGCGATGATCGCGTGCCGCCAGTCGAGCCCTGTTCGCCGCCTTCCGGTTCGGATTCGAGCTTGTCGACTGGCGATTCGGGGAGCGGCAGCGCGAGGTCGGCCCCCAGGTTGAGCGGCAGTTGGAATGTGTCGTCCGACCGCTCGTCGATGGCCGCCGCCCGTTGAAGTTCCACAGAGACCGGAAGCAGTTTGCAAAGCCGTCGAAGAACCGTCTTCTTCGCCATCTCTTCCCAGTCCGTCACCCACGGACCGTTGTCTTTCGAGCGGCTTCGAGAGCGAATCCCCTCGATCTCCCGAACGGTCATCACTTCAAACTGCGTGCCGCCGTCCTTCAGGACGCACACCGCATAGGCGTACTTGACCTTGCCGGGGTTGTCGTCAGTGCTGGGCTTGTGCTTGAGCGTCGGACTGAGTCCGAACTCAAAGTTGAATTCGTCCCGCTCGTGGACGACGCGAGCCTGGATCGTGCTGATCTCGCCGGAGCGGCGGGCGATGTCGACCATGCCCTTGTAGCCGACGATCAACTGGCAGACCGGATATCCCTTGACCTTGTACGGGACGAGGTAGGCATGCCCCAGATAGCCGCCGATCTCCAGCCCGAGCTGGGACGATTCGACGATGCAACCGATGAGGCTCCGTTGGTCGCACTCGGCGAGCTTTGGATTCTTGCGAAGCTCCGTCGTGGCGACCCGAATCATGCGGTCGGCAGTGAGATGCTTCGGCACCGCCGCGAAGAGCGCATCCTTGTTTCTCACCAGTAACGTGTTGATCGTTGTGACCGGATCAGCCGGCCGCTGTTGCTGCGCAGGCAATGTGGGCGTTTGCGTCGACATCGGGGTCCTTTCAAGACTCGGAATCAAGTTCAGCAGTCACGGGAAGGGGAAGAACAGCACCGCGGTCATTGGCCTCGACGCGACTCATCGCCGCCTCGAAGTCGGGGTCATCCACGCGGATCTCGCGAACCTTGAAGCGGCGAATCCAATTCGCGGTCGCAGCGTTCGGCTGGTGGTCCGCAACACGGACGCGAACCGAGCCATCGGGCGTGCGGTAGTAGCACGAGCCGGCGTCCGACTCGGAGTAGAAGAAGAGACCTTGCCCACGAAGGAAGACGTCGACTCGCTCGAACCGCTTTTCCAGATCGAAGCCCGCGACACGATTCGACCGCTTTGACTTCTTCGAGCGTGAAAGTTCAGTGGTCTGAGGATCCGGGGCGGGCAATGACGCCTGGCCGTCAACCGTGTATTCCGCGTCGATCACGTCCGGATCGGCTACCGGACCCTCGATCGCCGCCTGGCCAATGATCGGTCCGCCGTCGTAATTGACCTCGCGAGCGTCGATGAAGTCCTTTGTGTGAGCCTTCACCTCTTGGATCATGTGCTTCCGGCGGATCATCTTTCCGTTCGGCAGCACGCCCGCGAAGTAGTCGCCGATCTCAAACAGAACCTGAGCTTTCAGCTTCTTTTGAGCTTCTTCGGCAACCCGCTTGATCTCTCCCTGCCGCTTGTACTCCGCCCACAACTCGACCGACTTCGGAGAGAGGTTGATCCGCGTTCCCTCGACGGTCTTGAACATCGCCTTGACGAGGTCGGGCGTCCGCGAGTGTTTCCAGCTCGCTTCGGGCGGGTCGCGATTCTCGATGCGTTCCCACAGCTCGCGTTCCGCATCGACCAGCCCGGCGATTAGGTCGTCGTCCCGATGCACTTTGAAGTGTCGGAATTTCCGGCCGTCGATCAGCACGCCGAAGTGAACGAGTTCAGCCCCGGTGACGAACATCTGCTGCTGAGCCTGGCAGATCCACTCCTCGGGGATTTCGTCTGTCTCTGCATCTCCGAAATGAGCGGCCGTCCGAAAGGTAGTCGTCTTGCATTCGAGCAACTCGCCATTCACGAGCTGAGCGTCCGGAGTCGCGAGAACGAACGTCTCGACCGGATGCCGCAGCATCGCCATCGGAGCGTGGGCGATCTGAATGCCGACCTTGCGGGTGAACATGCCCGCGACGACATGTTCCAACGCGTTGCCGAGCCACATCGCGTCCGTCTCGATCACCGGCGGCGCGGTGCCCGTCTTTTCGGCGTAGACGTGGAGTGGAGTCTTGTAGGTCGACAGGCCCGCGGCAGCCGCCGCCTGGCTGGCACCGATCCCCGTCTTTCGAGCGTGATACCACTCTTCAGTGTGGCTGGGGGCGACATGAATCGGTTGAAGGTTTGTCATTGTTGTCCCACCTCAACGACCTCGATGCCGCGCGGCATCGTTTCCCGGATACGAATCGCGTTCTTCCGCCTCAGTGCGGCGAGGTGACACCTCACCGTGTGCTTCGACCCAAACCCGAACTTCTGCTGAATCTCACGCTGCGTCGGAGCTTCACCATGCCGCTGAATCCGGATACTGATGAACCGGAGAACGGCCGCCTGCTTCCTTGTGAGCCCCGCCATGGCGTTCTCCGTCAGTCGCCCATCAAGCTGCTGACGTGGATCGGCGGGATCCGCTTGTCACCAGCCTTCGCATTCGCTTCCGCCCAGCGGCAGTGCTTTTCCCAAAGATTCGAGAGCGTTCGAAGCGGGACGAACGGGATGCCCCACAGAGACAGCCGTTCGTGATAAATCCGGTCTCCGGTGAACCCGACCGACGACGGTTTGCTCTCGTGCGAGCCCTCGTATAGATCCCACCATTCGAGATCCCACGACGCGGTCGCCGGATCCCACCTTGGCATCAACCAGAGCGGGAGCCCTTCGAGAAGCTCTCGACTCGCCGCTCCGCTTCCAGCCTCGATCGCGTTCGGCACGGCATGTCTCCCCGTTCCAGTTCGTGACTCGTCACTTTCACCGCCGGGCCGGGACCGCAGCGGCAGCAGGTGATGCACGCCCCGCAGTCCCGGCAGGTCCGGCGGATTTCTTGGCAAACGACGCAGATCATCCGCTGAGTCCTTTCCAGACGATCCACCCAACGATGAGTGCCCACGGCAAGGCCGAGAGCACGTCCCAAAACGTGGGCAACCACGACTTCCATTCCATTGGCCGCTCCTTCAAAAGAGGGGCGTCATGCCCCGGCATCCGTGGCGTCCATGTGACCGACCTCGGCGCGTACCGCGATCCCGAAAAACCAACGGTGCGGTCATTTCAGTCACCCTGCCGCAAGCGTCAGTGAGACGGCAGAGCGACCGGGGCAGGAGTGAACGACTCGGCGTTCACCATGTTCTGTTCCAACAGCCTCTTCAGCGCGGCCTTTGGTATCAGCCGAACTCCGTTCGGACGGAGTTGCGTCCACGGCAGAAGCCCTTCGGACAACAGCCGAAAGATCATGTCACTGTCGACCCCTAAGAACTTCGCTGCCTCAGGAATCTTCATTGTCCCTTCCGCCAGCAGGGCGGGGTCAACGGGGTCAGTGTTGACTAGGGGCCGGTCGGCCATCTCGAACGTCCGTTACTGTGAGTTTCCTTGCGGCGATGAGGGCAGAATACCGTGGCCCAAAAGCACCGCAAGACGCTTCTCACTATGGTCTTCATGTGACTGTCGCGCAACCCCCACGTTGCGACGGTGATAGTTTCCCGTGGACTGCGACCTTAGGCTTTTTTGAGATTTTTCCTTCTGGTGCCGATTGACGGCCAATCGACCGCCTGACCGCCAAGAACGCGGCTGTGCTGTGCGGTGGATCGCTCCGGTTTAGATGCACAGAAACCCCGGCAAACGCTGTGGCTTGCCGGGGTCTGCGGCGGTGGCGTGCGGCAGTCGTCGACTCGTTTTGGTCCTGTTTGTCCAGGTTCGAATCCTGGCCGGGTAACTCGAAAAGCCGCAGAGGGTTGTCAAACCTCCTGCGGCTTCCTTATTTACCTGCTGACAAGCCGAACCGGCAGCCATCCTGCCGACCGAGTCCGCTGTCAAAGTCGCCACTCCGAGTGTGCTCAGGCAGTGGGTCTGCTCATTGAGATTAAGGCTCTCATAGAAAATGAGATTTGCGGGAAGAACATGACCGGTCGGGCGTTCTCTAGGCAGAACGCTTCACTCACCGCATTCTTCGGAATGCCTTCCCGCAAAGGGCCGTGCCATGTTCTCTTCTCTCCGCCGTCTGGCCTGCGTTGCCGCTCTCGGAATCGTTGGATTCGGTCTCTCCTCGTCGGCTCAGGCCGGCGGATATGGTTACGGATACGGGGGTTACGCCCCGCAGTGCTACTACAAGGAAGTGATCACCTACCAGATCGTCAGCGAGCCCTACACCAAGTACATCACAGTCTACGACAGCTACGGCTGTGCCCAGGTCGTCGCCAAAACCTTCTACCACGACATTCAGATTCCGGTGAAGTCGTATGTGAAGGTGTGCTATTGAGAAAGTCGTCAGGAGACAGGAGTCAGGAGAGAACGCAGCCGGACGCTTGCCGTCTTGCGAACGTCGGTCTTCCCAGGAATTCTGACGCCTGTCTCCTGCCTTGCGCCTGCTTGCAGTTCTGCTGCCGTTGGCTCACACTTCCGGAAACTGTGCCAGGCCTGACTTTCCGCACATTTTCCCGATGGCGAACCTCGTGAGCGACGAACAGTTGACGGCTCTGGTCGCCCGCAGGGACGAGTCGGCGAAGCAACACGATGCAGCTCAGCAGGCCTATGGCGAGCTCTACAGCCGCCACGCCCGCCGGCTCCTCGCCTTCTTGGCCACTCGCACCCCGCGGAGCGACCTCGACGATGTCAGTCAGGAAGTCTGGCAACGGGTCTGGCTGAACCTTCCCACGCAATTTCACGGCGGAAACTTCCGCGCCTGGCTGCATCAGATCGCCCGCAACCATCTGATCGACCGCAGTCGACGGAAGCGTCCCGACGCGCTGAACGAAGAAATCCAATACACCGATCCCAATTCTCCCCGACCTGACGATGTGCTTCTCGACGCCGAAAGGGCTGCGGTCCTCGAGAACTGCCTCCAGCGGCTGGGGGATAAAATGGAAGCTGTGGTGCGGGCACGGCTGACGGGCGACGAATACGACGACATCTGCACGCGCTTCTCGATCAACCCCAGCCAGATTTACAAGTTATTCCATCAAGCCAAAGCCCAGTTGACGACGTGCGTCGAAAGGACGCTGCCATGAAGTTCCTCCTCGCCACCCTCCCCGACGACACGGCGTCCCAGGCCCGCTGGCTCGAAGAACACCTCCTCGGTCTGGACCTCGCGGGCGTCGTCACCGAACTGAAGGCGATGGGAACGGGGCGCGAGGAGCCGATGGGCCTCGACGCGGCACTGGGCGATGTCCTCCCGCAAATCCTCCGCGGCGGTCTCGGCCACCTGACGACGTCGCACATCCAGACGCTGCTTCGCAACCCGCAGATCCTGCTGGAACTCCAGACGCGGATCTTCCTCGAAGGGGGAGACTACTGGAACAACCTCCCCGAGCCGACGGCCGAAATCCAGGACGCCGTCGATCGCGGGCGATCGCGTCTCCATCAGTTTGTCACGTCCCAAGGAGGATCGGCTCCCTCGACAACATCCAACCCGTCGAAAACCGAGCCTTCACGATTCATCGAGAGGACCGCCGATCGCCAGTCCGAGCGAGCCCCGGCCACCAGCCCTCCACCAAGAGCCGGGCGGCGATGGTTCAGTCATCCGCTGGTCGTCAGTCTCGCAACGGCCGCAGCCGTGCTGGCAGGTGTCTTCGTCGCTCAACCCGATCGGCTGCGCCCCGGACAACCCGGACCATCGCAAGTCGCACAAGGGTGGGGATGGAGCAAGCCGGGCGCCATCGACGAGTCCCTCGAGGCGAAGACCTACCTCGCGAAGCTCTCCGCGGGTGCCGACGACTGGTTCAAGAAGCGTCCCGCCACCCCGCAGGCCCTCGCGCAGCGGATCCTCGAATTCCGTCAGGGGTGTTCGACGCTGATCCTCTCGGAACATCGGCCGCTCCTGTCCGAGGACAAGGCGTGGCTCATCGAGCGCTGCCAGGCCTGGGCGAAGAAACTCGACGGCCACGTCGCCGACGTCGAAGCGGGCAAGGACATCCTTCAGGTTCGACAGGAAGCCGACGAGACGGTCAACAAGCTGAAGAAGGCGCTGCTCGAACGGAGCGAGAAGGTCTAGACGGGAACGAGGCCCGGGCACTACAAATTCCTGATGCCCTGGACACATTCCGACTACACCATCGACGTCCGCCGCGAAGAACTCCCCGCACCCGCGGCCTGGTACTCGGCCGCTTACGATCGCACCGCTCGCCGCGGTTTCTCCGCACCCGGCTTCTGCCTTCTTCGCCTGGATTCCGACGCGACATCCGTCGAACTGCGAGCGGCGATGTGGAAGTTGCGGCGTGAGTTCGCCCGCATTCATCGCGAGCGCGTTGGCCGTCACATCGTCGTCGCGTCCGCTGGCCGCTTCGACCAGCAGGAGACGACGAAGCCGCACCGTGACGGCGCTCCCGACGAGTCGCTCCTCGTGCTCGGTTACGAGCCCAGCGCCGTCGAGTCAGAGGTTGCGCTGCTCGACTATTCAGCTTGCGCCCACGCAATGGGCATCACGCCGGCGGACTTCCTCGACCGCCACAACCCGATGTTCGTCCGAGGGGCCGAACTGCTGCGACCGTGGACGACGCCAGTCGAAACCTTCGCCAGCCGTCGACCACAGATCCTCGTGATCAACAACAGCATGGCGGCCTACGCTCCCGAGGAGTTCCGCTGGCAGGGAGTCCTGCACACGGCCACGATCCCGCGCCCCGACGAGTCGCAGCGCCGCGTGATAAATTCGATGATGCTCGTCTCCGACGACCACTCGGACGTCGATACGTTGAGCGACGCAGACATCCAGCAGTTCCTGACAACCACACGGGTGCTGCGGCGCGGCTATGCCCGCCCCGAACTCGAGAACGACGAATAGCCTGTTGATTCGCAGCGGTTGCGGGCGCGATACTGGTGTCATCACACCCATCGCGCTCCATGGCACCTCAGGATCATCATGCCCAAGCTGAATCAGATCATCGCCATCCTCACGGGGAAGAAATCGCAGGCGAAGGAAAGTCTCACGCAGGCTTATCACCAGTTGCAGAAGGGAGACCTGCTCAGCGGGATCTCGCGGACCTACAAGCCGAAGGACGAGAACGGCGAGACGCTTCCTCCCGAAGGGAAGCTCGTGCAGGTGAAAGTCGGCGACGTGATCCAGCGGATCCGCCGCGACCTGACCGAGATGTTCGACATCGTCGCCACTCAGGATTGGGCGAACTGTCAGGCGAAGGCTGATGTCGTGGTCGATGGCCGCAAGATTCTGAGCGGCGTCCCCGTCACGCATCTCCTCTTCCTTGAGAAGCAGCTGGTCGATCTCAACACCTTCATCGAGAAGTTGCCAACGCTCGATGCCGCCGAACGCTGGGAATTCAACTCGGCCCAGGATTGTTACGCATCCGAGCCGTTCCAGACGACGCGAACGAAGAAGATCCCGCGCAGCCACATCAAGTATGAGGCGACCACCGAACACCCGGCCCAGGTCGAGATGTATTACGAGGATGTGACCGTCGGCATCTGGACGACGCTCAAATACAGCGGAGCGATTCCCGCATCGCAGCGAAACCTGCTGCTTGAACGCGTCCGCAAGCTGGCCGATGCGGTGAAGGCGGCCCGCGAGGAGGCGAACTCGGTCGAGGTCGAGAAGAAATCGTGCGGGGACGCGATTCTCGGTTTCCTCTTCTCGGACGTCTGATTAAAACTGACATGCGGAGTGCAGTCTGAGACTCAGCCTTACATTGACCGCGTCCGACAGTGGAGGTGCGACTCCTCCCCCCATCACTTGCGGTTGCACAATCGTCCGATGGGGTAGCCCAATCAGCAGAGGCAGGACATCAGCATCAGGCTCTTACTCCAGTCCCAGTATTCGTGCTGATCGCCGGATCGAGGTTCTCGTCCAACGACGTTGAATGCAGGTGCAATTCCTGCCGCCCGCTCTCGACGCCATTTCGATGGCGTCACCTGCCGCGGGCGTAGCTCAATAGCAGAGCGCGACGTAATGAAGCCTGAGGCGGGAATTAAACGGAGTCGCCGGCGTGCCGACACCAGCACACAAAGGCCCCGGTCGGAGGATACCCCGGCCGGGGCCGCTTTCTGCGCTAAAACAAGCTTTTCGGTGCCCGCGCGACCGCTGCCATGCCGAGGTCGACGGCCGATCAATTCCACTCGACGCATTCTCGGCTTTCGTCTATATCACTCCCCTCTCCGCTTCTCTAAACCGACCCTCAACGTCCCAATCCGGGCCGGCGGCGGATTTCTCGCGATTTCGCCTCAAGTTCCCCCCTCTCACAACCCGATAGACGAAATGTGACGCCGCGCACTGCGCATGGATTGCGTCATTTCTCCGCAGGAGACCAGGGATGGTCAGCCCCGAGTTCATGGCGGCGGTTCAACAGACCGCTCACGACGTCCTGTTGTGGGTCGGCTTCGGCACCCTCGTCGGACTGGCCGCGAAGGCCGTCATGCCGGGCCGCGATCCCGGCGGCGCCGTGGTGACCATGATGATCGGCATCGTCGGCAGCGTGATCGGCTGCGGGGTGCTGATGTATTTCCGCGCCGGAACCGAGCTCTCGCCCATCAGCTTCGTCGGCTTCTTCGCCGCCGTCGGCGGGGCCTTCATCCTGCTCCTCTGCTACCGGCTCCTCTCGGGCACGCTCATCACCGAAGCGGAAGACGGTGATAAAGAGGTCACCCGCCGCAACCGCCGCCGCCGCAAAGAAGTGCTGCTTCGCGAAGGGAACTGAGCCGCGACGAGCTCGCTGATTCCACGAAACAAGAACGCCCGGCTGCACAAGGTGCAGCCGGGCGTTTCCGTTGGTCATCCGTACCAAATCGCGGCAAGACGCCGCGATGACATGGCCGCGCTCCTCGACCACTTGTCACGAATGGGATTTGGCCGCCGCCCGCCGCTTGCGGGTGGCAGCCGCCTTCTTCGCCGAGGCCGACCGCTGCGCGAACGAACGGGACGCCGAGGCCTTGCCCCCCTTGTGCCCCCCCTTCTTGGACGGTGCCATGTTCGACTTCTTGCCGCGCCCCGATCCCCCTTCCTTCTTTCCCCCATGATCGGTCGCGTTCACCGTCGCCCACGCCCGACGTTCCGCTTCCTTCTCCGAGAGCCCGCGCTTCTCGTAGCCCTCGTCGATGTGCTCCGCCTTCCGCTTCTGCTTGTCGGTGTACTTCGATTTGTCTCCGCGTGGCATGGGAGGTCTCCTCGCCGCTGTACGTCATGATCTCCAGACCGGACCTTCAAGTCCGAAACGAAAAACCTTGAGGCAACTCGCGTGCCACGCGGCGAGATCGCCCTTTCCCCGCGACGAGGCCGCCAAGACGCTCGAATCGGCCGCGGCCGTTCCTTCCAGCATGATCGTCCAGCGCGCATTCCCTTCCCCCGCGGCAGATCACTGGGACATGGCGAACACGAGACTCACAGCCGTGGGTTCATGGGCTTGATCGGAGCCTGGAACGAGTTGGCTCCCGAAACCTTCAGCTTGCGGCTGTAGACCTTGTCGCCGCACGTCGCATACAGCGTCTTGAAGTCGACTCCGCCGAACGTGAAGTTCGAGACCTTGCCATTCGGAGTCGGCAGGATGAAGTTCACCCGCCCCGCCTGATCGCACACCTGGATTCCCATCCGCGTCGCCACGTACAGCCGCCCATCGCGGTCGCACCGCAATCCATCCGCGCCGCTGTCGTCTGCGGTGTCCGGCACGTGCAGATGAAAATACTTCTGCTTGTGGGCCAGCGAGCCGTCGTCCTGAATCTGGTAGCTGTAGACAAAATGGGTCCGGCTGTCGGCGACATACAGCAGCGACTGATCGGGAGAAAGCGTGATGCCGTTGGAGAACCGCAGCCCGCTGTCGACTTCCTTCTTCTTGCCCTTCGGAGTGATCAGCCACACCTTGCTCGGGTCGGTTCCGTTCCAGCCCGGGTTCGTGACATAGATGCTGCCATCATGCCGCACAACTAGGTCGTTCCCTCGGAACCCATCCGCCAGCTTCGTTGACGTCCCGTCCGCTCCATAAGCGACAATCTGCTCGCTCCCCCCCGCAACGGCCACCAGCTTCCCATCCGGACCAAAGCGCTGACCGTCTCCCTTCTTCGAATCTTCGAGAAACGTCGAAACCTTGCCGTCGAGTCCCACCTTGTAGGTCTTGCTGGAAGGAACGTCGTTGTAGAACACCTCTCCGTCGGCATTGGTGCAGGGGCCTTCGGTGAACTTGTAACCCTCCGCCACCAGTTTCCAGTCTTCGCCCGGCACCACGACGTCCTGAAGCTGCGGTGAGCCCTTGCCGGCCGCCACCGGCTTCGGCCAGTCCTTCCACAGCCAGCGCATCGCGTCAGGGAAGATCTCGGTGGCGTGTTTCCCGTTGTGGCCCCCATCGCCCCATGCGTGGTTCACTTCATACCCGGCGAAGACCAGCGACCGCTCCATTTCCAGGTTTGCCATCCACCAGTCGCCCCCGTAGATGTTCTGGTCGGCGCTGCCGTCCTGAAGAAAAATACGGATCGGCTTCGGCTCGACCTTGCGGATCAGCGTCGGATAGACGTTGCCGCCGCGCAGGCCGACGTACGTTCCAATCGCGCTGAACACGCGAGAGAAGGCGTCGGGACGTTCCCACGCGGCCGTGAACGCGCAGATTGCACCGCTGCTGGCCCCCGCAATGCAGCGGTCGTTTCCATCCTTCGAGAGACGGATCGCCCGCCCGTCCTTCGCCGTCTTCTTTTCCACCTCCGGCAGCAGTTCTTCCAGCAGGAACCGCGCGTAGGCGTCGCCCAGCCCGTCGTACTCATAGCTGCGGTTGAAACGATCAAGAGCCTTGTCCGACTTCGCCTTCACCCGGCCATGCATCACGAACACGCCGATCGTGACGGGCATCTCCTTCTTGTGAATCAGTTCGTCGAAGACCGCCGGCGCGTTGTACTGAATGCCGTCCTGATTGACATAAACGCACGCGGGCTTCGCCGGATCGTATTGCTTGGGGACATACACCCAGTAGTCACGGAACGTCCCCGGGAAGATCTTGCTTTGCTCGAACTGATACTGCGTCACTTCTCCCTTCGGGACGGCCGCCGACTCCTCGGCGGCCCGGCACTCTGTAAGTCTGTTGAATCCATTCCATAGACAGACGACAAAGAGAAGGAGTGCGCGAGGCATGCGAAGTCCTGTTCGAGCGGGAATGGAAGGAAGAAACCGGGAGCCTCATTGGGCTTGCCCCGGTGGCGAAATGACTGACAGGCTCCCTTTGAGCAGCGACGCTGAATGGTTTCGCAACGCAATCGGACATGCAAGCGCATCGCGACTTGATTGACCGGCATTCCGCGGACGGCGATAATCGAGAGCATCATCCATTCACGGTTTCCTTTCGAATTCGTTGCGGTTTCGCGGCGGATTTCCCTTCTTCCGCTCCTCTCGTGTCGACACACTCCGTCGATGATTCCTTATGAAGGCTCAGGCCAAGCCGGATGACCTGGAGACCATTCGCGATCGTGTCCGCACGGCCGGGTTGCGATGCACTTCCGCGCGGCTGGCCGTCATGCGCGAACTGGCGAAGGCCGGAGCCCCGGTGTCGCATGCGGAAGTAGCCGATAACCTCGCATCGCTCGGCCTCGACAAGGCGACGGTTTTCCGCAACCTGAACGACCTGGCCGACGCGGGACTGGTGATCCGCTCCGAGTTGGGAGATCACGTCTGGCGGTTCGAAATCCGCGACCCCGACGCCCCGGACGGCGGACAGCACCCGCACTTCATGTGCGTCGATTGCGGGGGAGTCACCTGCCTCTCGGACGTCGAGTTCGACCCCGCCACCCGCAAGAAGGCCGCCCAGATCGGCGTCGTCACCGAGATCCTGCTCAAGGGCCGATGTAAGAAATGCGTCTGAGCGCCGCACGGGGTCGTTGACTGTCCCGGTCGCTGCTTCCCATTGTCCCATCCACTGTCCATCACTCTCGGCATTCAAAACGCAGTCGGACTGCGTAAGACGATAAAATTGAGGTGGACCAAGGTAATGTCGAGTCCCTCCGTCTCCTGATAAGGGATGATCGTTCGTTCGATGAGTGGGTTCACCACAAAACGTTTTTGTGCATCAACGAAGTCGTTCCACTTCCGGTATCGCAAGCGATCGTGGAGATGCAACCACACCGTCAACTGGTTTTGGGCTTCTAACTCGACGTCCTCCCACACCGGGTCTTTGCAGCAAGCAATAGCGGTCGCCCAGTCAGAGACTCTCTCTATAGGCATCGTCAGATCGAGGTCGAGAGGCTGTCCGCAGTGAGCGAACCAGTGGATCGCCCTCGTCCTTGCAGCGAGATCGCTTGGCTGGAATGAGAACTTCGAGTGGAAACCTTGGGGCGGATCGGGTTGCACGCCTTGAGTCCTCAAAGGCCGAGGTCGGGGGTGGGACGCGACGTCCTACCACGCTTTTCCTGAAGCATAAGAGTGTGTCACCCACCGTGACGAGGTTACGATGACGGAAACCCGCGCGACCGATCGACGACATTCCCGCTCCTCCCTCTGATTCGCGTTCGAGTCCCTCATGAAGACGACATCCTTTCGACGATTGGCGGTCGTCCTGGCCTGCGGTGCGGTGGTGGTTGGCGGCGCCTTGATTTATCGCGAGCAGCTCGGCCGCCCCGCCGCACGTCCTTCGAAAAACTCGATCCTGGTCATCCAGCCGTACGATTACAGCGGAACGTGGGTCTTCGACGATCCGGGCGTCGGACTCGTCCGCGAGCCGTTCGTGGCCAACATCCCCGAGATGATCGACGTCCTCGTCAAGGACATCCCCGATGCGAAGAGCGGCTTCCGGCTCCTCTTCTCGGCCGTCGAGTTTCCCGACTACCAGAAGCGGCTGACGTGGGTCCGCAAGAGTGGCGAAGGAAACTACTACCAGCTCGACGACCCGCCGATGGAAGGCTGGATCTGCCCGGCCCTCTTCCGCTACTACGAAGAAGCCCCGCCCGCCCTCTACGTGAAGGCCGAACCGCTCAAACGCACCTCGACGAATTGATGGCCACGAGCGCGGTTCCCCGGGTCGTCTGTTTCCCGTGCCGAGTTCGATCGAGCGAATCTCCGATGGCGGGAAGTGTCCCCGATGGCGGCGGCAACATTCCGGAGCCCCAAAAGGGACGAAACTCGATAGCCTGGGGCAAGCGAAGCGCCGCCCCAGGACACGGTCCCACAGTGATTCTTGAAGCCTGTAGGGCCGTCACTGCCACCGACGATCCGAGTGACGGCCCTACAGGCCTCCCGGCAACTTTTGAAATCGAGACCCAGCCCGGCGCTTCGCTTGGGCTGGGCTGTTGAGTTCCGGGCCTTCAGCCCTCAAAACCAGAATACGTCTGGCGACACAACCAAATAACGCAATAACTGAATCTCGCAGGCCAGGAAGCGAATCTCCGATGACGTCTCTCACCTTTCAAAGCTTACGAGATCCGAAAGAACTCTCCACCACCAGCCTCGCCTACTGGCTGACACTGACGCGCGCCTGGCGAGTCGACGACGCCACACGCGAACGACTGGGGAATGCCATGTCGTACCAGTTCGATGTGGAAGAGCAGACCGAATGCACGGGATGGGCCGAGCTACTTTCGAGCGATCCGCGCTGGCGACACCGCCTTCGCCCGATCGCCCCGGTGCAACTCGCCCTGGAGTGGTCGCCCTGCCCGCTGGCCGAACAACTGTTGGGAACTCCGTTCTCACAGAGTGTTGAGACCGACGGTTTCCCGGGACGCTGCGTCGCGATGGTTTGGCACCGGCGTCAACTGGAGAGAATCCAGCGTCTTTCGCATGCCTCCAGCTCACCCGACGAACGACGATTCGTCGAACTATTGGGTGACGCCGTCCTGCTGGCCAGAATGCACCGTTGCGGTATCCTGCTGGTGGCCAGGCCCGGCTGGAGTTATGAACGTGGGCGTCCCATGAAACCCGACATCGCCCAATCGATGATCCGTTGCGGCTACGTCCAGACCGACCGGCATCCGTAAGTTCGAACTCCTTGTCGCGCGGCCGGATCGACGGGCGACCTGGCCAGCGGTCAGTCCCCTTCCGAAACGCCGATCGACGTCTGCAGCAGCGTCTCCTCGGTCCATTCGGACGCCGCCCGCGTGTCGCGAAGCCGGCCGCGAGCCAGCACGGCAATCCGGTCGCAGACGTGCCGCAGCTCGGCGAAGTACGAGCTGACGAAGATCACCGCTTTCCCGGCTGCCGCGGCCTCTCCCATCAGCCGGTAGATCTCGGACTTGGTGCCGACATCGATGCCGCGGGTCGGTTCATCGAGCAGCAGCACATCGGCGTCCTGGTGAAGGACGCGGGCGATCGCCACTTTCTGCTGGTTGCCGCCGGACAACTCGACGACGGGCTGCGAGGGGCCGCGGGCTTTCACCTGAAGCGTCTGCATCCATCCGCGGGCCGCCTCGTCGCGGCGGCGGACATCGAGCACGCCGCACCGGGAATAGACCTCCATGCGGCTGTAGGTGAGGTTGTCGGCGATCGAGCGGACCTGGGCCAGCCCTTCTCCCTTGCGGTCTTCGGAGACGAGACCGAGCCCTGCCGCAATCATCCGCTGCGGCGTCGGCGACTGCACAATCCCCGCCACCTTCACCGATCCCGACTTCACCGCATCCAGTCCGAAGAGGCATCGCAGGAACTCGGTCCGCCCCGCTCCAACCAGCCCCGCGATCCCCAGGATCTCGCCGCGACGGATCTCGAGCGAGAGCTCGCGCGGCATTCGACGGCCCGACAGACCCTCCACCCGCACAACGCATTCACCGGGCGTGTGAGGAACCCCGGGGAAGAGATCGGCGACGCTGCGGCCAACCATCAATGAGACGATCTGCGATTCGGCGGCGTCCTTGAGGTCGCCGCTGCCGACCGACCGGCCGTCGCGGAGCACGGTGTACCGCTGGCAGACGGTGCGGACTTCTTCGAGGAAATGGCTGATGTAGATGATTCCGAGCCCCTGCTCGCGGAGCCGGCGGATGATCTCGAAGAGGCGGGCCGCATCGTGCCGCGTGAGCGAGCTGGTCGGCTCGTCGAAGACGATGACGCGGGCGTCGAGGGCCAGCGCGCGGCCGATCTCGACGAGTTGCTGCAGGCCGACCGAGAGTTCGGAGACCGGGGTGCGGGGATCGAGGTCGCCGTGGCCGAGGCGCGAGAGGATTTCGCGAACCCTCGGACGTTGAGCGCCACGCCGCAGGAAGCCGAAGCGGTGGGTCTCGCGGCCGAGCAGGATGTTGTCTTCGATCGAGAGGTGCGGGGCGAGGGTCAGCTCCTGGTAGATCATGCCGACGCCCGAGAGGCGGGCATCGTGCGGGCCGGAGGGGCGATAGGGCTGGCCGCCGAGTTCCATCGTGCCGCCGTCGGGCTGATACGCGCCGCTGAGAATCTTCATCAGCGTGCTCTTGCCCGCGCCGTTTTCTCCGATGAGGGCCATCACCTCGCCGGGGCCGACTTCGAACGAGACATCCTCGAGGGCGCGCGTCGCGCCGAATCGCTTCGAGATGCCCGTCATTCGGAGCAGTGACATCGCCGGCGCTCGCGGGTTGGCTGGAGAAGTCGACGCGCCAGAGCGTCCAGGGGACCTGCTGTGAGGGCGCCGCGGTCGACATTCGAATGTGCCGCGCGGGGGCGATGCCGTCAACCGGTGCCAGCTCGCGTTCTTTCACCCACTCAGCCGGCCGCCCCCAGCGCTGATGTCGAAGCGGCGACCACTGGCAATCGCGCCTTCGCCGTCCTCCGGCCGCGGAAGTCGAGCCATTCGTGGCGGCGGTAATCGTAGAGCTTGCAGCACCTCAGCGTGTTCCAGAGCGTCCACGGGGTCGCGTGGACAATCCGGATGTCTTCGGAGTAAGCCTCGTTCAATGCCTTTTGACTGGGGGCCAATTCATACAACGGGATGAGCGGATCGACATGGTGCGCACCGTGCTCAAAGATGTTGAGGAAGAACACCTCGATCAGCCACGGCATGTGGACGTGGGTCGTTCCCGCGACGTGGGCCCGGTAGAAGTTCCACTCGTCCTCGTTGTCGAACCACGCAATCTCGGGGTGCGTGTGCTGCTGCAGCGTGACGAACCCCATGAACCACAGGAAGACGTTCCACGGGACGAACACGAACAGGGCCGTCATCGCCGCGGGATACTGGTAGTCGAGCCAGCGGGTCAGCGCGTAGACCGCCGCGCATTGCAGGGCGATGTAGGCGAAGACGAGCGCGCGATCCCACTGGAATTCGGTGCGGTTGGGAGGGGCGTCGTCCTTCGATGGAAAGACCTGTCCGATCCACCAGATCTCGATGAGATAGTAGAGTCCGATTCCCGGGATGGTGCGGTAGATCCGTTCGCGGAGGCGGCGTCCGAACGAGAGCTGGTCGAACTCTTCCTTCGTGAAGGGCGGGTAACCCGGATCGAATCCCTTGAGGTTGGTGTAGGCGTGGTGCTTGAGGTTGTGGGACTTCGCCCACCCCGAGAAGAGGTGAAACGTCGGCAGGAACGCGAGCCGCCCCACGATCCGGTTGACCCAGCGGCTGGGGGTGAGGCTGCCGTGGCAGGCGTCGTGCCCGATCAGGAACAGCATGGCGATCGTCACGCCGTTGGCCGCCACGCAGAGTCCTGCGAGCCACGGTTGTGCGGCGAACATGCCCCAGGCGGTCAGGCCGTAGAGAGTCAAACACACGAGATACAACCCGACGCCCATGGCCATGCGGCTGCGGCGACGGGTCGCCGGAAGGACGGCGAAGATTTCGCGGATGGCCGGATCGGCCGGACGGACTGGCTTCATGGGCAGACGGACCTGTGCTGGAGGCGAGGCAGCGAACACTCCATTCGCTCCCCTCGCCGGATCACCGATCCGTGGCATCCCGGAGGAATGAGGCGGGCATTCTGTCCCAAATGAAAGGAATTGGACAGCCCGAAATGGGCGAGGACCATGCCACCATGCCCGGTCCAACCCGCAGATCGGTCCGCCCCTCGCCGGGCTCGCCAAAGCGTGGATTCGAGCGTGCCAGCGGATTTCCTCCGCGGTCCGGCGACCCCGAGGCGACTGTGGAGACGGCTGCCGCGGCAGGAGCCGATTATGCCGATTGCAGGGGATCTGTGCCCGGCGGAGACCCGATTTGCGCGAGCCCGGTCTTTCCCCGGAATCGACCCAGGAGACAAGGCAGACTGATGAACTAGGGTTGATCCATGGCGGGGCCTCGCACGGAGCCGACTTTCACTTAGCGGGGCGGCGGGCCAGCTCCTTCGGGACGGGCATCCATGGAACTCACGAGTCATCGCCGCGTGCGGAGCTTCCGCTCGATCGCTCGGGGGCTTTGCCTGTTCGTCCTGACGCCGATTGTTGGACCGATGCCCGCCCGCCCGGCCCGCGCCGCCACGCCTCCGCGGGTCGAGCTGAAGGTCGAGGGAAAAGCGTACCGCGGCAAGGTGGCGGCGGTCGATTCGTCGGCCTGCTGGCTGATGGGACGCGACGGTCGCCTCGATCGCCTGGAAGTGAAGCGGATCGAATCTCACCACCAGGTGAGTCCGACATTCCGCAGCCTGACGCCGGTCGAAATGCGCGACGAACTCAAGCGCGAGTTCGGCGGAAACCACGACGTCCGGGCGTCCGAGCATTTCGTCCTGTGCGGGCCGAAAGGACACGTGGATGGGATCGTCCCGCTGCTCGAAGACGTTTATCGGTCCGCGCAGCGCTATTTTTCGGTGCGGGGGTTTTCGTTCAAAAAGCCCGAGTTTCCGCTGGTGGCGGTGATCTATCCAAGCCGCAGCTCCTTTGCCGAGCAGTGCCGCAGCGATCACGTCGCCGACATGCCGGGACTGATGGGATACTACCTCCCGCAATCGAACCGCGTGTCGTTGTTCGATCCAGGAGAGATCGCGACCTCCTCGCTCGAGGCGCCGTCGATCATCGATCCCATGCAGGTCTTCGCCCGGCCAATGTCGTCCACACTTCCATGGGAGCCTCCGCGTGAGGCGGCGAAATTCGAAGGGCTGGCGGCGCGGGGAACGCTGCGCGACACGATCATCCACGAGACGACGCACCAGGTGGCGTACAACACAGGACTGCATCCGCGGCTGGGCGAAACCCCGCGCTGGGTGGTGGAAGGGCTCGCGACACTGTTCGAAGCGCCGGGAGTTCGCGATGGAGGCTCGAAAAGCGGACCGATCGCCCAGCGGATCAATCGCGAGCGGTACCTGCGCTTTGGAAGTTACGCCAGGGCCCGCCGCCCCGCACGCTCGTTGCGGGCGTTCATCGGTCAGGACGACATGCTGCAGCAGGCGACCCTCGATTTCTACTGCCAGGCGTGGGCGCTGACGTTCTATCTCGTCGAGTCGCGCCCGGCCGACTACGCCCGCTACCTCAAGCGGCTGTCGGAGCGCGACCCGCTGAAGGAGTGCACGCCGAAGGATCGCATGAGGGACTTCGAAACATCGTTCTCAACCGAGATCGAGCGGCTCGAAGCAGACTTTCTGCGATATATGGAGCGACTCAAGGTCGATTGAGCCGACCATCGGCTAATGGCCGTTGTGGTTGTGCGCCCCCGGTGCGTGCCCGGCATGGCCGTGCCCCGCATGCCCATGATCGTCGTGCCCATGCCCACCGTGGCCGTGACCGCCGTGGTCATCGTGCCCGTGGCCGCCGTGATGGTCGTCGGCCACCGCTTCGAATGCGGCAAAGTTCGTCCACGGAGCGACCAGACCCGAAAGCTGCACCGACCCGCACAGCAGCATGATGCAGACGAGCGTGGTGACGTAGATCAGCTTGCCATAGTAATTGCTGACCGTCAGCCCCATCAGGTAGTGGTAGCCGTCCGGCGGCGGAGCGATCAGCCCCCAGATGAGAACCGTCATCAGGGCGATGAGGGCGACGCCGATAGCCCCCCCTTGCAGCAGCACCTGCCGCAACCGCACCCAGTTGACCGCCAGCAGCCAGAACGCCACCCACGCGATGAGCGGCAGCCACGGCACAATCACCTGCGTCAAATCGACGAGGAGTTGAACCAGGACTTCGAGCAGAAGGACCAGTGTCTTTCCCAGCGCCTGCATCGCGGACGGCTCCCGACGTTCTCGACCGATCGTCCTCTTCAAAAGGCCCTGCGGTTCTACCAGAATGGGCGGGAGGGGTCCAGCAAGCCGATCGCTGACGACCAAACGGTCGTGTTCCCACGTGGCGGCACCCAGGCTGCGGCTTTGAGCAGCCTGGGTGCCGGAGCAAACGGCTCACGAGTCAAGGGCGTCTCGCGCTACGGCACCCAAGGTGTCCAACGCCACAACCGGCGTGCGATATGGCCGATGTAAAATGCTTTCATCAAGCTCTCAGTTCCGCCTGATTCGTGACGCTCAAACTGTGGAGTCGACCCCATGCTCCGATTAGTCGTCTCCATTCTCATTCATGGTTATCTGGCGTATTTCCTGGCGACGCTGGGCCGGATGGTTCTTGATAACGAGTTCCGGTTTCCGGCGATCTTCCTCGGATCGCTCATCCTGGGCCTGCCCATTCTCGTGTTGCTGCTGATTTCGAGCGTCTGGCGAAACATCCAATCGCCTTTCTCCGAACGATGGCCGATTTCGGGAAGGCGTTATTGGGCCGTCAGGATGGTCGTTGAATGGACGCGTTTCTGCGTCAATGTGACCGTCGGGGATGCCGGCATCCGAGTGGCGGCCATCCCCGCATATCGACTATTCCATCCGCCGATCTATATCCCGTGGAGCGCGGTCATGATTTCGCATCCGAATTCGAAGTCCACCGTTCTGGAGTTTCCAGGTCACGAAATCCCTCCCGTGCGAATCGCATGCTTTTTCGATCGCGGGCAATCCGCAGCGTAGCGCCTCGTGTCGATTCGCTTCGAAAAGGGGCTTTGCGTAGAATCGGGATCTGCCGAATCACCGCCGGCCGATGTTCTCGCTTGTCATGGACCCTCGAATGGACGCCCTGCAGTACGCCAAGGACCTTGTCGCCTTCAACTCGACGAGCGTCCTGACCAACGCCCCCGTGACCGACTACGTCGAGAACGCTCTCCACGCGATCGCGTTCGAGACCGAGCGGCTCGAGTACACCGACGTCCGCGGCGTGCGGAAGTGTTGTGTGATTGGCAAGAAGGGGCCGGGGACGGGGGGCGTCGCCTACTTCGGGCACACCGACGTCGTGCCGGCCGACGACTGGATGTTCAAGGAGCACGGTCCCTTCGAGCCGACCGTGAAAGGAGACAAACTCTACGGTCGCGGCAGCTGCGACATGAAGGGCTCGGTCGCTTGCATGCTGGCCGCCGCCGCGCAGTTCCCCGCGACGCAGCTCTCGCGACCGATCTACATCACCTGCACCGCCGATGAAGAGATCGGCTACGGTGGGGCGAAGGCGGTGGCCGAGCGGTCGACGATGTTCCACGAAATGGTGCAGGGGGATGCGAAGGGGATCATCGGCGAGCCGACGCGGCTGGAGGTGGTTTACGCTCACAAGGGGACGTGCGGGTTCGAGGCGGTGTCGCACGGCAAGGCGGCTCACTCGAGCACTCGCGAGGGGATCAACGCGAACCTGGCGATGATCCCGTTCCTCGGCGAGATGCTGAAAATCTATCACGAGACCGAGAAGAATCCCGAGTGGGAAAACCGTGAGTTCGACCCGCCGACTGTCACGTGGAACATCGGCATCAACGACCACACGCGGGCGTGCAACATCACTCCGCCACAATCAATCTGCACGGTCTACTTCCGCGTGATGCCGGGACAGGATGCCGAGGTGTTGCTGTCGCGGGCGCGGCGTGCGGCGAGCGATTGCGGGCTCGACTTCCGCGTGGCGGCGAATGCGTCGCCAGTTTACATCGACCCCAAGTCGGACTACGTGCAGGAAATGCTGAAGCTGGCTGCCCGGCAGAAGCCGCGGACCGTCGCCTACGGAACGGACGGGGCGATGCTGCGGGCGCTCAAGTCGATGATCGTGTTTGGTCCGGGCGACATCGCCCAGGCGCACACGCACGACGAGTGGATCGCCCTCGACCAGCTCGAAAAGGGAACCGAGATGTACGCCCGGGCGATCCGGCGCTGGTGCGTGTGAGGCATGCAGAAGGGGCGATGAGGGCTCGAATCCTCTCGCAAAAACGCGAGAAAGAAGACCTTAGATCGCGTTACCGCCGCGTTTTCCGTAGTCCGGCCTTCCAAGGCCGGACAAAACCTCGCGCCCGGCCTTGGAAGGCCAGGCTACGAAGCGGAACACCCGCCGGTAATGCGCCATAGCCGAGTCGAATTTCCTCTCCTTGTCAGTGACACGATCAGAACGGGCGGCTCGACCAGCGTCGGAGTCGCTCCGCCGCTGGCGTCCCTGTTCTATCCCGATCAGTCGGTCGACGGCATGAATCCGGTCTACTCGGCCGATCTCGTGTTTGCGCTGAAGCAGCCGCTCCTCTGCAACGCCGGCATCGGGGTGAACACCGCGCCCGTTAAGGTCGCGAAGATTCGGCAGGATCAGTCGAACGGGGACCTCAAGGATGCGATGCTCGGGGAAGTCCGGAGCATTGAAGAAGCCTATTGGACGTTGCAGGCAGCCTCGGCGACACGGCAATCCTTCGACGCCATTATGCCGCTGCTGGATGAAGCCGTGCGAATCGAGGAATTGCGGCTGCAAGCCGAACTCGTGACGCGTGCGGAGGTGGCCCGCACGCGGTTGCAGCGCAGCCAGTTTCAACAGCAGCGGGTGCGGGCTGATGCACGTGTGCTTCCTTGCGGCCGGCGGCGACCCCACCCGCCTGCACGTCCTCGCGGGCTTCCGCGACAAGCCGGGAGCGAAGCGGATCCGCCTCGTCAGCCTCACCCGCGACATCGAGCTGCTGGCGAAGGTCCTCAGCTCGCTCAAGGATGTCGGCCTGGTCGTCATCGACCCCATCAGCGCCTACCTCGACGGCACCGACGCCAACTCCAACGCCGAGGTCCGCAACCTGCTGGCCTCACTCGCGTCGCTCGCCAGCGAGTACCACACCGCCTTCCTCATCGTCTCGCACCTTCGCAAGAAGGACAGCGGGAAGGCCCTCTACCGCACCGCCGGCAGTCTCGCCTGGACTGCCGCCGCCCGCTCGGTCATCCAGGTGATGGAAGACCCCGGCGAGCGGGACCGCCGCGTGATCCTGCCGGTGAAGAACAACCTGACGCAGACCCCGTCCGGCTACGCCTACCGCATCAGGGACGCGGTGGTCACCTGGGAGATCGACCCGGTCGCCGTCACGGCCGACCAGTTCCACGCCTGGTGCGAGGCCAACACCCGCACCGAAGAAATCCTCGAAGGTCTGCGTCTCCTCCTGCAACCCGGCCCCGTCCTCTACGCCGAAATCGAAAGCTGGGCGACCGAGAAGGGCTACCCAACCGCCACCCTCATCGAAGCGAAGCGCCGCCTGGGCGCAACGACAACGAGAAACCCGGAAGGTCGAATGCTGTGGGAGTTGCGGGAAGAGAGGGACGAGGGCCAAGGGTCGAGTGCCTAGGGACAGAAGCTCCGCCTCGCCAAGCCGTAACCGAATCCCGTCCTCCTCCGTCCCTAGACCCTAGTCCCTCGACCCTAGACCTCCCCTCCGTCCCTCGACCCTGGTCCCTCGTCCCTAGACCTTCCCCCGGCATGACCCTCGAAGACCTGACCGCCCCGCTCCCCGGCGACAACCTCACGATCGCGAGCCCACCCGACCCCTTCGACTTTCCGGAAGACTTTCCGGAACCGGGGGTGGAGCGGAAATAGGAGCGCGAAGCACAAGCAAGGGAGACGATCGCCAACGCTTCATCGCACTCAAGGACCACATCCTATGTCGAATTCACGGCATCCCGAGACCCCGTACTCCGCATCCGGGGCGTTCCCTGGCCCCCGAAGAGACTGGTTGGAACGCTCAACCGAGCTTCAACCGCGCCCTTTCCAGAACGTCTGGGTGTTCTACCGCCCGACCGGGACCCGCGGTGGCACGAGAATGAGACTCCACTTTCGAGCTTGGACGCCCATTACACCGTGGAACGCAGTTCTCTCACTAAGCCAGCCCGGCAATGTCGAGCTGGTGCTCAACTACTTCGCGAGAATTGCCCTCTAGAATTTGGGAAATGATTAATCCCCGGCGCACTCGGTTGATTCTGTCGTTTGAAGCCTGAATCGCGGCTTTGGAATAAACCTGCACAACACGGTCGGTTGAAGATCCGCTGTCAACTTCCTTGTAGAACTTCGTGACGTTCTCAACCACATCGCTGGGTTGCAGCCGCATTCCACCTCTATAAAAGCAGTGGTCCAGTTCAATCAATAACGTGAACAGATCCGACTTCTTCCATGCGCGAGACCCCCGAGGAAATGCGCACTCATCAACGAAATCGAAGACGGACCTGAGCCGTCGCTCAATGAGGTCTGCATCGGAAAACTCGTCGTTGTAGCGATCAAGCAGTGCTTCGAACGCGTCGTCTCGGTTGAAATAGCCCTGGAGCATTGTGCACACAATCGTCAAGACGTATCTGAGATCACCCATCCGCTTGAGATCGGTTGAGCTAAATGTTTCGTGTGAACTGAAGAACTCCGAGTCCGCAATACGCTCGCAGAACTTCTTGAGTGCTCCCGCGTAAATGGCGTTATTGATCTCGATATCTAGCAGCGAATACTTCGTCGCGTTGAGACGCCTGAAAACGTCAATGATCTCTTCCTTACGGATTGACCCGAGGTCACGTACAGCAACATCGTATTGCAGGAACGACTTCTTTTCAGCCTCGCCGAGCGCACGATACGCTGGCACTAAAGTTAACTGCAGTGCGGGATCGCCCTCAAAGTACTGCACCAGAGTACTGACTCGTTGAAGTCCGTCGACGAGCAGCTGAGTTCCCTCTCCGGTCTCAAGGTTTACGTCGCCGTCAGCGAAATAGATCTCCGGAAATGGATAACCACGCAGCACACTATCGAGAAACAGATTCTTGTCGTCTCTGGACCACACCAACCGCCGCTGGAATTCGGGGCGGGGGAGCAACTTTGACTCCTTGACCATACTGATCAGCTCACGGATCTTTTTGTTGGTCGGCGAAGTCTTCATGGATTAATCTCCAGCGTTAGACGGCACTCGTTTATGCTGCGCACTTGATATAACTTTAGCTGTTCAACAGAGTAATAGAGGGCACCGCGCACGGGGCGCCTTCCCAGCATTGCGTCGGCGGAAAGTGAGCGAAAGGCATCCCACCACTTATCACATTGCCAAATTCTTATGCCTTTTGGGAAGTGGTCTGGGCGCAGCCAACCATACACGAGGTAGTCTCTGAGTGAGCCAGAATTCCAAGGTATGTAAGTTTGGTTATTTGCGTGTCGAGATAGCGCATCCCAGATGATACAAAACAGACGTTGC
Source organism: Planctomycetaceae bacterium (assembly GCA_020850695.1). Lineage (GTDB taxonomy): Bacteria > Planctomycetota > Planctomycetia > Planctomycetales > Planctomycetaceae > JADZEF01. The sequence continues at coordinate 893 of JADZEF010000178.1, read as the reverse complement.
GATGTGACAGCGATATCAATGTCTGACTCGGGGCCGAACGGCCGAAACGCCGGGAGCACGATCCCTCCTTTGCGCTTTTCGAAGAGCCCATACCCGAGCTTGGCGGAGCCGACGACATGAATTTCGTCAGACAAGATATCGCATTGAAACTTCGATGAGAGATAACTCCTGACTCGCTCGACACACTTTGCCGGGAAGTGCGTAGTTGCGTTACCCAGCACATTGTTGGTTACAAAGTCTTCGGGATCACTTGACTTCAATAATCTGCGAAGCTCATTTGCCGTCATACTCGTTTCGCCGCGTTTCGTTGAGTTGAATCTTGTCGCCCGTAGGGCAAGCTGCGACCACCTCGGCCAATCGCCACCAGTTCGCAATCATGTGCGATTGACGTTCGCTTCGCCACCGTTCTCCAACTTCCCGGAAAACTTTTCGGAGCCCAGGGCTGTCGGCGGGGGGTGGTATGCTTGCAGTCCCGTAGTGTGGGCCGAGGCCGCTGGCCCACCAATCTGGCGATCATAGATGGTGGGCCTTCGCTTCGCTTGGCCCGCCCTACCGCTGCTGGACTTTCCGGGAGAGTTTCCGGAAGTGACGTAGGCTGGGTTGACCAACGGGAAACCCAGCTTCGCGTGACTCTCAACTGCGGGACCAGCCGTCATCCGATGCTGGGTTTCACTTCGTTCAACCGCAGCCTACGCCGGCCCCAGCGACTTTCCGGGAGACTTTCCGGAAGCCGGGCGAGCCGTTGGATTCCCCCACGAAAGGATTTGCCATGACGACCGGCTATTCGGCCCGCGTTGAGCTGACACTGACGATCGGCGACGGCACTCACTCCCTGGGCGCTGTCGGCCCCGACTCCATTCGCTTCCGCCATCCCCCGCACCTCCCGCCGTGCG
>JADZEF010000177.1 GCA_020850695.1 Planctomycetaceae bacterium | reverse complement strand
CCGGCGAAGCCGACCTGCGAGGCGAGGACGTTGTGCTTTCCCATTTCGACGTTGTGGGCCACCATCACCAGGTTGTCGAGTTTCGACCCGGCGCCGATGAGCGTGGTGCCGATGACGGCCTTGTCGATCGTCGAGTTCGAACCGATCTCGACGTCGTCCTCGACCTTCACCGTCCCGAAGTGCGGGACCTTCACGTGCCGGCCGTTGACAAAGCGATAGCCGAAGCCGTCCGAGCCGATCACCACGCCCGCATGCAGGATGACGCGGTTGCCGAGCGTCACGTCTGGGTAGAGAACGGCGTTGGGAAACAGCACGCAGTCGTCGCCGATCGTCGCCCCGGGGCCCAGCACGACGCCCGAGTGGATGTCGCAGTTCTTGCCGATCGAGACGTTCTCGCCGACGATCGCGCCGGGATGGACGTTGGTCCCTTCGCCGATGCGGGCCGAAGGTGCGATGGTCGCCAGAGTCGAGCGGCCGATGACCGGGCGGGGACGTTGCGGGCGGAGCTTTTCCAGCACCTTCACGACGGCAGCCTGCGGCTCGTCGACGACGATGACGGCCCTGGCTTCGGTGAGCGAGCTGGCCGAGTCGGCGAAGGAGCGGCCGAGCAGGACGACGCCGGCGCTGCACTTCTTCAGCTTGCGGAAGTGGGCCTTGTCGCCCGCGAACACGACATCGGTCGGGCCGGCCTGGGGAATCGTGCGGACGTCGGTGATGACCGCGTTCGCATCCCCCGTCAGATCTCCCTGCACCAGCCCCGCGAGCTCTCCAGCGGTCATCGACATCTCGGCGTCCTTTCCAGTGACTCGACGAAATCCCTTCGTCGCCCCCTCAAGCGATGGGGTTGTATTCGATTTCTTGCAATTTTGACAACCCCGGACGTCGCTCGCAGAGCATGTCCGCCTGTATCTGTCAGCGGGATTCGCTGGACGCCGGAATCGAAATCGGCGGACAGCCCATTTCGGGATGTCCGCTTATTTCGCGTGTTTTCCGCGTGTTACTTCCCCTCCCGCAGCGCCATATTCCCGCGGGCCATCGCTGTCGCGGCGGTCGCGGCCTCGCCCAGAGGTCAAACGAATCGAGGTCTTCCCATGGCCGAACCGGCACAATCACGCAAAGGACCTTGGACACATCGCGTCCTCGTCCATTTTTTCACCGTGTGTCTCACGGTGCTCATCTACTGGCTGCTCGGTTTCCTGATGGACGACATCAGGACCTGGCCCGGACCGGATTTCGCCACTATTGAAACGCAGCTACTCGATCCGAGGACGGTCGAACAGTCGAAGGATCTGGCCGTCAAGATGGAGGAGACTCAGCGGCAGATCAAGGACGAGGGAGAGCGGCAGCGGATCCTCCGCGAGAGCACGCAGAGTTCTCAGGAAACGATGCGGCAGCTGATGGAGATTCAGCGGCTCGGCCTGCAGAAGGATGTCACGCCGACGGCCGAGGAGCAGAAAGCCCTGGCCGATGCGGAGACGCTGTTCCTGACGAATCAGCGGCGCTCGCAGGAGATTAACGAGAAGGTCGCCACGCTCGACGAGCAGCTTCGTGAGCTTCAGGCACAGAGCCGCGGGGCTGAAGTAAAGCTCCAGGCGGGGCGCGTCGAGGTCCAACGCGAATTCGATCTGCAGATGCAGCGGCACGACTTGAAGATGGCTTTTATTTCGCTGGCAGCGTTGTCACCGTTTCTGGCCCTCGCCGCGTGGCTCTTCTTCAAGCACCGAACGAGCCTCTACTCGCCGATGATCTACGCCTACGGGCTGGCGGTGCTGCTGAAGATTGCCGCCGTCATGCACTAGTATTTTCCGTCGCGATACTTCAAGTACGTGCTGATCCTCGTCTGCCTGGCAGCCGTCGTGAAGGCTCTCGCCACGCTGCTGAAGGCGATCGCCCATCCCCGCCGTGAGTGGCTGCTCAAGCAGTATCGCGAGGCGTACGAATCCTTCCTCTGTCCGGTGTGCGAATACCCGATTCGCCGCGGCCCGATGAAGTTCCTCAGCTGGACACGCCGCAGCCTGCGGCGGCTTCCTATTCTCCGCACCGATGGCGACACCAAGGACGAGCCTTACACCTGCCCGATGTGCTCCACGCCGCTCTTCGAGGAATGCACCGCATGCCACGACACGCGGCACTCGCTGCTGCCGGCGTGCGTCCATTGCGGAAGCTCGAAGGAGATCGCCGGACTCGAAGCTTCGGCGTCTCCGGGAGGCTGACTCAGCGCGACGCCATTCCAACGTGGAATCGAGCGTTTCCTACTTTCCGGCCGTCATCACGGCGAAGTAGTTGGACGCCGCCGAGTCGACCGCCGCATCAGACGTTTCCGGCGGCAGGCCGTGGAACGTGCAGAAGTCATGCACCTGACGCAGCAGGTCGCGCGGCTGGCAGTAACGGAACGGACGGTTGAAGGCGCGATACCACAGGGCGATCAGCCGGTCGATCGACAGCTCGTCGCAGCGGATTGAGAATTTGTGAGCGGCCGCACGGAACAGATCGCGGAACTCGGGTTCGGTCGGGTCCTGCACTTCGATCTTGTAAGGAATCCGCCGCAGGAACGCTTCGTCGACCAGGGCGCTCGGGTCGAGGTTGGTCGCGAAGATCGTCACCTGCTCGAACGGAATCTGCACCTTTTTTCCGTTCGAGGTATTGAGGAAGTCGTACCGCTTTTCGAGGGGGACAATCCAGCGGTTGAGGAGTTCGCTGGTGCTGACGCGCTGGCGGCCGAAGTCGTCGATGACGAGCGTGCCGCAGTTGCTCTTCATGTGGACCGGGGCTTCCATGCAGCCCGTTCCCTTGTTGGGGCGGAGATCGAGACTTTCCATCGTCAACTCGCCACCGACCACGACCGTCGGCCGCTTGATCCGCACCCAGCGGCGATCGACGCGGACGCCGTCGTCCATCGGCGACGGCGGAACTTCCTCGTGGACGTTGGGGTCGAACAGGCGGATGATCTCGCCTTCGACGAAGATGCAGCGCGGAATCCAGACCTGGGCTCCGAATGCAGCCGTCAGCCGCTCGGCAATGCTCGTCTTCCCGTTTCCGGGCGCTCCATAGAGGAACATGGCCCCTACGGATGTCAGCGCCTGACCGATCCGCGAGAAGAGGTCGGGGTGGATGGAGAGATCCTGCAGTGCCCGCTTGAGGCTCGGCGCGCGGGCTGGTTCGCGGCGTGGCGACTGCCCCAGCACGCTGCGGGCGTAGTCTTCGAAAGGAACCGGGAGCGCGCCGAAGTAGCTGCCGAGTTCATACAGTCGACGGGCGCGGTCCTGGCCGATCGTCGCCAGCTCGAACTCGTAGTCGTTGACGCCCGCGGCACGCCGGTGGGCGATGAGCTGCTCGGTTTTCATCCGCCGCAGCAGTTCACCCGAAACAGTGATCGGTAGCCGGATCTGTTCGGAGATCTGCCGGCCGGTGGCCACGCCGCTGTTGAGCAGGAACTTGAGGACCTGGCCTTCGATGAGCGCGACGGGAATTCCCATCTGCTCGATCGTCGTGGGCTCCGTCGGGAAGGATTCCTCGCGGCGCGTCTGAGTCGCGCCGGTGAGCACCGGCGTCTCTTTGAGAGACCTTCCTGCAAACGTCGCCAGCGTCATCACCCACCCCTGCGAGACGTTGAGACCGACTTCGATCGGCGTGCCCCCCGCGTCGACAGAGCGGCGGCGGGGGACACGTGTCGTTGTGGAACGAAATCTATTTCACACAGCGATGTTTGCCTCCGGACCCGAGAATGCATCGACGTCCTGAAAGGCCCGGTTCAGGGAATCGAGCGGTTGTGCGGGTTTTGCGGGCGGGTGTGACTGACTCGAATTCTTCGCTCCAGTGGCAGATCCAATGACATGTGAGATGCGACGGACGCAAGCTGGGAAGAAGGTTGAATGAGGAACCCCGGAAGGCAGAAAAAAGACACGAACATCGCAAGAATCGAGGCTTGCAAAGATGGTTCAACCCGATCTCTCGCTGTCCTTGCCATTTGTTCCTGCCTTCCAGGTTTCCTCATTCAATAATCGACGAAGAGACTTGAGGAGAACACTCCTGTCCACTCAACGGTAAACCGCGTTATGGATCTGCGCGTGGGTCTCCAGCGCCGGGTATTCAGTGGCTGTCGGTACACAATCTGGGCTGGGGTTTGGCAGAATCTCGACCTCAGCCACTCGTCAATGCCGCTCAAAATAAATGGGCGGGGCTTTTCGTTTAATCGCCCGGCACTCGATGTCTGACATGCGAATCGGCCAAGGCCGAAACTATTCCGACAGGCGAAGTGCCGATGGAGCCGGCACGTGGCCGTTCCGGACCGGGGCCGCCATCATCTGGCCTATCGCCGGCTCAGCCGCCCGCTGTTCTTCCGACGCGAAGAACTTCGGCAGGAAGTCCAGGACGAGCTCAACCTGGTCGGCCTGCAGGAACAGGATGTCTCCCGGCTGCAGCTGACGCAGCATCGTTTCGACGGCATTCAGTTCGCCGCGCGTCTCGCGGATCTTCTGGAGACGCTTGCCTCCCGTCAGACCCTGACGCATCAGGCGGACGACTTCGCCTTCGCCCCGACCGCGGCTGCAGGAGTCTTCATAAATCATGACTTCGTCGAAGCCATGACCAATCAGCTCGGCCTGACGCAGGATGTCTTCGTCGCGTCGGTCGCCCGCCGTGGTATAGACGCACAGGCGACGCTCGTGCGGGAGCTTGCCGATCGCGTCGATCATGGCGTTGAGGGCCGAGACGTTGTGGCCGTAGTCGACCAGGATCGTCGCGCCGCGGAACGACATGATGTTGAAGCGACCCGGAGCGACCTTCGAGTCGACCACGAAGGTCTCGAGACCGGTGCGGATCGTTTCGAAGGCGATGCCCAGCGCCCAGGCCGCCGAGGCCGCCGCAAGGGCGTTCTCGACCTGGAAGCCGATGCGGCCGTCGAGCGTCATCGGGATGGCGGAGAGCGAAGCGATCTTCGCTTCCCAGCCGCCTTCGGCCGCATAAAGAGCGCCGTTCTGAACGTAGACGGCTCGTCCCCCCGCCGCACGGTGCGACGCCACGAGGGCGTTGTCGGCGTGACGCGAGTAGAACACCACCTTGCCCGTGCAGTGCGCGGCCATGTCGGCGGTGTAGGGGTCGTCTGCGTTCAAGACGCCCATGCCGTGCGGGGCGACGTTTTCGACAATGACCCGCTTGACCCGGGCGAGCTGGTCGAGCGTTTCAATGCCGTTCTGACCGAGGTGGTCCCCTTCGCCGATGTTCGTCACGACAGCGACGTCGCAGCGATCGAATCCGAGACCTTCGCGGAGGATTCCCCCGCGAGCCGTCTCGAACACCGCCGCGTCGACCAGCGGATTCGACAGGACCGCCCGGGCGCTTTGCGGGCCCGCGCAGTCGCCGGTGCTGATGCGACGTCCGCCGACGTAGATGCCGTCGGTGCACGTCATGCCGACCTTCTTGCCCGACTTGCCGACGATGTGCGAGATGAGTCGCGTCGTCGTGGTCTTTCCGTTGACGCCGGTGACGGCGACGATCGGAATGCGGCCGGTTTCGTGCGGGGCGAACAGGGTGGCCATGATGGCCTCACCCACGTTGCGGCCCTTGCCGAAGGACGGCTGCAGGTGCATGCGAAGGCCCGGCACCGCGTTGATTTCGACCACCACGCCGTGCTGCTCTTCGAGCGGGCGACTGATGTCGGTGCAGACGACGTCGATGCCGGCGACGTCCAGGCCGATCATCCGCACCGCATCGACCATCCGCGAAGCAACGTCCGGGTGGACCTCGTCGGTGACGTCGGTGGCGCTGCCGCCGGTGCTCAGGTTGGCGTTCGCCCGGATGGCGACCGTCTTCCCGGCCGGCAGGATGGTCTCGGCAGTGAGCTTCTGCTCGGCAAGGACAGCCAAGCCGATGTCGTCCAGGCGAAGCTTGCTGAGAGCGGTGGCGTGTTCCTCACCCCGGAGCGGGTTGCGGTTCTCGATTTCGACCAGCTGAGCGATGGTGTGGACACCGTCCCCGGTCACCTTCGGCGGCTCGCGGCGGGCGGCCGCGATGACCTTGTCGCCGACGACCAGGACGCGGTGGTCCTGACCGGGAGCGAACTTCTCCACCATGATGCACTTGCCCTCTTGCTGGGCGGCATCGAAGGCGGCCATCACCTGTTCGCGGGTGATGAGGTTCACGGCGACGCCGCGACCCTGGTTGCCGAACTGCGGCTTGACCACGACCGGGACGCCGATTTCCTGGGCGGCTTCCCAGGCGTCATTGGCGTCGCAGACCTGACGGCCCCACGGAACAGGGACGCCAACGGCCCGCAGCAATTCCTTTGTCAGCTCTTTGTCCTGGGCGATCGACTCGGCGATCGCCGAGGTGCGGCTCGTTTCGGCCGCACAGATCCGCCGCTGCTTCGACGAATGGCCGATCTGGACGAGGCTGTCCTCGTTCATGCGGCGGACCGGGATGCCGCGGTCGATCGCCGCCTGCACCACGGAGTTCGTACTCGGGCCGAGACGCAGCCGCTGATCTTTATCGCGGAGCGCTTCGATCGTTTCTTCAAGCGGGAAGGGCTGGCCGTTGACCGCGGCCCGCACCAGCTCGAGGGCCTTCTCGAAGGCTTCGAGCCCCACCTTTTCTTCTCGATACTGCACCACCACCCGGTAATCGGACGGCGAGTACATGGTCGTCTTGCAGAAGGTCACCGGGGAGCCGCACATCGTCTGCAGCTCACGGGCGGCAATGCCTACCACCTCAACCAGGGAGACGGCGCTCGCCAGCGATTCCCGACCGCCCGGAAGCCAGGCGCTCAGGCGATCGACCACGAGCGGCAACTGCGTCGCATTCACTCCCCGCCAGACCCCAGGATCGACCGACGCTTCCAGCACCGGAAAACGAGCCCAGATGTTCGGACCGCGCAACACACGCACGTTCCTGAACTCCATAACACAACCCTCTATGTTTCTCGTCAAAGCTCGTCAACCGTGGTTGCCTGGCCGCCACTCGGCGGCCGCTGTTGTGAGGCCGCCCGAGAACCGGCGGCACCTGTCCTATCAACACCCTCAATTGAGGGAACCTCGAACGAGCTGATGTCATCTCAAGGCGTTCGCATTCCGAAGAGGCGCTTCTCCGAATGCCGGGCTAACCCGCGGGCGGCAAACCCTGTTCCGACAGTCAATATTCATCCGATCCAAGCGAGACGCGCAACAAGTCTTGTCAGAAATCGACCGATGGGAACATTTTCCCGACTCGACTTTTTACGAATCTTTCCTCAAGGAGTCTCGACACCGGCGTCACGCAACCGCCACGTTCCGCCGAAAAAACCATTGCCGAAACGCCTCAACAGCAGTCCCAATGTCCTCGGCCTGGACCAGGAGCAGTCCCCCCGGTTCCAGAGACGCCATCGCGGCGTTAACCGCTGTGGCCCAATCGGTTCCGGCACTGACGTCCTGCACCCGCGAGCCGTCCGCCAGCCCCAGCCGCACCTGCGTCGAGGCTTCCCCCGCCGCGCGGCCGTTCAAATCCGTTGTTTCGTAAAGAACGACGCGGTCGAACAGGTCTCCCAGGACTTTTCCCTGTTCGAGCAGCGCTTCATTCCGACGATCGCCCCAGCCCGCGTAGACCGCCACCCGCGGTCCCCCCGCCTTGCCAGAGGTTTCGAGGCCGTCGATCGCCTTTCCCACGGCCCGCAAGGCAGAAGCGTTGCGGGAGTCATCGAGAATGACGGTTCTCCCTTCCCACTCCAACACGTTGAACCTTGCGGGAAGCTCATCCAGAGACGGCTGGAAGGAACGCAACGTGCTGACCAGCACATCCTTCGCGATATCGAGGGCCCAACCGGCCGCCACCGCCGCCAGGACGTTTTCAACCTGGAACGGAATCGTTCCGCCCATCGTCAGTGGCACGTCAGCGACCAGCATGAGCGATTGGCGCTCACTCCCAGTGGCCAGCACGATCTGCCCCTCTTGAACGAAGACCGCGCGCTTCCCCTTGGCGAGATGGTTCGTGATCTCCTCAAGGTCGGGATCAATCGAGAAGAAGATCGTTCCGCCTCGCGACAGGTCGCGCATTTCGGCGACCATCGGATCGGCGGCGTTGAGGACGGCGTAGCCAGTCGGCAGGACGACATCGACGCCCGACCGCTTCACCTTGTACATCTTCTCCAGAGACTCGATCCAGTACCCGCCGATGTGATCGCCGCCGCCGATATTGGTGACGATCGCCACATCGCAGAAGTCGAATCCGAGCCCTTCCCGCAGGATGCCGCCGCGACCGCACTCGAAGACGGCCGCCTCGACCTGGGGATTGAGGAGAATGTTCTTCGCGCTCCGGGGACCCGCACAGTCCCCCTTTTCGAGCCGGCGGTCGTCGACCCAGACCCCTTCGCTCGTGGTCATGCCGACCCGCATGCCGGTCGCCTTCACCATCGCCCGGACGAGCAGCGTAGTGATGGTCTTCCCGTTGGTCCCCGTCACGCAGACGACGGGAATGCGGCCGTCTTCTCCCGGCGGGAACATCCGGTCGACGATGGCCTCGCCGACGGGACGCGGCTTGCCGACCTTCGGTGCGAGATGCATCAGCAGCCCCGGCCCCGCGTTGACTTCCACCACCACGCCCCCCTGATCTTCGAGGGGACGCGAGATGTTCTCGACAATCACGTCGAGCCCCGCGACATCGAGTCCGACGGCGGCGGCCGCGAGCACCGCCCGCTCGGCCACATCGGGATGGACGTCATCCGTCACATCGCGCGACAGGTTGTCGTTCCGGCAGATCAGGACCGGAGTGCCGGCCGTGGGAACCGAATCGGGGGTGTAGCCCTGACGCTTCAATTCGGTCATGACGACCGAATCGAACACGATCGTCGTGAGCGGACAGGTCTCGAACTCGCCGCGACGTGGGTCGGAATTCACCTGATCGTCGACCAGCTTCCGCACGGTGCGGATGCCATCGCCCGTGATGTAGACTGCATCTCCCCGGCAGGCGGCGACCAGTTTGTTTCCGACCACCAGCAGACGATGCTCGGCCCCGCGGGCGAACCGCTCGACCAGCACGCCCGAACCCTCTTTGAGGGCTTCGTGATAAGCCGATTCAATCGGAAGGCGGCTGGTGAGTTCGACGAACACGCCGCGGGCATGGTTGGCGTCGCGGGGCTTCACGACGATCGCGTTCCCCTTTTCAACGCCCAGTTCCTGAGCCGCCGCCCAGGCGTCCGCGGCACTTTCCACCGCACGCCCCTCGGGTACTGGAACCCCGGCCGCCCGCAACACCGATTTCGTCAGCTCCTTGTCCTGAGCGATCGACTCCGCAATCGCGCTCGTCTGATCGGTTTCGGCCGTCCAGATGCGGCGCTGGCGGCAGCCCTGACCGAGCAGCACGAGGCTCCCTGCATTCAGCCGCCGATACGGAATGTTGCGGGCCTTGGCCGCGTCGACAATCGCCATCGTGCTGGGACCGAGGCAATGCCGGTCGACCATTTCCCGCAGGCGGGCGACTTCCGCCGCGACGTCGAACGGCTTGTCGTAGACGGCCGCCAGAATCAGCCTCAACCCAGTGTCCAGGGCGGCCCGGCCGACGTTCTCGTCGTGATACTTGAAGACGACCTTATACAGGCCTTCCTGCTCGGTCTCGCGCGCCCGGCCGAATCCAATCCTGTTCCCCGCCAGGTTCTGCAGCTCGATCGTCACATGCTCGAGGGTGTGGGCCATCCACGTCCCCTCGCGCAGCCGCTCGAAGAATCCGCCCCGGTGTCCTTCGCTGCATTCGTGCTCAATCATCGACGGCAGCCAACCCATCAGCCGGTCGTTGAAGCCGGGGATGGAGTTGGACGGCGAATCCTTCAATTCCTGCAGATCGACCCATGCCTCAAGCACGGGCGAACGAGCCCACATGTTGGGGCCGCGCAGGGCGAGAACTTTCTTGATTTCCATATCGTGTCAGGTCAGGGGAGTCGGAGCGGCTCTTCCCGCAGGGTGAGCAGTGCCCACCCTACAAGATCAGCCCAAGGCGCAATGCGGGTGAGGCAGGAATCGACCGGAGCAGCGGGCCGGTCGAAGGCGAATCAAGGAATCCCGCGCGGTGATGGGGAAGGACGCCGCGGCTCATCCGCAGGTCACTCCCCCGACGACGGGCACACACGTCCGTGCGCACGGCCCGGCGGCCACGATGAGGGGACATCCCGAAGGACGCCTCTCTGGCACCGGCAGGCAACGGTCGGCAGGGTAACGGTCTTCGAGAAGAGCGACCCCCACTCACGACCAGCTTTCCCTTCAATTCAGTTAGCCTGGGCTGAATGGGAAAGAGGCCTGGTGAGTTGAGGCATCCATCGCGATCTGACCGCGACAGATTATAAGCGTCCAGCAATCCAGAATTCCACCTGGAATCAAGAATCCTCGATCGGTGCAGGAAACCCCCGGTAGCGACGTCGACGACCCAACCGGCCCGCGAAGCGGCTTCAGGCCGTCCGTGATCGCGTCGGGAGGTATGTCTCGGGAAGTAAACCATGAACGGCGAAGAAGTTCCGGTGGACGATCGTGCGAGATTTCGTGAGCTTCGACCGGGACGGGGGAAACTTAGCCCGAAACGCGAAAACGAGTCTAGATCAGCTCGTTCGATTCCGCGGTTTCCCCTGTGGACTCTGCAGGCGCCACAAAAATCTGACACAGACCCGAGTCATCGCCCGGTCTCCCCGAACTGACTCGCCAGAGCATTCGTCAAACCGCCATACGGATCTTCCAGCGCAACAAAAGGTCTTCTGCTACGAATTCATGGAGCGTGAGCGAGACATCCTCAATACGCCAAGCCTACGCCCCTCGGGAGGCTCCTTGCAGAAGCGACTCCGGAAAGAGAACATACCGGAAGCCACCCGCCAGCAGCGTCATGCCGTTTGTTCCGTCCGATCAGAGTTCCCGCATGAAGGGTTCGGAGACCATTCCCGCACCATCCCGTTCCGCATCTGCCGGCGAAAAGCAGCCGGTCTCTCCCTGTTTCACACGGGACGAAGTCGAGCGGTTTCACCGCGACGGTTATATCATCGTCCGAGGGTTGGCGGACGACCGGATGCTCGCCCGCATGCTGGCCGTTACCCGCGACGGTATGGCGCGCGAGATCGAACCGATCGAGTATGAGGCCGACCTCAAGTATCCCGGCGCTCCCGAGTCCAAGGCGGCCGCCGGCGGACGCACCATCCGGCGTCTCAAACAGGCCCACGCCCGCGACTACGTCTTCACCGAATGGATGATCGACCCGCCGTTGCTCGGTCGGCTTCGCCAGATCGTCAGCCCATCGCTCGTGGTGCCGCTCGCCCACCACAACTGCATCATGACGAAGTCGCCGCAGTTCAGCAGCGACACCGGCTGGCATCAGGACATCCGCTACTGGTCGTTCCCGCGGCCCGACCTCGTCAGTGTGTGGCTGGCCCTCGGCTCCGAACGCGAGCAGAACGGCTGCCTCTGGCTGATCCCCGGCAGCCATCGCATGACGTTCGATCGCTCGCGCTTCGACAGCGAATTGTTCTTCCGCGCCGACCATCCCGACAACCAGACGCTCATCGCCACCAAGGTGAAGGCCGAGCTCGACCCGGGCGACGTTCTCTTCTTCCACTGCCGCACGCTGCACGCCGCCAGCCGGAATTTCACGAACGAACCGAAGCTCTCCGTCGTGCTGACGGTCCGCTCGGCCGACAACCCGCCGCGCCCCGACTCGCGATCCGCCGCCTCCCCCGAGATCATTCTCCCTCCGGGAGAAGTGCCGGACGCATCGAACTCATGATGTCTTTTGATCGATCGCTGATGTGACTGTGTTGTCTCCCTGAGAAGCCGCGTCGCAGCCCCTTCTTTACGCCGAAGGCGTTGCACTCCGAAGCCCAGGGTCGCGAGGCTCGGCGAGCGCACCCTGGGTTCGACCCGAAAAAATCTGCGTACCCCAACGGGGTACTACAGAGAGCGGCGCTAAAGAACTGACATCCGCGATCCGCTCCTGTCCGGGTCATTGGTTGGCGGTCGGCGCGAATCGAGTAACCGAACACAATTCGCTTAGCCCATTCGGAAGTCCGGAAACTCCGAGAGGATCGCCTTTAACCGCCCCAGCGCGCGAATGTAGCGATTGCTGGACGCCGTCGGAGCAATGCCCAGCAGCCGCGCGGCTTCGAGATTCGTCAGGTCCTCGAAATGACGCAGCGCGATGATCTCCTGGTCCGCGGGCGAAAGCGTCGCGATAGCCCGCTCCAATTGTTGGAACCGCTCGGCGCTCGCTGCCGCCTGGCTGGGAGACGTCCCGCTGCCGATGAGCTGCGCCGCCAGGCACGCCGACGTCTCGGGGTCGTACCGCGGCGTCTCGATCGACACGTCGCGCCCCGCCGCCCGCATCCCCGCCGAAACATGCCGCCGATGAACGTCGATCAACGTCTGCGTGACGATCCCCCGGAACCACAGAAAGATCGGCACCGACGGGTTGTCGAGGTAATGCTTCACTCGCGACGTCGCCGCGAGGAACCCTTCCTGAATGACATCGTCCGCATCGACCCGGGCGCTCAGCCGCGGATCCATGCGAAACCGCACAATTCTCCACAACCGCGCCCGATGGAGATCGAACAGTTGCCCAAGCGCCTTCGGATCGCCTTTCTCAAGGCGTTCGAGGAGCAAGGTCTCCTGTTGTTTCTCGTCGTCGGTCATGGGAGCCCGAGAACCAGGTTCAGGGGATATCGTTTCGAGAATTGCGGGCGAGCGCACCCTCGCATCTCTTCATCATGTCTCGACCGCGAAGGCCCCATTCCGAAAAATCGGATCCTCGCGACGACTTTTCACAGGTCAAGCCCCAGCTCCTCGATCTTCCGGTACAAACTCGACAACCCGAGCTTCAGCCGCTTCGCCGCCTCGCGCTTGTCCGGCCATTGCCGCAACACCCGGGCGATGTGCAGCCGCTCGTAGTGCCGCAGCGCCGACCGCAGATCATCCGTGTCCGGGAGCGGCTGGCTGATTCCCAGCAGATCCGGCGGAAGATCATCCGGGTCGATCCGCTCATCATCGCACATCATCACGGCCCGCTCGATCGCATTATCGAGCTGCCGCACATTCCCCTTCCAATGGGCCGACATCAACAGCCGCACCGTCTCGCTCGTCGCCCCCGTCACCCGCTTTCCCATCGCCCGGGAATGCTTGGTGATGAAGTGATCGACCAGTTCGGGAATGTCGTCGAGCCGCTCCCGCAGTGGCGGAATGCGGACTTTGACTCCATCCAGACGGTAAAACAAATCCTCCTGGAAACGCCCTTCTCCCACTTCGCGGGACAGGTCGCGGGTGGTCGAGGCAATGATGCGGGCGGTGACGCGAACCGTCTCCGACCCGCCGACCGGCATGATCTCCTGATACTCGATCGCCCGCAGCAACTCGGACTGCGTCCCCATCGGCAGCAGTGCGATCTCGTCGAGGAACACTGTCCCCTCCCCCGCGCTGCGGAAGATTCCCGGCGACTCGCTCCGCCCGTCAGCGGTCTGCCGGACCTGCGTCCCGAACAATTGCGTCTCAAGCAGTTCCACCGGCCGCGTCCCGCAGTTCGCGACGAGAAACTTCCCCTGCCCGCGCGGACCCGCGGCATGCATGGCCCGGGCGAACAGTTCCTTCCCGGTCCCTGTCTCGCCCACCAGCAGCACGTTCGAATTGGTGGCCGCCACCTTGCGAATCGTTTCCTGCACGCGGGCCAGCGACTGGCTCGACCCGACGATCTGCTCGAACTCGCTGCGGCGGGCGACCTCACGCCGCAGCAACTGGTTCTCCTGGTGCAGCTCGCGGAAACGAAAAACCCGTTCGAGCTTGGCCAGCAGGTCTTCGAAGATGACCGGTTTCACCAGGTAGTCGAAGGCTCCCGCCTTGAACGCCTCGACCGCGTTCTCAACCGTGGCGTACGCCGTGATGACCAGCACGGCGACGTCGGCGTGGTATTGCAACAGCCGCCGCACCATCTGGATGCCGTCGCCGTCGGGCAACTGGACGTCGCAGACCGCCACATCGAAGTCGCGGCCGCGGGCCAGCGACAGGGCTTCGCCGACCGTCCCCGCCGTCGACACCTGGTATCCCTCGCCCGAGAGAAACTCGCGCAGCGTGGTCCGAATGATGTCTTCGTCTTCGACAATCAGAATCGAGCGCGGGCGGCTCACAGTTCAACATCCGCAACGTCAGGCCCGGCGCGGCGAATTCGCCCCCCGTGGACGCTCGATGCACCGTCTCTCGACTCTAACCGCCCGCACGACGTCGGGGAATGGCCGACGCGCCAAGTCGCGCCGCGACCGGAAGCCGCCGCCACGACGAAATCACTTCGTCGCGCACGTCTTCCCGCTGCAACATGCGGCCGCGTCCTGCACGGCCCGGACGATCTTGTCGTACCCCGTGCAGCGGCAGAGATTCCCGGCGAGAAAGAATCGAATCTCCTCTTCGCTCGGATTCGGATTCTCGGCCAGCAAGGCCTTGGTCGACATGATGAAACCCGGCGTGCAGATCCCGCACTGCAGCGCGGCGTTCTCCAGAAAGGCTTTTTGAATAGCATGCAATCCGTCGTTGGGAGCGACGCCTTCAACCGTTTCGAGAGCGGCCCCTTCGGCCTCCACCGCAAACACGAGGCAGCTGACGACCGGGCGGCCGTTCATCAATACGGTGCATGCGCCGCAATTCCCGTTCGAGCACCCTTCCTTGGTTCCGGTCAGCTGAAGCGTATCCCGGAGCACTTCGAGCAGCGTCTGCCGCGGCTCGCAGAGAAACTCTTCCTGCTTGCCGTTGATCGTCGCCGAGATCACCCGCTTCCTGGCCATGTCGAATCCCAGAGGTCGGTTCGTGGTAGTCGAGAATGTCATCACCCCGAGAGAACGTGAGAATACACGCAAACCTCGAGCAACGGCTACTGATCGAACCCCGATGCCCTTTCAGACCTCGAAACACCCACTCCGGTATCCAGGCGATCCCTCACGGCTCGGCGTCGTCATGTCGGGAACAACGCCCACGCGCTCGACAGTGTCGCCTCCCGCCGCAGCACCGCTATACTTTGATGCGTCCTCTGAACTTACCTCGTTGCCAGCTGCGGAGTCGTTCGATGAAAACGGGTACCACGCGCCGCGAGTTTCTGTCTTCCACCGCAGCCCTCGGAGCCGGCCTCGCACTCGGCCTTCATGCGGGCGTCGACTTGCGGGGCGATGACGAAAAGAAGGGGAAGCCCCTCTTCAAGATCTCGGTGACCGAGTACTCGGTGCACCGCATGCTGGCGAAGAAGGAACTCGACAACCTCGACTATGCGGCCTTTGCCAAGAAGACCTTCGGCGTCGACGCGGTCGAATACTGGAACTCGCCGTTCTTCAAGCAGGGGAGCGACGAGTCTTACCTCGAGGATATGCGGAAGCGGGCCGATGACGCGGGTGTGAAGGGGACGTGCATCCTGGTCGACGGCGAGGGGCACCTGGGCGACCCCGACGAAGCGGCCCGGAAGAAGGCGGTCGACAACCATGTGCGATGGATCACCGCGGCACGGATTCTCGGCTGCTACGCCATCCGCGTGAACGCCCACTCGAAGGGAACGGACGCCGAGCAGGCCAAGCTGTGTGCGGAGAGCCTGGAGCGGCTGTCGGAAGCGAGCGGGGAGAACGGGATCTCGATTCTCGTCGAGAACCACGGCGGGCTGTCGTCGAACGGCGAGTGGCTGTCGGGCGTCATGAAGAAGGTCAACAAAGGAAACGTCGGCACACTCCCCGACTTCGGCAACTTCGGAAACTACGACCGCTACAAGGGGACGTACGAACTGATGCCGTTCGCCAAGCTGGTGAGCGCGAAGTCGCACGAGTTCGACGAGCAGGGGAACGAGACGAAAACCGACTACCGCCGCATGATGAAGATTGTGGTCGACGCGGGTTATCGCGGTTATGTCGGCATCGAATACGAGGGAAGCAAGCTTCCCGAAGTCGAAGGAGTGCTGGCGACGAAGAAGCTCCTCGAGAAGGTCCGCGACGAGTTGGCGAAGTCGACGTGACCTGACCTGGATCGCCACGCATGTGGTCGGCCAGTCATTTCACCACCGTGGCAAGCCGGTGGAACTCCATTCGGTTGAAGCGACTCCCATGCCCTCATCCCTCCCCGCACCGCAGGTCCTCGAACGCGAGTTCCTGGAGATCCGCTGCAAGATTCTCGATCTGGCCGCCTCGCTCGACCGACTCGACCGGGGGGATGGGGAGGTCGCGGCCGATCCCCGGATGCAGAAGGTGCTCGGCGGAATCCGGCTCCTACTGAGCGAGAGCGGCACGCGGGCGGAAGAACTTCAGCTGTTGTTTTCGCGTCCGTATGACGAACATTGGAAAGAGCAACTCGGCGTCGCCAAGGGGTGACGGCCTGCTCAGCGGCCTTTCTAAGGTAGCCCTCATGCTCCGCCTGAGGTTCAGCCGTCAGAGAGTTGGCTTTCGCAGAATGACAGCGTCCTGCGAACCGAAGGCTTAGTCTCAGGCGGAGCCTGGGGGCTACTATCAAAGTAGTGCGTTCCGACCCCGACAGGCCGGTCTGTTCGGCCTGTGCCGGCATCCGTATAATCCCCGCAGTCGCCGGGAACCCGTGTGCGGGGTCGAGTGTCTCCTCCGCAGCGTTCCCCTTCCGTATTCTGAAAGCTGACGTCCCATGGACCCGAATCTCCGCGCCAAGTGCGACGAATTGTTCCGCCGCATCGTTCATCTGAAGGACTCTCTTTGACTTGGCGGCCCGCCAGAAAGAAGTCGAAGAGATCAACGAGAAGATGGGAGCGGCCGGCTTCTGGGATAACCAGGAGAAGGCCCGGGAAGTGATGGCGCAGCTGAAGGTGGTGAACGCCACCTACCGCCCTCTCACGGAAGTGGTCAAGGCCGCCGACGACCTCAACGTGCTGATCGAGTTCTGCGCCGAGGACGACTCGGGCGAAAGCGAACGCGAGCTGGCCGCCGCCGTCGAGGCCCTCGTGCCGAAGGTCGAGGCGGTCGAGTTGCAGGCGATGATGGCCGGACCGCACGACGGCGGAAACGCCTTCCTCACCATTCAGGCGGGCGAAGGGGGGACCGACGCGTCCGACTGGGCGAGCACGCTCTTGCGAATGTATCAGCGGTGGGCCGAGGACCGCGGGTACTCGACCGAGTTGCTCGACATGTCGGAGGCCGAAGAAGCGGGGATCCGCAACGCCACGCTGGCCATTCGCGGCGAATACGCTTACGGGTGGCTGAAGGGGGAGACGGGCAACCACCGCCTCGTGCGGAACAGTCCGTTCGATGCGGCGGCGCGGCGGCAGACGTCGTTCGCGGCGGTCGACGTCACGCCCGAAATCAGTGACAACGTCGACATCGAGATCAACTGGGACAAGGACACCGAGGAACAGACCTGCCGGGCAGGGGGCGCCGGCGGCCAGCACGTCAACAAGACGGAGTCGGCCGTGCGGATCGTCCACCTTCCGACGGGGCTTTTCGTCCGGTGTCAGAACGAGCGGAGCCAGCACCAGAACCGGGCCATGGCTCGCAAGATGCTGATGGCCAAGCTCGTGCAGCTCGAGCTTGACACCCGCAACGCCGAAGTGGCGGCCAAGCGGGCGAGCAAAGGAACGATCGGCTTCGGCGGCGATACGATCCGCAGCTACGTCATGAGCCCCTACCAGCTCGTGAAGGACACGCGGACCAACTACGAAACCGGCAATCCGGCGCCGATCCTCGACGGGAAGATCGATGGCTTTCTCGAAGCGTACCTGAAGCAGTCGATGAAAGCGTAATCGACGCGGAGGCCCCGCTTCGGGACCGAGTCGTCAAAAGAGAACAGGAGAGGCCGTTCCCTGCGGATCACGGGGAACGGCCTCTTCTCACTGGGCTCCTTCGGAAAACTCCGGCGTTGATCTGTGACGCGATTTGCAACACGCGCACTCACGGGCGCGTGTCATGCATAGGGTTTCTCGCACGGGCATGAGTGCCCGTGCTCCGTTCGGATCGACTGAAGAGAATGATGCCATTCAGTTTCCCGCACCGTTCTGCACCGGCGTCCCGCCGTTCGACCCCGTGCCGTTGAACGTGAACGTGAAGACGTCTGCGATCGACTGGAACAAGGGCTGCGTGCTGATCCGCACGTAGCGGCGGTCCGCCGAGATCGACGCCATCGCCCGCATCGTGATGCCTTCGGGTATGACGTTGACGATCGGCTGATAGCCGGTCTCGGCCCCTGCCGTCGGGATGATGCGGCCGTTGCGGTCGCGGGAATTGTGGAACTTGTTCGCGGCCAGTTGTTGCCCGCGATCTCTGCCCCTCAGGCGGGGATTGAATGCCGTCCGGACCGGCCGCAGTCCGATCGCGGCGTTTTTTTGCGGGTCGGCCTCGAAGTCCTTCCGGCGGCCCTGAGCCAGCGGGATGCGGATGGACTTGTCCTGCTCATCGAGCGGGACCGTGAATGTCCGGCGGACCTCGTTCTCCGAGCCACGGTATTGCGTGATCGTCAGCGAGGCCCGCTTGCCGACGACGTTCCCGCCGATGTGCCGGATCCGCAGGCGGTAGTCGCCGGGGAAGCCGAACGGGCAGCGGTATTCTTCCCACGTGTTCTTCGAGGCGGGTCCGAAGCCGTCGTGTACGAGGATGCCGCCGCCGCGCGTGCGGGGATTCTCGAACGAGCAGACGGTTCCCTGCGGCTCGTCGACGATGAGGTCGAGGTCTCCTTCGCCGGCCCACGTCAGGCGGACGATCAGGTCCTGCTTGTGCGCTTCGCTCAGAGCGCGGTCCAAGGCCTCGACCTCGCTGGTCCGTTCGGCCTGCATCAGTTCCTTGCGGCTGTCGGCCGCGGCATTCTCGGCCTGCCGGTGGAGATCTTCATAACCCTCCGACCAGACATTCGTCAGGATGCCGGTCGTCGCCCAGCGGATCGCTTCATGGTCTTTCGCCTTGATCGCCAGCTTGAGGCCAAGCGTGTAGGGCTCGGGACGGGTCGGATCGATCTGCGAGGCCTGGCGGTACAGCTTGAGGGCCTGCCGCTCGCCACCAAACCGCACCAGGTAGGCGGCCGAGTAGATCATGCTGGCGACGTCGGAGCCGTTGAAGTCGACGCGTGACAGCAGTACGCGCTCAACCTCTTCCTTCGGCCGGCCGGCGATTTCCATCGACAGGGCCAGCACTTCATACATCCACGGACGGGCTTTGCCCTGGATGATGGCGGCCTGAATGCAGGCGATAACGTGCTCGTGCAGTCGCTTTGCGTGCAGTTGGTTGACGGCCCGCCGCACCGCCGCGGGAGACGGATCGTTCTTCGTGAAATATTCTTCCCACTGCTCTTCGATGGGGCGCGAGCGGTCATTCACATCGGGAAGCGGGGGATCGGCGGCGGGCTTCGACTTGCCAGCCCCTGCTGGCGATGGCGACTTTGCGGAGTCGGTTGTCGGAGACGAACTCTTCGCTCCCGGCGCAGACGAAGCGGAGTCCGGGCTCGTGCCCGCACTCCGCTTCGTGGAATTGCCGTTGGTGGATGACTGCCCGTCTTGCCCAGCCCCTTCAGGCCGTGCAGGCTGAGAAGTCAGCGAGCCGCTAGCGGTTTTTTTTTGACCGACTTCACGGCGTCATTGTCGAAGACGCTCTTCGTTCCGGGAACGGTGTCCTTCACCTGAGCGAACGCCTGGCCTTCGACGGCCGCGCCGACCTGGGCATCGCGACGATCAACCGACGGAGCTTCGACCTTCTCGGCCGGGAGACTGAAAAGGCCGCCACCACCGCCGCCGAAGCCGCCGCCCTGACCGCCGAAGCCGCCGCCGCCGTTGTTGCCGAAGCTGCCGCCGCCGCCGAAGCCGTTACCGCCGATGCCGCCGCCGCCGAAACCACCGAAACCGCCGGCGCCGCCGAGGGTCTGGATCGGAATGACGAGGTCGCCCACCGGGTACACGCGGGTCGTGTTGTGCTTCGGGTCTTCCGCTTCGGTAATCGTCGTGATCTTCATCACCTCGTCTTCGATGATGTAAGTCAAGGCGAGCGGCTCGAGGATGATCTTCAACGCACTGCGGAGCGAGATGCCCGACATGATGCGGTTGACCGCCACGTCCTTGTCGATGTTTTCGCCTTCGAGGGCCGCATCGTCGAGGATGATGGTGATGTTGTGCAGGTCAGACAGGAACGACATCGCGTCCTTGAGCGGCGTTTCGACGAATTCGAATTCGGTCGTCTGGTCGAGGGCCGAACGGATCCGCTCTTCGGCCGGCCGGTCCTTGCGGAGGTCGACCGAGGCCCACTTCTTGCGGCGTTCTGTCAGCGCCTGCCAGACTTCTGCCGGCGGCCAGAGAACCGGCGGTTCATCCGGGAACGGCACGTGCGACAGTTCGACCTGGTACAGGGTTTCAAGGAACTTGTCAGCCCGCAGCGACCGCAGGCGGAACGCCTTGCGAAGCTGGCCGGCCGCTTCGGAGTTGAACAGGGCCGCCGCGGCGGTACCGCTGCCGGGCTGAAGGTCGACCGCGATCCGCGAGACGGCTTCGGCCTGCTCGTAGGCATCGTCGTTGCCATGTTCTCCGTCGACCATCAGGCCGCGGACGCGGTCGATGAGCTGGTCGAGTCGGGCCTCTTCGCGGGCCATCTTGTCGAGGAGCCGCTGCTTCGCTTCCTGGATGACTCGGTTCTCTTCCGCCTTCACCTTGTTGACGAGAGCAATTTCCTGCTGGCTCGTCACTTCGGCATGGACGGCGTTGAGTCGCTTCAGAAGCTGCGTGCGAAGGTCGGGATTAATATCGGTCGTGGCCGAGATCGCACCGATCGTCGTCTTGATCTGCGTGAGGGCGGCCCCCGGATCCTGCCGCGAGATGCGACGGGCTTCGTTGATCGTGTTTTCCACTTCCAGTTTCAGCCGCTGGCCGAGGATGTC
The DNA here is from genome assembly GCA_020850695.1 of Planctomycetaceae bacterium. GTDB lineage: Bacteria > Planctomycetota > Planctomycetia > Planctomycetales > Planctomycetaceae > JADZEF01. The sequence goes on along the minus strand of JADZEF010000177.1, from coordinate 221 downwards.
GCGACGGGCCTGCTCCGCCTTCAGCAGGTCCGTTTCTTCGTTCGCGGCCTGCGGGGCCGGATTGGCTTCATCGACCGGAGGATTGGCAACCGGCGGATTCGCCACCGGAGGATTCTCCACGGCCGGCTCGGCCTGGGCGACCGTGACGATCTTCACGCCCCGCGCCTTCTGCGATTCGATCAGGCGATCGGTCTGCGCCTTCACCTGCTTGCCGTCGATGT
>JADZEF010000176.1 GCA_020850695.1 Planctomycetaceae bacterium | reverse complement strand
GTAGCTCGTGCTTCGTCCGCCCGCCTCGCTCCGCGTGAGAATGCGCCGCTCCACCAGGCCGGTGATGTCGCGAAGCGCGGTGTCGGTTGAGGAATGGGTCAGTTTTGCCCATTTCGACGTCGTCAGCTTGCCTTCGAAGCCATCGAGCAGACGGTTGATCATGAGGATCTGGCGTTCGTTGAGCGCCTCTCCCGCGACGCGCTCCCAGAACCGCCCCTTGGCAACGACGGCGCCGAGCGTTCCTTCGGCGGCACCGATCGCGCGGTCGAGACTGCCGACGAACCACTCGAGCCAGAGGGTGATGTCGACGTCGCCCTTCTGGCTGCGCTCCAGGACGTCGTAATAGGCTTTCCGGTCGCGCCTGATCTGGGCCGACATGGAGTAGAACCGTTGTGTGCTGCCGTCCGCGCGGGCAAGCGCCATGTCGGCGATCGCGCGGGCGATCCTGCCGTTGCCGTCCTCGAACGGATGGATGGTGACGAACCAGAAATGGGCGATGCCGGCTTTCAACACGGGATCGAGCCGATCTCTGCCTTCGAACCACCGGAGGAAAGCCTTGATTTCCTCGGGAAGGCGCGCTGCCGCAGGCGCCTCGTAGTGAATCCGCTGGCGGCCGGGAGGGCCGGAGACGACTTGCATCGGGCCGTCCCCGTCGTCTCGCCAGCGTCCGACTGCGATGCGGCTCAAGCCGCTGTAACCCGTCGGGAACAGCGCGGCGTGCCAGCCGAACAGGCGCCCCTGCGTGAGCGGCCGCTCGTGGTGCTGCGTGGCGTCGAGGATCATCTCGACGACGCCATCGACGTTGCGGTCGGCCGGCGCCAGCGCACCTATATCGATTCCGAGCCGGCGGGCGAGCGACGAGCGGACCTGCCCCCGGTCGAGGACTTCGCCTTCGATCCCGCTCGATTCGACGACATCCTCGGTGAGCGTCTGGAGCGTCGCCCGGCTGCGGAGATCGAAGCCGAGGCCATCCATCCGCCCGAGCAGCCGGCCCTGCCGGTGACGGACGGCAGCCAACTGGCCGGCAAGGCGATCCTCGGCCCAGCGGAAGCGCGGCCAGTCGGGGCACTGATGGATGTAGGTTGGCATAATCACCGCATTCCGTGCGGCGATTATGCGGGATATTCCCCGCAAACCGCAAGCGGATCACCCCAACGGCTGCAGGGAATGGGCGGGCCGGTGCGCGGCCGTGGCCGAGAACCGGACGGTGAGCAGCCCGCTACGCGGCGCGCGGGCTGACGTCCTTCACGATCGTGGGACCGACCTCCGCTTGTGCCCGGCTGAGGTCGTGCGCCGACTGGAGGTTCATCCAGAACTCCGGCGTCGTCCCGAAGAACCGGCCGAGCCGCAGCGCGGTATCCGCCGACACGCCGCGCCGGCCCTTGAGGATGGCGCCGATGCGCGTCGCCGGCACGCGGAGGGACAGCGCGAGCGCGCTGGCTGACATGCCGAGCGGCGACAGGAACTCCTCGGCGAGGATTTCGCCGGGATGCGTGCGGATGCGGGTGCACGGCGTCAAGTGATAGTCGACGATCTCGACATTCTCGGGCTCCTTCCGATTCCGATTCCGATTTTGCCGCGCTTTCGATCGAAGTCGATCAGATTGTTTGGGGACAATCCCGCAGACATGACTTCTTGTTCCGCTCAGCGTGTAACCTATTGACCAAAGCGGCGTGTTCTTGGTATGTTCACGTCATTTGGGGACGCCGATGACGATCCATCCAACTGACGCTGCGTCAGACCTGATCCGGTCGATCGCCGGTCGGCGTTTCCATACGATTCTGGCTGATCCGCCTTGGCGGTTCACAAACCGGACCGGGAAGGTCGCTCCGGAGCACCGCCGTCTTTCACGCTATGAGACGATGACGACGGATGAGATCTGTAGGCTCCCCGTCAGCGAACTGACCTACGCGCCGTCACATCTCTACATGTGGGTGCCGAATGCCCTTCTCCCCGAGGGGCTCCGGGTAATGGAATCGTGGGGTTTTCAGTACAAATCCAATATCGTCTGGCACAAAGTCCGAAAGGACGGCGGCTCGGACGGTCGCGGGGTGGGCTTCTACTTCCGGAACGTGACGGAACTTTTGCTGTTCGGTGTTCGAGGAAAGAACGCGCGGACCGAAGCAGCCGGGCGTAGGCAGGTGAATTACATGTCGAGCCGGAAGCGGGAGCACTCGCGCAAGCCGGACGAGCAGTACGCCCTGATCGAGAGCTGCTCGCGAGGACCATACTTGGAACTGTTCGCTCGCGGCACCCGGAAGGGTTGGACGTATTGGGGCAACCAAGCCGACGCGAGCTATCAGCCAACTTGGGCAACTTACGGCTACAACTCGGCGGTTCTGAAGCCGTCTGATTAGGCTAGAACATCACGACGGCCGCCGGAATCCCAATCAACAGTAGCGGACAGGGGTTTCCAACGCCCCGCAGCACTCGATCCTGCAGCTTGCGCCAGTGGGTCGTGGCCTCGCCAAACTTGTCAGCAACGAAAGCATCGACCCAAGCCTGCCGAAAGTCGCCGGTTCGACCGGCTCTCTGGTCAATGATGGCTCGCTGCCTGCGGGTTGGAGAGTAGCCAAACTCGTCGAGCGCCTCGATTGCGTCGATCCTCTGCTCATCAATGAATCGCCGGAGTAGACCCCGCATCTCTTGGTGCAGGCTCTCACCGCGGGTGATGAGCGCCCCGACTGAGATGGCACCTTCCGCGTGTAGCCGTTTGAAGCTCTCGAGGTCGCGGTCGAAGAATGGATCCTTGTTGTTCCACTCGATCTCAAGAGCAACTACGCCCGTGCCAAAGGCCTTCACATGGTCGATTTCGTGGGAGAGGGACGCGACCTCCTGCTCCGGCCCAGCCTCATCCCATCGAACGGTCTTGCGTATCTTAATGTTGCGCTTTGCCCAGCCAACACCATTCAGCGCGCGGCGAAGACGCTGGGTTCCTTGAGCCTCTCCGCCACCGCCAGCAACGAGTTCCGTCACGGGGATGGCAAGATCCAGGAGCACCCGCTCGATTTCTTGTTCGGCCGCCGGCATATCGCGGGTGAGGATGGCCTCGGCGTGATGGAGCGCGAGAACATCGAACCCCTTCTGCCTTAGCCCCTCCAACATCAGCCTAACTGTCGTTTCCAAGAAGGTTGTTCAGCCTTGTCCACGGGGTTTGGTGGTTGAGGGCTGAGTGG